>NZ_CP192510.1:2252083-2573809 GCF_050613175.1 Halomonas sp. H5
GGGATCAGCACGCTGCCGCCATCGGCCAGGGCCGCCTCGACGGCCGCCTGGAGGCGATCCCGACGGTGGCGGCGATCCTCGTGACGGCGATCGCCATAGGTGCTCTCCAGCACCACCACATCGGCGCCATGGGGCGAACGCGGCGCCGGCAGCAGCGGCGCGTGGGGCGCCCCCAGGTCACCGGAGAAGACCACCCGCTGGTGCTCGCGGCGCGCCTTGTCCCGCCAGTCGACCTCCACATAGGCGGAGCCGAGAATATGCCCGGCGCGTTGCAGACGCACCCGCACCCGGTGGCCGGCGTCATCTACCAACTGGTGCCACTGGCGATACGCCAGGGGCACCAGTTGGGCGCTGACCCGCGCCAGGAAACGCTCGATCAACCGGCGATCCCGGGTAAAGCCCACCCGCAGGGCGTCCTCGATCACCAGGGGCAGCAGCTCGGCGCTCGGTTCGCTGCACAAAATCGGCCCCTCGAAGCCGGCTGCCACCAGATAGGGCAGCCGGCCGATATGATCGATATGCACATGGGTGACCACCAGGCCCAGGACGCCCTCCAGGGAGAAATCGACGCGCTGGCGCTCGAAGGTTTCACCGCCGGCCTCCTCGCCCTGGAAGAGACCACAGTCCACCAGCAGCGAACGCCGCTCGTCGATATGCAGGCGGTGGCAACTGCCGGTGACGCCATCCACGGCGCCATGGTGGCTGATGGTCATGGGGTCCATGGCGAGGCCTCCCTTCCTCTATTGGCTTCAGCATAGTCGCTGGGCGGCCTGGTCCCGATCACGTATCATCGATTCGCCAAGGACGCTTTCTCCCCGACGACAGGAGTCCCATGACCGCCGCTTCCCGACCGCCCCTCAAGGCCGACCTGCTGCTGCTCGCCGTCACCCTGCTGGCCGCCGCCGGGTGGATCTTCTCCAAGGAAGCGCTGAACGGCCTGCCGCCGCTGCTGTTTATCGGCAGCCGCTTCCTGCTGGCGGGCCTGCTGCTGCTGCCCTTCGCCTGGCCCAGCCTGCGCAAGCGTCGCCCGGCACAGTTCACGGGGGCCCTGGGTGTCGGCCTGGTCTTCGCCGCCGCTATCGCCTTCTGGGTGCTGGGCCTGGCCTATGCCACCCACCTGGGCGAGAGCGCCTTTATCAATAGCCTGGGCATCCTGCTGGTGCCGGTGATGGCCCGCCTGCTGTTCGGTGACCGGCCGCCGAAGGCCACCTGGATCGCCCTGCCGGTGGCGGTAGTGGGGCTCGCCTGCCTGTCCCTGGACCGGGGCTTTCACCTGGAGGCGAGCCAGTGGCTGTTCCTGATCGCGGCCACCCTCTTCGCCCTGCTCTTCAACCTCAACTCCCGGGTCGTACGCAGCCTCCCCGCCCTGCCATTGACGACCATCCAGCTGATCGTGGTGGGGCTGGTGCTGACGGCCCTGTCGGCGCTGACCGAGCCCTGGCCCGCCCGCCTGGGAGGCGATACCCTGGCCTGGCTGGCGGCCAGCGTGCTGCTGGCCAGCACCCTGCGCTTCTTCCTGCAGGTCTATGCCCAGGGCCTGACCACCCCCAGCCATGCGGCGGTGATCATGATACTGGAAGCGGTATGGACCGCGCTGATGGCGGCGGTATGGTTCAATGAGACCATGAGCGCCTGGCAGCTGCTGGGCTGCGGGCTGATCTTCGCGGCGCTGCTGATCAATCGCTGGCGCTGGGTACGCGCCCTATGGCGCCGTCGCTGAGGCCGCGAGGGAAGGCAAGCCTGGGCGGGACATGACAACGGAGCGGGAATGAGCAAAGTACGCTACTCGGGCGACCTGATCGCCAGCCTCGAGGGGGTGATGTGGCTGGGGCTGGCCTGGTCGGCGAGCCTGTCGACCAGGCTGGGTACCCCGTTGCCCAGCATCACGGCGCTCTGCCTGGTAGGCACCTGCCTGATCGTTTCCCTGGGCCATCGGCCCCTGCGGCTGATGCTGGGCCGCTACCGGATCCGCAAGCGGCGCACCGAGATGCTGATGCATCTGGTGGCCCTGCCGCTGCTGCTGGCCATGGCCCTGGCCATCCCCTTCGAGGCCCTGGTCACCCCCCTGACCGGCGCCCAGCGACTGCTGCTGTTCAATGTGCTGGCCACCGCCGGCTGGCTGATGTTCCTGCTGACCATCCTGACCAAGTCGGTGATCTTCGAGGTGCGCCAGCGCAAAGGGGGCCGACGCTAGGGAATCGCCTGCTGTGAGGTGAAGGCTGGTGTTGTGGGAGATTCTATATCGCCCGAAGGGCGATCTTGGCAAGACCAGGGCGCCGGGCGGCGCCCAATCGCCGAGCGTCGGACCGCCGGCGGAGCCGGACTCCCACTACACCAGCTGCCACCCCTAACTCAGTGAAAGCTAGCTTTAGCTGGCGATTTAAACCATCTCGACGAGCTACACCAGCTTCCAGTCCAGGCTTTCGCCGCCCATCAGCGGCACGATCACCTCATCCCCATAGGGCAGGCTCTCCGGCAGGATCCAGGACTCCCGCTTCAGGGTGATGCTGCGCGGGTTGCGCGGCAGGCCGTAGAAGTCGGGGCCATGATGGCTGGCGAAGCCCTCCAGGCGATCCAGGGCTCCGGCCTGCTCGAAGGCGGTGGCATAGAGCTCGATGGCCGCCGGGGCGGTAAAGGCGCCCGCACAACCACAGGCGCTCTCCTTGGCCCCCTTGGCATGGGGCGCGCTATCGGTCCCCAGGAAGAACTTGCGGCTGCCGGAGGTGGCCGCCGAGAGCAGCGCCTCGCGGTGGCTCTCGCGCTTGAGCACCGGCAGGCAATAATAGTGGGGGCGAATACCGCCCACCAGCATCTGGTTGCGGTTGAACAGTAGATGGTGAGCGGTGATGGTGGCCGCCACATTCGCCGGTGCCGCCTCCACGAACTCCACCGCCTGGCGGGTGGTGATATGCTCGAAGACCACCTTCAGGTCAGGGAAGCGCGCCAGCAGCGGCTTCATCACCTTGTCGATAAACACCGCCTCGCGATCGAAGATATCGATCTCGGCATGGGTCACCTCGCCGTGTACCAGCAGCGGCAGGCCGAGGCGCTCCATGGCGGCGATGGCATCGGCACACTTGTCGACGCTGGTCACCCCGGAGTCGGAATTGGTGGTCGCGCCGGCGGGATAGAGCTTGACCCCATGCACCTGACCGCTGGCCACCGCCCGCTCGATCTCTTCCGGGGCGGTGTTATCGGTGAGATACAGCGTCATCAAGGGCTCGAAGGCCACCCCTTCCGGCACCGCGGCGAGGATCCGCTGGCGGTAGGCCAGGGCCTGCTCGGTGGTGGTCACCGGCGGCTTGAGATTGGGCATGATAATGGCGCGACCGAACTGGCGGGCGCTGTAGGGCACGACCCGATCGAGGGCCTCTTCATCGCGCACATGCAGGTGCCAATCGTCAGGCTGGGTCAGGGTGATCTCGTTCACGGTGCATCCTGTAGTCGGTGAATCAGCCCGCCCAGTATACCCGCTTGCCGGCCGTGACGCCGCGGGTCTGGCGAATCCCTCTTATTCCGCTAAACTAGGGGTTCTACTCGTCCCGAATGACGCCATCATGATGCGCTCACTGTCTCGGCTAACGCTACTCACCCTGTTGGTCGCCTCGCCCCCCCTGCTGGCGGCGGCGCCATCCGCCTCGCCCCAGGACGACCCCGAGCTCGTCGAGCTGGACAGCGGCGTGCGCGTCGATGGCGAATCCGTGGACTTCTTCGATGGTTTCACCTCGGGCTTCCGCGTGGCCGCCGGCTACCTGCTGCCCCGCCTCCCGCGCCTCGAGATCGGCGCCGAATTCGCCTACCTGGAGAGCGAACAGCTGCCCACCACCTATCAGGGCATGCCGGTACAGCTCGACAGCACCAGCCTGCGCGGCGCGGTCATGGCCGGACTCCGCCTGGGCAAGCTGCACTTCTATGGCAAGTCGGGACTGGCCGGCTGGCAGGCCGACGTGGCCGGTCCCGCGGAAGGCAACTGGCGACACGACTCCCTGGACGGTACGGCCCAGACCTTCGGCCTGGGCGCCAGCATTCAGCATAATGCCTGGCAGGGCCGGCTCGAGTACGAATACATCGATGCCGACCGCCTAGACCACCTCAATATCACCAGCGCCCGAGTCATCTACCGCTTCTAAGCGGTGGGCCATCCGAAGCGCCGCGCCTCCAGAGCCATCCCAGGCGCACACTGCCCTCAGGCGATGGCTGCGACAATGTCGCACAGGCACTCCCCCGGGACAGCTGCTAGAGTGGCCTCTTTGCCAATCATTATCGATTCCATGGTCGCCTCCACCACCTCGCTGCGCCTCAATATCCTGATCCTGACCACCTTGCTGATCCTGGGGGCCACCGCCTGGTACGCCGCCCACCATCTGACCGGGCGTGACGGCATCGACTGGCAAGCCGCCGAGGCCCCCTGCGACCTCAACCGGGGCCCCTGCAGCGCGACCCTGGCCGACGGCAGCCGACTGCGCTTCGCCATCGACGGCGACAAGCCGATCCGTGGCCTGGCGCCACTGAGGCTGCACGTGGAGAGTGATGCCGGTGATATCCGGCGGGTGCGCGTCGACTTCGAAGGGGTCGGCATGGAGATGGGCCTGCACCGCTTCCCGCTGGAGCAAACCGCCGAGGGCCGCTTCGCCGGCCCGGCTCAGGTCGGTATCTGCACCGAGGAGGTGATGCCCTGGCGGGCCCGGGTGCGCATCGAAACCAGCCACGGCTGGCAAGGTGCCTGGTTCGATTTCACCGCGGTGCGCGGTGTCTGACACCGGCTGAAACGGCTGAAACAACAGCGGTCCCGCCAATGGCGGGGCCGCTAGTGCTGAGCGCCCTGTGGGAGCTGGCTTTAGCCGGCGACTTACCCAACCTTATCGCCTGCTGAAGCAGGCTCCCACAATACCGGTGGCAGCCTCATACAGTGGGAGCTGGCTTTAGGCGCGGTCCGACGTTTCGCCGATTATCCGTGAGGCCTGCGGCCGGTCACTCCGTCCCGGTCAACGTCTTGGCTTTGTCCAGATACGCCTGACCATGCGACTTCACGCCCTCGCCATCCAGGCGCTCCGAGGCCAGATGCACCTCCTCGAGCTCCACGGCCATCTCACCGACTTCCTCCGAGAGGGTCTCCAGAGCATTCTCCAGGGTATAGGTCAGCTCATGGACCTGCCCCAGCTCTTCATCGCTCAGCGACTCCTGGGCCAGCAGGGCCTCGAGACGCTGGTTATAATCGGTGAAATTCTCGACCGCCGCCTGCAGGGTCTCGGTGGCTTCGCCCTGAAAGTGATCGACACGCTCGGCCAGGGCCTCGCCCACCAGCCCGAAGGTCAGGGCCGCCAGAAACATGAAATGCTTCATTGCAATTCCTCTTTGCCAATGAAAATGATTTGCAACAACAAATCTATCAGTCGATCGCCGTCCACACAAGCGTTCCGGCTGCGGTGGATTGGCGCGGCCTTAGCCCTAGTAGATACCGTCTCTCGATACCGGCTGCAAGGGGGCTTATGCCCCTTGCGGCCGATATTCGCTCTGCGACTTCAACACGCCATAGGCGATGTGCACCAGCTTTCGCATGGCCGCCCCCAGCGCCGACAGCGAGGGCTTGCCACGCGCCTTGAGGCGCGCGTACTGGTCGGCTGATATCGGGGTTGCGACGGATGGCCACCACCGCCCCCATGTAAAGCTTCCGGCGGATGCCGGGTGCCCCGGCCTTGGACAGGCGCGACCGCAACTTCACCGAGGTCCCCGACTCCTCCAATACCGGCACCAGGCCCAGGAAGGCCGCGGCCTGGCGAGCACTGCGGAAATCCCGGCTGCGTAGCGTCGCCACCAAGCGCGCCGATAGTGCCGGCCCGATGCCGGGGATGCTCTTCAGCAAAGCGCGATCCCGCTTCAGCGGCGGGTGGGTGTCGAAGTGGTCGTCGATCGCCTGGCGCAGGCGCCGCGCCTCGCTCTCCAGGGCCGCCAGCATGTGGCCGATCGACTCGGCGGCCTTGGCATCCTGGTTGAATTGGGCCTTCTCCAGGCGGTTACGTTCGCGCTGCAGATCGTCTTCCACGGTCTCCAGCCGGTTGATGAGACGCTTGAGTTCCCGCACCTCGGGCGGTTCCGGCTGCCACGGCTGGGGCTTCCGCTCGATCCCGTAGCGCGCCACGATCATGCTGTCCTTGCGATCGGTCTTGCTGCGAACGCCCATGCCCTTGGCGTGGTGGCGCACCTGGGCCGGGTTCAGCACATAGACGGTGACACCCGCCTTATGCAGCCAGTACGCCAGTGGCTCATGGTAGATGCTCGTGGCCTCCAGATAGACATGCAGCTCATCGGCCGCCTCGCCGGTCTGCCTGACGAGCCAGTCGAGCAGCCCCGGATAGTCCTGATGACGGTTGGAGAAGACCTTGGTCTTGATCTTGCCCTTGTCCAGGTCGCGCACCCACAGGCAGTCGAGTTTCTGCTTGCTGACGTCAATACCGATATGTGCCATCTCGTTGTCTTGCCTTGTTCGTACAGCCTCTCTCGTCCATGCGAGGGGCGTTGGATACCGTTCAAACTGGTGAGATCAAGGAGCCTGGAGGGGCCCATCTACGATGCAGGGTCAATGCCCATCAGGAGCTGGACGGGTTACCCTCCAGGCCAGTGAGGCGGTGGTAGCTAATCACCTCCTCTCGAGAGACACAAGGAGCTGGCTTTAGCCGGCGATTCAACACAGGATCGCCTGCTGAAGCAGGCTCCTACCACCCTGGGGGCCTCTCCAGCCGAGTGGTCGCTGGCGTTAGCCGCGATCCGGCGCCTCGGCGATCGGATATTCCTCCCCATGCCGCCCCAACCGCGCCCGCAGGTGCTCCAGCCAGGAGAGCAGCGCCGGAATCACCAGCAGTACCAGCAGGGTCGAGAGCCCCAGGCCGAAGGCGATGGAGACCGCCATGGGAATCAGGAACTGGGCCTGCAGCGAGGTCTCGAAGAGCAGCGGCATCAGGCCGCCGATGGTGGTCAGGGAGGTGAGCAGTACCGCCCTCACCCGCTGCACCACCGCCTCGTTGAGGGCGGCGTCGATGGCCAGCCCCTGGCGGCGCTGCTGGCGATAGAAGGTCACCAGGATAATGGCGTTATTGACCACGATGCCGGAGAGCCCGAAGAGGCCAAACAACGACAGCACCGTGAGCTCGATGCCCAGCAGCCAGTGCCCCAGCACCCCGCCCACCAGGGCGAAGGGAATGATCGCCATCACGATCAGCGGCAGGCTCCAGGAGGCGAACACCCAGGCCAGTACCACATACATCAACCCCAGGCCGACGATCAGCCCGGTGCGCATATCGGCCAGGGTCTCGCGCTGGTCGGCGGCGCGTCCCTCGAAGCTGTAGGAGACATGGAAATCCCGGGCCAGGGCCGGCAGGGTCTCGCGGTCCAGGCTCTCCAGCACCTGCTGAGCGGAAGTGACGGCACCATCCAGCTCGGCCCCCACCGCCACCGCCAGGCGTCCATCGGCATGGCGCAGGGCCTCGAAGCCCTGGGCCGGTGACAGGCTCATCACCTGCGTCAGCGGCACCAGTCGCCCGTCCGGCACCCGGATGGCCAACCGCGACAGGGTCGCCAGGCGCTCGCGCTGTTCCCGGGGCAGCATCACCCGCACCTCCACTTCGTCGGCCCCCTGCTGATAGACCTGCACCACCTGGCCGTCGAAGGCCGTGCGCAGTTGGCGACCCAACTCGGCGGTGGTCAGGCCCAGGGCCTCGCCCTGAGCATTGACGCGATAGATCAGCTGTTCGCGGCCCCAGGGCATATCGTCCTCGGTGTCGAGCACCCCCGGCAGGCTGGCCAGCGCCTCGCGCAGCCGGTCGGCGGCGGCGCGCAGCGCGGTGGCCTCCTCCCCCACCAGGCGCACCTCCACGTCGCGCCCCGGCGGCCCGGCGGCCCGCTCGCTGATGGTCAGGGCCTCGAGGCCCGCCGGCAGGGTGATGCGCTGCCGCCAGGCGCGAATCAGCTCGCTGTTGCGCACCTCCCGATCGTCCGGGGAGATCAGCTCGATCATGATCGAGCCCAGCTCGTCGGCACGCCGCCCGGTGCCGCCGGCGCCCAGGCTGGCCCCATAGCGGGTCACCCGGGTGCGAACCAGCCCGCCGCCCAGCGCCGCTTCGGTCTCCTCCAGGGTCGCCTCGAGATGCTCGATAAAGCGCTCCATACGCGCCGCCTCGGTACCCGCCACGAAACTGGCGTTGGCATAGAGCACCGTGGGCTCCGGCGAGGGGAAGAAGGTGAAAGCGATGCGTCCCCCGGCCACCAGGCCGGCGATGACCAGGGTCACCGCCAGGGCCGAGGCCAGGGTGGCGCCCCGATGGCGCAGACTCAGCGCGGAGAGGCGCCGGAAGGGCCCCTCGCGGAAGGCCTGGAAGCGACGCTCGAAGCCCTGGCGCAGCCGCTCCAGGGCATGGCGTGGCGCCTCCCGTCGCGGGTCGAAGGCATGGCGCAGGTGAGCCGGCAGCACCACGAAGCACTCCACCAGGGAAGCGATCAACACGCAGATCATGATGATCGGAATGTCGCCGAGGATATTGCCGATCACCCCACCCACCATCAGCAGCGGCATAAAGGCCGCCACCGTGGTCAGCGACGAGGCCACCACCGGCCACAGCATGCGCCTGGCGGCCCCCTCCGAGGCGCTGCGCGGCGCCTCGCCCATGCGGTAGTGGGCATCGGCATCCTCGCCCACCACGATGGCGTCATCGACGATCACCCCCAGCGCCATGATCAGGGCGAACAGCGACATCATGTTGATGGAGCCGCCGATGCCCCAGAACACCAGCATGGCGGCCATAAAGGCGGTGGGAATGCCCACCGCCACCCAGGCGGCGACCCGCGCCGGCAGGAAGAAATAGAGCAGGAGTATCACCAGCACCAGGCCGCCCAGGCCATTGCCGATCAACAGCCAGATGCGCTCGGCGATCAGCTGCCAGCTCTGGTCATGCACCTCGAGGCGGGCCGAGGGCGGCAGGGTCGGACGCACCTCCTCCAGCCAGTCGTCGAGCACCCGGGCCGCGCTCAGCGAGTTCCCCGCCTCGGCCCGCTGCAGTTGCAGCTCCACGGCGGGCAGCCCCCGATGCGTCAGGCTCACCTGGCCGCGACGCGGCTCCTGACGCAGGATGGCGATGTCTCCCAGGCGCAGATGGACCCGATCGCCGCTGAGGATCGGCAGGCTCTCGAAGTCGCGGGCCGTACGACGCTGCTCCACGGCACGCAGCTCCCGGGCGCTGTCCTGTTGGGCCAGCAGCCCCGCCGGCAGGTCCCGGGACATGGCCTGGATACGCTCGGCGACCTGCGCCAGGGTCAGCCCCAGGGTCTGCAGTCGTTCGACGGGCACCTCGATGCTGATCTGCTGTTCGGCGACGCCCTCCAGCTCGACCCGGTCGATACCCCGCTGCAGCAGTTGGGTCTCGAAGCGCTGGGCCAGGATCCTGAGCTCGTCCTCGGCCAGGTCACCGTAGAGCAGCAGGCGGGCCACCGGCTCATGGCGGGCCAGGCGACTGACCCGGGGCCGCTCGGCCTCCGCCGGCAGGTGGGTGAAGCCCTCCACTTCCTGGCGCACATCATCCAGGGCCAGCACCGCATCGGTGCCCTCGACGAACTCCAGGGTAATGCTGGCCACCCCCTGGGTAGAGGTAGAAGTCATGCGCTTGAGGCCGTCGATGCTGCGCAGACGCTGCTCCAGGGGCAGGGTGATGCCCTGCTCCACGTCCTCCGCCGAGGCACCGCTCCACACCACCCGCACGCTGACCACGTCGAGGGCGAAGGTCGGGAAGAACTGGATATTCATCCGCGACAGCCCCAGCACGCCGCCCACCAGCATCACCAGCATTACCAGGTTGGCGGCCACCCGGTGATGGACGAAGAAGCCGATCACCCCACGCCGCTTGCTCACGCCTCCGGCTCCCCGGCCGCTTCGGCGACATCCACCCTGAGGCCCTGCATGGCATTGGGCAGATGGGTGATCATGATGCGCTGGCCATCGGCCAGGGCCTCGCCGGTCACCAGGGCCAGGCGCTCACCCTCGGCGCCCAGGGCCTCGCCCAGGCGTTCCACCGCCAGGCGCTCGAGGCGCCCCTCCTCCACCCGGTAGAGGCGATCGTTGCCGTGCAGGGCACTAAAGGGCAGCGCCAGGGCGCGGGGGTGAGCGGGACGCGCCAGGGTCACCGCCAGCAGACCGCCGGGGCGCAGCCCGGGAGCCGCCTCGCGCAACGCCAGGATCGCCTCGCTGCCGCTGGCATCGCCCTCGCCGGCGAAGCCCGCCAGGGCAAAGCGCGCGCCGTTCTCGGCCTCGGCCAGCAGCGTCTCGCCACGGGCCAGGGCCTCGATCAGCTCCGCCTCATGCTGCCGAGGCAGGCGCGCGCGCAGCTCCAGCCCCGTCTCCGGGTAGATCGACAGCAGGGCCGCCCCGCTGGCCACCCGCTCTCCCGGGGCCACCTGGACCTGGCTGACGATACCATCGAAGGGGGCGCTGACCCGGGCCCGCTCGGCATCCCGCCGGGTCGCCGCCAGGTTGGCTTGGGCCCGCGCCAGCCGCGCCTCCAGGCTGGCGCGGCGAGCGGGATGCTCGGCGATGGCGTTCTCGCGGGTGGTCAGGGTCAGACGGGCCCGGGCCAGGGCATCCTGGGCGGCATCCAGGTCGGCCCGGGAGCCCAGGTTGCGCTCCACCAGGCTGCGCGCCCGCTCCAGCTGGCGGGCGGCGTTATCGCGGATCTCCTGCTCCCTGGCCAGGGCGGCCCGGTCGCTGGCCAGGCGCAGCTGCTCGTTGGCCAACTGCGCCTCCAGGTCGGCCACCTCCGCCGCGGCCTGGGCCAGTAGCGGCGCGATATCCGCCTCGTCCAGGGCCACCAGCAACTCGCCCTCGGCGACCCGCTGCCCCTCGCGCACCGGCCGCTCGGCGATACGCGCCGGAAGCGAGGCGGTCAGGGTCACCCGCTGCGGCGCCACCAACTCGCCGAACAGCGGCAGGATCGGCGTCTGCTCGCCCAGTTGGACCTCCTGCACCTCGATGCGCCAGCTGCGCTCCTGGGCCGTGGCCGGCGGCGGCTCGGGGCGGGTCAGGCGCAACGCCACGAAGCCGGCGATACCGATCGCCAGGATCACCACGGGAAGGAGTCGCTTCACTATCATGGGCATGCCGCCGCAGTCGGAAACCAGGAGCAACTACTATACAACCCTTGGACAATATATCGATATAACAGCGCCCTTGCGGAAACTGGCATTTAAGGTTCTTCGCAGATCAGCGTGAAGCCACGACATGGCAGATCTCCGGCTTGCTGTTGTGGGAGCTTGGCTGTGCCGAGCGATTGGGCGACGAAGTCGCCCTTGGGTGCCAACCAGGATCGCCCTGCGGGCGATCAAGGCGCCTGGCGGCGCCAATCGCGCGGAATCCGCGCTCCCACGGAAACCGCGGTGGCAGCTTGAGGGGCGACATAGAATCTCCCACGATAGTATTCACGACAAAGTGCGAGGAACCGTATTTGGTCGGCCTCCACCGACATTTTTTGGTAATATTCACCGCCTTCATAAAAAACCATAAGCAAGATAATGACGCAGAGAACCTCGCCCCAAACGCCAGCGCTATTGCGCAGCTGGCTGAAATTCCTTGTTATTCTCACCCTGCTGACCCTGACGCTACGGCTGCTGGGCAGCGCCTGGATGGTCCCCGATGCCCTCTGGCCCCGCGCCTGGTGGTGGGGGCTGCGCTTCGACCTGGCGATCTCGGCCCTGCTCGCCGGCCTCACCGTGCTGGGCCTGTGGCTACCCACTCGCCTGGGCCTGACGCCACCCCGGCGCGGCTGGCTGGTGCCGGCCTGCGTGCTGCTGCTGGCCGCGCACCTGGGCGACTGGCTCTACTGGCAGGAGACCGGCCGCCATATCGGCTACGAGGCCGCCGAACTGTTCAACTCCGCCGGCAGCGCGGCCCAGATGCTGGCCCTGCACTGGCCCTGGCTGCTGGCCATCGCCGTCCTGACCCTGCTGATCTCGCTGCTGGCCTGGGTGCCGAGTGGCAAGCCGGGCCGCGGGCCGCGCCTCGAGCTGTCGCTGCTGGCGGTAGTCGCCCTTAGCGTGCTGCTGGTGCGGGGCAGTATCACCCAGCTACCCCAGGGCCCCCATGACGCCATGCGCCTGGCCGACGCCGGCGAGGCCACCGCCGCCCTGAACGGCGCCTATGCCGCCCTCTATGGCCTGCAGAGCGGCCACGACAGCCTGCGCCAGTTACCCATGGACTGGCTCGACAGCGACGCGGCCCGCGACGAAGTGGCGCGCCTCTATGCCGATCGCCAGCCCATGCCGTCCGCTACCACCGCGGAGCCCATCAATCTGATCGTGGTGCTGCTGGAGAGCTGGTCCAGCGCCCATATGCGGCCGCTGGACGACGGCACCCCGGTGACCCCGAATTTTGATGCCATCGCCGCCCAGGGCCTGGCCGGCCGCGAACTGGTCTCCGGGGGCATGCGCACCACCGAGGGCATGTTCGCCGTCTTCTGCAGCTACCAGAACCCCCTGGGCCAGACCCTGGCCAAGACCTCCCAGGCCCTGAACGACTACGATTGCCTGCCGCGCCGGCTGAGGGACGCCGGCTGGCGTACCGCCTTCTTCCAGGGCTCCCACGAGAACACCAGCGGCGTGGGCGCCTATGTCCAGTCGCTGGGCTTCGAGCGCAGCCAGGGCAAGGCCGATATCGACACGCGCCGCCATGACGAGAACGCCTGGGGCGTCTATGACGGCGACCTCTATCGCCATGTGCTGGCCACCCTGCCCTCCCTCGCCGAGCCGATGATGGTGGGCATCAATACCAACACCACCCACGATATCCAGCTTTATGAGGGAGCGCCGCGGCTGACCGCCGGCGAGACGCAACTCGATATAGAACGCAATGTACTTCACCTCGCGGATCAGGAGCTGGGCGACTTCGTCGCCGCCCTGGAGGCCAGGGACTGGCAACACCCCTGGGCGCTGCTGCTGGTCTCCGACCACACCGCCCGGGTCCAGGGCAGCGCCCTGGAGCGCGCCCAACTGCCCTTCGCCCTCTATATGCCGGAGCGGGTCGCCCCCGGCGAGCCCGGGCGCATCGCCCACCAGCGCGACCTGGCCCCGACCCTGGCCGAGCTGCTGGGCATGCCGCTGCCCCACGCCATGGGGTATTCGCTGTTCGATGATGGGGCACCGCAGGTCGCCGACTTCTTCCTCAACGGCGCCCTGCACTGGTTCGACGGCGAGGATCGCCTGCTGGAGATCCCCCTGGCCGACCCGGACCAGGCCCGCTGCCACGACTGGCGAACGTCACCAGGGCTGGAGAACCCCCTGCCCTGTGGCGAGGCAGAGCGTGCGGCCCTGCGCCAGGCCTATGGCCTGACCCAACAGGCCCAGGCACGGCTGTTCGCCGGCGAGGCCCTGGCACTGGTGCCCTGACGGGCCCCATCGCCGAAGCGTCGGGCCGCCGAAGCGTCAGACCGCCGAGGCGTCGGACCGGGCTAAAGCCAGCTTCCTCGTGGGCGGAGGCTGGCATTCTGGTCACGAGTCACCAAGATGGCTGTCCTCGCTCAAGGCCAGCCCCGCCTCCCGTTCGATCGCGTCCAATACCTCATCGGGTACCTGATAACGAAATTGTTTGCGGCGGTTTTTGGACAGGCGCCCACCATGACTCAGGCACATCATGGTCAGCCTGGCCAGATCACTGCCACGAACATCAAAACGCGAGTCGATGGCGCGATAGACTCGATCGAAACAGGCCAGATACGCCGCCTCTTCCTTGAGGTCTTTATCGAGCGCCGCCTGTGCCATCCTGAGCGTGAAAGCGACTGCTGGGGTCGCGTCCCAGTAGCGATAGAGGGCTTCACTGCCAGTGAAGACGAAATCATGATGATCGGCGTCGATCCAGTCGACTCGCCAATGCTCACGCGCAGGCTTCGAGAAGGCCTCGAGAGCCGCCAGGTAATCCGCCTCATGGCGCTTCATGGCAACGGAAATGGGCAGCAAATTGCCCCGCGGCAACTCCCCCAATCGACACAGGGTGTGATGAAGCAGGAAGCGTGAGATACGCCCATTGCCATCCATAAAGGGGTGTAAAAACACGAAACCAAATGAGAGCACTGCCCCAGCGACCAATGCCGGGACGCCTTCATCATGAGCGCTTGCCCCGGTTTCAGGAAGCGCATTGGCCCAGACCATCAGCGCTTCCATCAATGCATCGCACAACCCGGGCGGCGGGGGAAGGTAGCTAACGCCCAAGGCTCCCGGCAAGCCATTATGCAGGTAGTTCTGTTCATGCCGGAAGGCCGCTGCCTTGTCGAAGGGGTTGTTGACCGTGCTGTTCTGTAATTCAACGAGGTAGCTCTCATCCAGGGCCCTGCCTTCATGGGCCTGACGCAGCAACTGCATAAAACGCTGTTGTTTGTCTGGCGAGGGCGACTCGCGCTCGATAGCGAAGGACGACTGGGTTTCGCTCAGATAGGCCCATTGAATGGCACGATCCAGCATTCCCGGCGGCAACGAAGCCATGAACGCCCTGGCCTTGGCCAGGATCTCGGCCTCGAGCAGGGCCTGGATCTCCGGCGTGCGGCGTACCACGGCGCAATAATGCAGGCTTCCCAGGCCATTGAAGTCGACACGCCAGCGACTGTCGCGCACGGCAGGCCCCGTGACATAGTGACCAGGGTCAAACAGTGGCACGACGCGTCCCCGGATCGGCGGATCAAACGGTAACCTCGCCACGAAGGCCTCGTAGAGATAGCCCAGCCGACGCAGATAGATACCATTTGGCGCGGCTTGTATCGCCTCGATCAGGCCCTCGGGCGACAACTGGGGCAGGGTCTCGGCGAGAATCGCCAGCTCGACCCCCTCATGCTTCAGCGCAAACAGCAGGTGCGAGAGCAAGTCCCCCGCCGGCGCCCGCTCCATGGGGACCGCCAGCTCCTCTTCCAGCGCTACGATTCGCGTCACTGGGCGCACCCGTGCAGGACGTACCGGCGGAGAAACCCCCAGTCGTAATCGCTCATGCAGATAGGCATAGCCTACGGCTTCCATCGCCACCGCTCCTGCCTCGGAATATTTCGTTCACTTCACCAAGATAATTTTAACTTGGCAACAACCTTGGCATTTTTTCTTAACTCGGCGCACAATATCCCCCAAAGCGGATATTGTGCTATTATCCCTGATAGAGGATATATCACCCATTATCCGCCATGAGGGATAACGATGAAGATCACCTCGCCGGAAATGCTGGCCCAATCCCTGAGAAATGCGCGGCGGGATCGCCACCTGACCCAGCAGGCAACCGCCGAGCTGGTCGGCATCAAGCAGGCGACGGTGTCCAGCATCGAGAATCATCCCGAGCGAAGCCGTATCGAGACCCTGTTCAAACTGCTCTCGGCCCTCGAGCTTGAGCTGCACCTCAGCGAACGCGCCTCGGCAGACGACGCCACGTCGAACGATCATTCCTGGGACCAGGAGTGGTAGGCCATGGCTAGGCTTATCGTGGCGCTCAATGGCATCGAAGTCGGCGTACTGTCACTGTCGCAGACCGGCGCCATGGCATTCGAATACCTCGCGGAGTGGGTCAATCGCCCCGGGGCTCGCGCCATCTCCTTGTCGCTCCCCCTGACGACAACGCCCTATCGTGGCTCGGTTGTCTATAACTTCTTCGATAACTTGCTGCCGGATGCCGAGGCAATTCGCGCCAGGATGCAGGCACGTTTCGGGATCGCGACGCGACATCCCTTCGACCTGTTGGCTAGCATAGGTCGCGATTGCATCGGGGCCATCCAGTTGTACCCCGAGGGCCAGGTCATTCCCGACGTCAAGACCCTCACCGCCGAGCCCTTGGACGATCACGCCATCGAGGCCTTGCTGGCCGGTTATCAGGATGCCCCCCTGGGCATGGCTCGGGATGCGGATTTCCGCATTTCCCTGGCTGGTGCCCAGGAGAAGACCGCCCTGCTCTGGCATCAGGGCAGGTGGCAGCGTCCTGCCGGGAGCACGCCCACCAGCCATATCCTCAAGCTGCCGATCGGGTTTCTCGAGCACAGCAATATCGATCTTCGCCAGAGCGGCGAGAATGAGTGGCTTTGCCTCCGGCTCCTTGAGGCCTTCGGACTCCCCGTCGCCCGGGCGGAGCTGGCGAGTTTCGGGGCACAACGAACCCTCGTGGTCCAGCGCTTCGATCGACGCTGGTCGCAAGACGGCTCCTGGTTGATGCGCCTGCCCCAGGAAGACATCTGCCAGGCGCTGGGAGTCGCCCCCGCGCTGAAGTACGAAAGCGATGGCGGGCCCGGCATCGAGGCCGTCATGAAATTGCTGCTCGGCTCGCAGCAAGCACGCCAGGACCGGGAGGCTTTCTTCAAGACCCAGGTCATCTTCTGGCTATTGGCAGCCATCGATGGCCATGCCAAGAACTTCAGCCTTTTCCTCGAGCCCGGCAGCGCCTATCGCATGACGCCACTCTACGACGTGATCTCCGCGCACCCCCTGATGGCGCAAGGGAGCATCGCCGCCGAAAGAGCCAAGATGGCCATGGCCTTGAAAGGCAAGAATCGCCATTACCGCTGGGCCAGGATGGCACCGCGGCACTTCCTCAGCACCGCCCGCCAAGTTGGCTTCTCGACCGACCGGGCATCGGCCATCCTGCAGGAAGTTACCGAACGCACCGAGCCGGTCATTGCCGAAGTGGCCAACCAACTGCCCGAGGAGTTTCCCGCAGCCATCAGTGAGCCAATTTTCGAGGGCATGCGGCAACAGGCCACCAAGATCGCTCATCGCTAATCGCCAGCTAAAGCTAGCTCCTACGGGCTGCGGGTTGCCCCTGGTGTTGTAGGAGCCTGCTTCAGCAGCGGTCCGACGTCTCGGCGATGGAGGAATCGCCGGCTAAAGTCAGCTCCCACAGGGTGGGTAAGGCCACTGGGGTGATAGGAGTCTGCTTCAGCAGCGGTCCGACGTCTCGGCGATGGAGGAATCGCCCTGGCTAAAGCCAGCTCCCACAGGGTGGGTAAGGCCACTGGGGTGGTAGGAGCTTGCTTCACAGCAGTCCGACGTATCGGCGCTGATAGGGAGCGGCCAATTCAAGGAGCCAGCCATGGCCCGAGGTCACGCCAGCAATGCGGGAATCCCGGTAGGCATCAGCGAACGCTTTATCGCCGGCCACCGCCACCTGCGCGGTTTTATCCTGATAAAGGGCTCACCCAGCTGCGGCCTGGAGCGGGTCAAGGTCTACCACTTCAATGGCATGCCCAGCCATGCCGACTCCGGTGCCTTCGTGCACGCCCTGAAGCGGCACTTCCCGGAGCTTCCCCTGGAAGAAGAAGCCCGTCTCAACGACCCAGAACTTTATCACCCGGGTCTACGCCTTCGACGACTGGAAGCGCCAGGTGGAGGCCGAGCCGAGCTACCACACCCTGCTGCGGTTCCATACCGCCAGGACCTGCTGCTGGCCATCGAGGAGTATCGCCTGGGTCACGTCAACCTAGTGGTGCCGCTGCGGCTGCTCACCCACTACGTCAAACGCCACGGCTCCGACTATATCCGCGCCCAGACCTACCTGAACCCGCACCCTTATGAGCTGGGGCTGCGCAATACCATCTAAAGCCACTGGGCTACGAACGAGTGCCTTGCTCCCCACCGCCGCAGGCCAGCCGGGCCCTATGCCGCCCATCGGTATGTATCCCGCTAACGTCGCCGTCCGATGGAGTAATAGATAAACCCCCGCTTCGCCATGCGGCCGGGATCATACAGGTTGCGGCCATCGAAGATGGTGGGCTCACCGAGCTGCTGCTTGATCAGGTCGAAATCCGGGGCGCGGAAGCTCTGCCACTCGGTAACGATCAACAGGGCGTCGGCCCCCTTCAGGGCGGCCTCCTTGGTGCCACACAGGGTCAGCTCATCACGGCTACCGTAGAGCCGCTGGGTCTCGTCCATGGCCTCGGGATCATAGGCCTGTACCCGCGCCCCGGCTTCCCATAGCGCCTCCATCAGCACCCGGCTGGGCGCCTCGCGCATGTCATCGGTATTGGGCTTGAAGGCGAGCCCCCAAAGGGCGAAGGTTCGGCCGGCCAGTTCGCCCCCGAAGTGTTCTCGAATCTTGGTCAGCAGGGCGGTTTTCTGCTCGGTATTACGGGCTTCCACCGCCTTGAGCACCTTGCTGTCGAAGCCGATGCCCTCGGCGGTGCGAATCAGCGCCTGCACGTCCTTGGGAAAGCAGGAGCCACCGTAACCCACGCCGGGATAGATAAAGTGGTAACCGATGCGCGGATCCGAGCCGATGCCCTGGCGCACCGCCTCGATATCCGCCCCCAGGCGCTCGGCCAGGTTGGCCATCTCGTTGATAAAGCTGATCTTGGTGGCCAACAGTCCGTTGGCGGCATATTTGGTCAGCTCGGCGCTGCGCGGGTCCATCACCATGATCTTCTCGTGGCGACGACAGAAAGGCGCATAGAGTTCGCACATGGCCTCGACGCTGCGCTCGCAGCCGGCGCCGATGATGATGCGATCCGGGCCTTGGAAGTCGGCGATGGCGTGCCCCTCCTTGAGGAACTCCGGATTGGAGACCACGTCGAAGCTCAGCTCCGCCCTGCCCCGCCGCGCCAGCACTTCGGCCACACGCTCACGCACCTGGTCGGCGGTGCCCACCGGCACGGTGGACTTATTCACGATGATACGGTGAGCCTCCATATGCTCGGCGATGGTCTCCGCCACCTGGAGCACATACCGCAGGTCGGCGCTGCCATCCTCATCCGGCGGCGTGCCCACGGCAATAAATTGAATATCACCATGGGCGCTGCCACGCCGTGTCTCACTGGTGAAGTGCAGCAGCCCCGACGACAGCCCGTCCCGCAACAGTGGCTCCAGCCCAGGCTCGAACAGGCAAGGAATGCCATCCCGCAAGCGCGCGACCCGGTCGGCATCGATATCGACGCAGACGACCTCATGCCCGACATTGGCCAGGCAAACGGCCGTCACCAGGCCCACATAACCGGCCCCATATACCGTCACTTTCATCGCGTCACTCCCTCACCTCAAGGCGGTTTCAGGAGTCACGCTAAGAAGCCACGATGACAGTGGCGTGACGAATCAGTAGATTGCCTGGTCCTCGATACCCCGCTCGACGAACATCACGCCAGCCCTGCGCTTCCTTTCCAGCATTTCCAGGGACTCCTGGCTGACGCTTCTCTCCTGGTGATACATATGGAACAGGCAGGCCCGGCCCCTCACCGGACGGGAAGTAATGCCATAGCGTTGTAGCCGCCACTCGAGATCCGATTCCTCGAAGCCATAACCTTCGAAGTCGCGATCGAAGCCATTGACGCCGATAAGATCCTGCCGCCAGACACCGAAATTGGCGCCCAGCAACGCCTGGGGCTTTCGGCTCCAGAGCCGCGCCAGCCAACTCGGCGGGCGAAACGCCACCTCGGCCCGCTTCAGGCCATCCTTGCGGGCCTGGGCCACGAGGAAGCAGAAACGGTTCAGCCGAGCGACCTCGACATCGCCGGAAAGCAGCCGATCGGTCAGCGACGACTTCAAGTCGACACGTCGCCCGGCCACATAATGCCCGGGCTTCGCCCGTGCCTTGTGATCGGCGACGAAGTGAGCCGAGGGAATGCAGTCATTGTCCGTCATAACGAGATAATCCGCGGTCGACGAGGCAATGGCCGCATTGACGACCCTGGCCTTGCGGAACCCTGCGTCTTCCTGCCAGACATGCCGGACGCTCAGCCCCTTGTCCGCAAACTTATCGACCAACGCCTTGATCTCGGATCCCGAGCCATCATCGGCCACG
Organism: Halomonas sp. H5; assembly: GCF_050613175.1. Classification (GTDB taxonomy): domain Bacteria; phylum Pseudomonadota; class Gammaproteobacteria; order Pseudomonadales; family Halomonadaceae; genus Bisbaumannia; species Bisbaumannia salifodinae. The sequence continues at coordinate 2,271,855 of NZ_CP192510.1, forward strand.
CACAGGGAAAAATCCCTGTCTTTCTGCAGGAGGTAACCTTCCAGCACCAGGCGCATGACGGCCTCATTGTTGTAAGCCGCCATGATGATCTCTAACTTCATTCCGCCCCCTGAACTAGCGTGAATCATCACCACGGCAGCGCCAACGTGCGGCCGCCACCAGCAGGCTCAGGGTCACCAGCCCCAGTGCCAACCAACCGAGCGAGGTCACCAGGTCATAAAAGCCCGTTGGCGGCGTCCTGGGGCTCGCCTCCATGCCACGCTCGGCCAGCTTGAAGCCGCCGAACAACAGCAACGACAACAGGGTCAGCGGCCAGACCGAGGAGCCCAGCCGCGCCAGGAACCGCATTAGTTGCCCTGGCTCGCGGGGCGCCTTGGTGCGGCGGCCCTGGGCGGCTGGCTTGGCCTTGGCTGCGGCGCGTTTACGCGGGCTGGCCGCCGATGGCTTCGCGCCCCGGCGTTCCGCGCGCCCGCCCAACATCCAACGCCCGACTCGATGCAGTAACCAGCCGGCGCTGAACAGCACCGACAGCGCCAGGCTACCCATGACCACGAAATAAAGCATGGTGACTATGTCTGCTCCGACGGAGTGGACTCCGCCCCATCGGTTAACGCCAGGAACTGGGGCAGCACGGTGGCTTCCTCGAAACGTTCGACGAAGGAGGCATCGATAGCCAGCGGCTCGGCCAAGGCTTCGCGAATCTTCTCGGCCAGGCTGGCGGGATCATGCGCGGCGATAAGACGGCGCTGCTCGCCGTCCAGTACCTCGCGGATTCCCCCCGGCACATCGGTGGCCACGCACTGGGTTCCCAGCCCCAAGGCCTCGATCAGCACCAACCCCAGCCCCTCGAAGTTCGAACTCAGCACGAAGGCGCTGGCCCGGGCCACCCAGGGATAGGGATTACTCTGCCGCCCAAGGAAATGCACGTGATCCCGAAGGCCCAAGCGCTCGACCTGGGCCTCCAGGCGCCCTCGCTCCGAGCCATCGCCGACGATCACCAGCGGCGCCACCACCCCCTGTTCTCGCGCCAGATGGTAGGCCTCGATCAGGACCCGTTGCCCCTTCTCGGGCACCAGACGCGCCACATGCACCAGGTAGGGTCGATCAAAAGCCGGGACCGGCGGCTCCTCGCCTAATCGACGAATCTCATCGATGGGTACCGCGTTATAGATGACCCTGAGGTCGGCGAGCGTCACGCCATAATCTTCCAAGTGATGACGTAACCCATCGGCAATACCCTGGGAAACGCAGATGACCCGTTTGCCTTCGAACAGCTTTTTCGTCAGCCAGCGGCTCTCGCGCTCCCGGTTCTCATAGACCCCCGTGACCGCCTCGACCATCTGCCAGCAACGCGGATCACGATAACTCCAGAGTAGCTCGAACGCCCCCTGCCCCCGGATCAGGATCAGGTCAAAGCGGCCATCGACGGCCTCCAATTGATGCAGAAAGTCCTTGAATCGGCGACTGGTCACGATCCCCGGCCAGAGAAAGCCGGAACCGGGAACGATAAAGCGCAGCAAGGCACGACTCAGGGCATAGTAGGCCAGCCCCAGTGGCGTCTTGCGTGACTCCCGTTCGAGGTTGCGGCAGTGCACCCGGATTCCTGGATCGAGTTCCAGCTCGGGCTGTCCCTTGAAGATCAGCAGATGGACCTCGTGCCCGTCACGGGCCATGGCATTGGCCAAGGCGACGGTCGCCTTCTCGATGCCCCCCATGCCGAGACGACGCAATACCATCAGAATGCGCTTGGGACTATCGCTCAATGGAGCTCCTTAGGTTCTTGACGGATCAAAGGCTGGCTCACCGGTTTGCCAGCGCCAGATATGGGTGACGATCCCACCGAGGATGATATTGAACAGGAAGACACCTGTCCAAAAGGCCATAAAGGACTCGAACAGATTGATGATGAACCAGAAAATGGAGAAACCCAGGAAGAAGAGTGCCATGTCGCCCGGCATCACGCCGGCTCGCCAGGCGCGATAGCTTCCCCATAGCAACCAGAGGCTAAGGGCGAGGAACAGCAGCCCACCCAGGAGCCCATAACTCACCAAGATCTCCAGGATGCTGTTATGGAGATGCCCAAACCGCGATCGGATTGTCTCGGGCAGCCACTCGGTCTGCTGAACCACCAGGGTCCTGGCATTCTCTCCCCAGCCCACCAAGGGGCGTTCGGCGATCCACTCCGTGGCCGCCACCCAGGTGTGGATGCGTATTCCGGCACTGGTATAGGGAACCTCATCAACCTCGCCATCCATCAGCGAACCGATCACCTGGCGCTCGCTTGCCAGGCGCTTCGCCACCGTCTCCTCGAAGCCCGCGCCGATCATGGCGGTAACCCCCAGCCCCACTACCAGCAGCGCGACCATACGCCAGGGCGAGCGGCCTCGTTGCCAGGCCCGATACCACCACACCAACCAGGCAACTAGCATACCAATCAGGCCAAACGCGACACCCAGCCAGGCGGCACGGGTCTGGGTGAAGATCAGCCCCAAGGCACAGGCCAGGCCACAGGCCACCCATAGTCCCACCCGCAGCCAGCGCCATGGCCCCGGTTTCATCAAGCGCCCCGCGAAGGCCAGCAGGCCCAATACCCCGGCCCCGAAGTACATGGCGGCATGCTGGGCATTGTAGATAGCGAAGCCGACCCGGCGACCACCGAAGCCAAGGAGCCAGTCCTGGCGCGCCTCCACCGTTATTAAAGTAGCGGCCAGCACCCCGAGCAACGCCAACCCCCAGACCCTCAGGGTGTAGCGGGTATCTCCGGCCAGCCACCAGGCGATGGCGATAAAAGCGAACAGCTTGGCCAACCGGTCCAGCTTGGGGTTACCGGGCATCCACTCCGGATGATGCAGCATGCCCAGCCCCCAGCTCAGCAATTGCACCAGAACGGCCGCCAGCAACAACCACAGCGGGGCACTGCTGCGAACGGCTTTTCCCCACCGAAGCACGGCGAATAACCCCACCAGCGCCAATAGCGTACCGGAGAGTTCGCCCAGGGAAGGCAGCACCAGTCGGGTAACGGCATGAATCCCCAAGGTCAATAGGCCAAACCACCATAAGAGGGTCGGACAGCCCCAGGCGGGGCGTGAAGGGGGGAGGCTAGGAAGCTTCATTGTGGATCACCTGGGGCCAGAAACAAGGATGCCCGGCACCAGGCCGGGCATCGCAAGGCATTCTACCGAAGCGCTCAGGACTTGGCCACGGCGGCGATCAACGGCCTCTCCGTCGACGACAGCAGATCGCATAGCTCACCGCTATGTTGGAAGCCACTGACGCCGCGCTTGAGGGCTTCACAGGCGCGCTCGCTTTCCAGCTCACGCTCGGCCTGACGCAGCTCCTCGAGCAGTTCCTCCAATACCTGGCGGGGTAGCCGCTCCTCCTCGGCCCGCAGGATCTTGGGATGTGGGGTGCCGATCACGTTGTCGCCGATTAATAACTCCTCGTAGAGCTTCTCCCCGGGGCGCAGGCCGTTGAAGACGATCTCGATATCCCCGTCAGGGTGCTTGTCGTCCTTCACCTCCAGGCCGGTAAGCTGGATCATCCGCCGCGCCAGGTCGTGGATCTTCACCGGCTCGCCCATATCCAGCACGAAGACATCCCCCCCCTCGGCCATGGAGCCGGCCTGGATCACCAGCAGGGCGGCCTCGGGGATGGTCATGAAGTAGCGGGTAATCTCGGGGTGGGTCACCGTGACCGGCCCCCCCTCGGCGATCTGCCGGCGGAACAGCGGCACCACCGAGCCGCTGGAGCCCAGCACATTGCCGAAGCGCACCATGGAGAAGATCGTCTCGCCGTCGCGGGTCGCCAGGTCCTGCAGCACCAGCTCCGCCATGCGCTTGGTGGCCCCCATCACATTGGTGGGCCGCACGGCCTTGTCGGTGGAGATCAGCACGCAGCGCTCGACGCCCAGCGCCGCGGCGCTCTCCGCCACCACCCGGGTGCCATGCACGTTGTTGCGCACCCCTTCCAGCACATTGTGCTCGACGATGGGCACATGCTTGTAAGCCGCCGCATGATAGAGAGTCTGCACCCCATAGCGGCGCATCACCGCCTCGACGCGGCTACGGTCGCAGACGCTGCCCAGCAGGGCATAGATAGGGAAATCCTCCCGCATCTCGTCCTTGAGGGTCTCCAGCTCCTGGTCGATGGCGTAGAGGCCATACTCGCTGATCTCGAACAGCACCAGGGCTTTGGGCCCGCCCCGCATCACCTGGCGACACAGCTCGCTGCCGATGGAGCCGCCGGCCCCGGTGACCATCACCACCTTGCCGCGGATGCTGGTATCGAGCAACTCCTCCCGGGGCGGCACCGGATCACGCCCCAGCAGGTCCTCCAGCTCCACCTCGCGCAGTTGGTCGACACTCGCCTCACCGGAAACGATCTCCGGCATGGAGGGCACCGTCTGCACATGGACGGCGACATCGGCCAGCTTGTCCAGGGCCTGCTTGCGCTGGGACTTGCTGGCGGTGGGCATAGCCAGCAGCACCCGGGTAACGCCTAGCTGCTCGGCCACCGGCGCGAAGGTCTCCGGGTTGTACACCCGTATGCCCTTGATGGTGCTTTCCCACAGGCTCGGCTCGTCATCGAGGAAGGCAGCGATATAGAACTCACGGCTATTGGACAGCGCCAGGGCGAGCTGCGCCCCCGCCCCACCGGCGCCATAGATGGCCACGGCCTCCTTCTGGGTATAATGCTTGATCAGCCACTGGTAGTAGCTACGCACCAGCACCCGGGTGCCGCCCACATACACCAGGGTGACCAGGGCAAAGTTCACCGGGATCGAGCGTGGGAACTGCTGCCACTGGTAGAAGAAGGCCGCCGCCCACATTATCAAGGCCAGCAATACCGACCCCTTGACCACCGCCCATAGCGCCTGGGGCCCCATAAAGCGCACCACCGCCCGGTAGAGCCCCAGCCGGGCGAAGATAAAGACCCCCACCGGTGACACCACCAGAAAGAGCCACCAGAAGGGCTCGATATAGCGCTCCGGCCACCACTCGGCAAAGCGCAACGCGTAGGCTGACCACAGGGCCAACGGCAAGGCGACCAGATCCGCGCCCACCATGATCAGCCGCTTCTTGCCCCGGCTAAGCTGAGCAACGGAGCGGTGCATGCGTCCTGGTTGATTCATCACAACATCCTATTTAATGCGTCAGGCTTATGCAGCGCCTAGCAACTCGTCCAGGCATGACAGCGCGTCTTCGATCAACTCATCCAGATGCATCTTCCCACGAAAGCTCTCGGCATAGAGCTTATAGAGCGGCTCGGTGCCGCTCGGGCGCACCGCAAACCAGCCGTTGGCGGTAGTCACCTTGATACCGCCAATGGGGGCTTGGTTGCCGGGGGCGCTGGCCAAGACTTGCGCTACCGGGTCACCGGCGAGCCGCTCAATGCTCAGGTTCCCCACGTCCAGTGCCTTGAAGGCCTGCTGTTGCTCGCGACTGCAGGGGGTGTCCACCCGACGGTAATGTGGCTCCCCATGGCGAGCCACCAGCGCCTGGTAGCGCTCGCTGGGACGCTGCCCGGTGACGGCCATCATCTCCGCCGCCAGCAAGCAGAGAAGGATACCATCCTTGTCGGTGGACCAGGGCCGTCCCTTGCGGGTCAGGAAGCTGGCCCCGGCGCTCTCCTCGCCGCCGAAGGCCAGCCAGCCCTGGTGCAGGCCGTCGACGAACCACTTGAAGCCCACCGGGACCTCGTAGAGCTCGCGACCGTGCTCGGCCACCACCCGGTCGATCAGCGACGATGACACCAGGGTCTTGCCGATCTTCAATGTCTCACCCCACTCGGGGCGCTGGGTGAGCAGATAGCCGATAGCAACCGCCAGGTAGTGGTTGGGGTTCATCAGGCCCCCGGCATCGACGATACCATGCCGGTCGGCGTCCGGGTCGTTGCCGAAGGCCAGGTCGAAGTCGTCCTTGCGTTCCAGCAGCTTGGCCATGGCGGCAGCGCTGGAGCAGTCCATGCGGATCTTGCCGTCATGGTCCGGCGGCATAAAGGCAAAGCTCTCGTCGAGCTGGGTATTGACCACCGCGAGGTTCAAATCATAGCGCTCGGCGATGGCCTGCCACACCGGTAAGGCCGTGCCGCCCATGGGGTCGGCGGCAAGCCTCAGGGTTGAGGCGGCAATGGCGGCCATATCCACCACCTCGCCCAAGGACTCGACATAGTCGCCCAGCATATCATGGCGCACCGCCTGGGCCAGGGCGGCCTCCAGGCTGACCCGCTCCACCGACGCCAGGCCCTCGGCCAGCAACTGATTGGCATAGTGCTCGATCCAGCCGGTGGCCTCGGTATCCGCGGGCCCGCCATGGGGCAGGTTGTACTTGATGCCGCCATCCTCGGGGGGATTATGCGACGGCGTGATAATCAGGCCATCGGCCAGCTCGCTATCCCGACCATGGTTATGGCGCAGGATGGCATGGCTCACCAGAGGCGTGGCAGTCAGCGGCGAGTCGCGCTCGATACGCACCTCCACGCCGTTGCCCACCAGCACCCTCAGCGCCGTTTCCCAGGCCGGCCGGGACAGCGCATGGCTGTCCCGGCCCAGGAACAACGGTCCGCTGATGCCCGCCTGGCGGCGGTAGTCCACCACCGCCTGGGTAATGGCCAGGATATGCTCACGGTTGAAAGAGCCTGCTTCAGACCGGCCACGGTGGCCCGAGGTACCGAAGCTGACGGCCTGGGCCGGATGGGTCGGATCGGGTGTCAGGTCGTGGAAGGCACGAATGGCATCCTGCATACAGACTCTGTCCTTTTGGTGTGACTCAAGAGTACTACTCAAGCCGATATATCCAATAGCAACGCCGTCGCGTCGTCATGGCACTTGAGCCATGGAAATCGCTCCCCTTCGGGATCCTGCCGCTCAAGCTCCCTGAGCCGAGACAGCAGAGCAGCGAGCGTGTTTTCGTCTCCCTGGGGACTCAGCAAGCGGGCCGGCGAAGCTATGGACCCAATACCAGCATGGCGACGACAGCGGTCAGGACCTGGCCTCCTTGCAGGGCATCGACCACAACGAAAACGCCGGCCTGTTGGTGGTGAATGAAGCCGAGCTGTTCCAGCGTATTACCCCGAGAGTGATACAGCCGCCGCGTCGCTGGCCCAACGCGAAACAGATCGAACTCCATGTGGTGCTGCCCCAGGGGGACCAGGCCGATATCCTCTCGGAGTCGTTGCTGGTCAACCTGATTCTCTATCGACTGCGGCGCCCGGCCGGACGGCCCTAGCCTGGCGCCGCACCACTCAGTCGCTGCCGAATAGCTCGCGGGTGTAGACCTTAGCTATCTTCATAATCGTCACAGCACCCGCTTGACCAGTTGTGCCACCAGCTCCTGCTGGGTGTACTCGGCGCTCTTCAGGGCCACTTCTGCCTTCAGCGGCACTTCATAGGGACTGCTGATGCCCGTGAAGTCCTTGATCTTGCCTTCGCGTGCCTTCTGGTAGAGTCCTTTCGGATCGCGTTCTTCGCAGACATCCAGAGGCGCGTCCACATGGACCTCGATAAAATTCCCTTCACCGAACAGCGCACGTGCTGCATCGCGATCCTTGCGGAACGGCGAGATGAAAGCGGTGATGACGATGATGCCGGCCTCGGCGAACAGGCGGGCCACTTCGCCTACGCGGCGGATATTCTCGGCACGATCTTCCTCACTCATGCCGAGGTCCTTGCATAGGCCGTGGCGTACGTTGTCACCATCCAACAACATGGTGTGATAACCGCGACGGTTGAGCTCCACTTCCAGTGCGTTAGCCAGCGAGGATTTCCCAGCACCGGAAAGGCCGGTGAACCAGACACACTTACCCTCGTGGCCGTTGAGCTGTTCACGCATGGCCTGGGTAACGCTGGTGCGGTTCCACACCACGTTGGCCTTGCTGTCGTGCTCACGGAACTCGTAGGGCAGCTCGCTATCCAGCAACTGGTGGATCATGCCGGCGCCCACGGTCACGTTCGTGAGTCGGTCGATGATGATAAAGCTGCCGGTGCCGGGGCTGCTGCGGTAGTCATCGATAGGCACCGGCGCGGTCAGCTCTACGTGACAACGCGCGATGGCATTGAGGTCCAGATCGTCGGCGTGGCGATGCTCCAGGGTATTGACGTCCACCTGGTAATCGATAGCGGTGACCTTGCCGGCGGCATCACGGGTCGCCAATTTCAGATCGTAGAGCTTGCCGGGCTCCATCGGCGTCTCGTGCATCCAGACGATATCCGCCTCGAAGCTATTGGCCAGCGGCACTTCATCCGTTTCCGCCACCAGCCAATCACCCCGGGAAATATCGATCTCGTCCTCCAGGGTCACGGTGATCGCCTGGCCAGGATAGGCCACCTCCAGGTCGCCATCCTGGGTGACGATGCGTGCCACCGTGGAGCGCTTGCCGGAGGGCAGCACCTGAATGGCCTGGCCGGGACGCAGGATGCCGGCGGCCAGGGTGCCGCAGTAGCCGCGGAAATCCAGGTTGGGGCGATTGACGTACTGCACCGGCAGGCGCAGGTCGGTGAGGTTCTGGTCCCGGGAGATCTCCACGCCCTCGAGCAGCTCGAGCAGCGCCGGGCCGTCGTACCAGGGCATCGCCTCGCTCTGGTTGACCACGTTATCGCCCTTCAGCGCCGAGATCGGCACGAAGCGGATATCCCGGGCCTTCAGTTTCTCGGCCACCTGCTGGTACTCGGCGACGATCTCGTGGAAGCGCTGCTCGGCGAAGTCCACCAGGTCCATCTTGTTGATCGCCACCACCAGGTGCTGGATGCCCAGCAGGTCGGCGATAAAGCTGTGGCGCCGGGTCTGGGTCTGCACCCCGTAACGGGCGTCGATCAGGATGATGGCGAGGCTCGCGGTGGAGGCCCCGGTGGCCATGTTGCGGGTGTACTGCTCGTGGCCCGGGGTGTCGGCGATGATGAACTTGCGCTTGTCGGTGGAGAAGAAGCGATAGGCCACGTCGATGGTAATGCCCTGCTCGCGCTCCGACTGCAGGCCGTCCACCAGCAGCGCCAGGTCCACCTCCTCGCCGGTGGTACCGCTGGTCTTGGAGGCCTGGGTAATGGCCGCCAGTTGATCCTCGTAGATCATCTTGGAGTCGTGGAGCAGCCGGCCGATCAGCGTCGACTTGCCGTCATCCACGCTGCCGCAGGTGATAAAGCGCAGCAGATCTTTTTGCTCATGCTCTTTCAGATAGGCTTCGATGTTGTCTGAGATCAAGTCCGAGGCGTGTGCCATTTCTCGTCCCTTAGCTGGAAGCTGGAAGCTTGAAGCGGGAAGAACCCCCAACCCCGTTAGCTACCCAGCCGATTCATTCGATGATGAGCTTGCCGATCAGCCCCGAGAGCATGGCGGCAATCTCCCTTGTTTCCTGTATCCATCGGTTTCCATTGGCCTTCTCGATGTAGCCGATATCGATACCGATGTAGATCTGTGTTCTCAGTTCAGCGCATAAGCCCTTGGCGATCAGCAAGAAGTGCCGTTTGTCCTTGGCCGTGCCACGCGTCATGCCCTCTGCAATGTTGCTGGGTACCGAAAGCCCTGAGCGAGTGATTTGATCCTTGAAGCCGAAATCCCTGAGATCTCGCATCGCCTTGTAGAGCTCGGCCGATAGCCTGGCCGACCGCTTCCACACCTGAAGCTTCTCGAAGTCCATATCCCGCCCCTCCCTTATTCAGTCATGCCTACAAGGTAGGCCAGGGGTAGAAAGGCGTTTCTCTTCCAGCTTCCAGGCGCGAAGCGCCGCTCTTCGAGCTTCCAGCTTTCTAACGCGCCTCCGGCACGTTAGAAATAGCCTTCGCGCTTCTTCTTTTCCATCGACCCCGCCTGATCGTGATCGATGGCGCGGCCGCTACGCTCGGAGGTACGGGTCAGCAGCATCTCCTGGATGATCTCCGGCAGGGTCGCGGCCTGGGACTCCACCGCCCCGGTGAGGGGATAGCAGCCCAGGGTACGGAAGCGCACCCATTTCTCCTCGGGCACCTCGCCCGGCTCCAGGGGCAGGCGCTCATCATCCACCATGATCTGCATGCCGTCGCGCTCCACCACCGGACGCGGCGCGGCGTAGTAGAGGGGCACGATGGGAATCTGCTCCAGGTAGATGTACTGCCAGATATCCAGCTCGGTCCAGTTGGAGAGCGGGAAAACGCGGATCGACTCGCCCTTGTTGACCTTGCCGTTGAAGAGGTTCCATAGCTCCGGGCGCTGGTTCTTGGGATCCCAGCGGTGGAACTTGTCACGGAAGGAGTAGACCCGCTCCTTGGCGCGACTGGCCTCCTCGTCGCGGCGGGCGCCGCCGAAGGCGGCATCGAAGCCGTACTTGTCCAGGGCCTGCTTGAGGGCCTGGGTCTTCATGGTATCGGTGTACTTGGCGCTGCCGTGATCGAAGGGGTTGATATTGGCCGCCCGCCCCTCCTCGTTGGTATGCACCAGCAATTCCATACCCGCCTCTTCCGCCATGCGGTTACGGAAGGCGATCATCTCGCGGAACTTCCAGGTGGTGTCCACGTGCATCAGCGGGAAGGGAGGCGTGCCGGGATAGAAGGCCTTGCGCGCCAGATGCAGCATCACCGAGGAGTCCTTGCCGATGGAATACATCATCACCGGGTTGCGGAACTCGGCGGCGACTTCACGGATGATATGAATCGACTCGGCTTCGAGTTGCTTGAGATGGGTCTGACGTTCGTGGGTAATTTCCATAGCTTACATACCGGATAGTTCAAATTCGGGCTGTGGATAGCCCACGGTTCAGCTCTTGAGGCTCGTACGCAACGCCATTTCCCAGCGATCATCGCGCTGACCACAGGCGATAAAGAACGGATTGAGTACACTGTCCTGCTGATTGCAGCGTAGCGGCTCCAGGGTGTGGGCGTTGAGGACTTCACCGCCGGCGGCGGTCACCACTGCCTGGGCGGCGGCCGTATCCCACTCACTGGTCGGTGCCAAACGCGGGTAGAGATCAGCCTTGCCTTCGGCCACCAGGCAGAGCTTGAGCGAGCTGCCCATGGAGACACGCTCATTATTCGGCAACTCGGCGCAGAAGGCCTCAAACTCCGCCGAGCCATGGGAGCGGCTTCCCACCACCGCCCAGGGATGTCGTGCGGGATCGGGTAGTTGACGTGTGGCAATCGGGTGACTAGGGCCATCACCCTCCTGTTTCCAGGCCCCCTTCCCGCTCTGGCCAACCCAGGTCGTGTCGAGGACGGGAGCGTGCACGATACCGAACACCGGCACGCCCTGTTCGATCAGCGCCACGTTGAGGGTGAACTCACCATTCTTCTTGATGAACTCCTTGGTACCATCCAGTGGGTCGATCAGCCAGTAGCGCTGCCAGGCCTGGCGAGTCCCGTAGGGGATCTCGCCGGACTCTTCGGAGAGGATCGGCACACCTGGGGCCTCGGCCTCGAGCAACGCCACCAAGGCGTGGTGCGACGCCATGTCCGCTTCGGTCAGCGGGCTCTTGTCATCTTTGGTTTCGATCTCAAAGTCACGCTCATAGATCGCCAGCACCTCGCGGCCAGCGGCATACACGCCCTCGATCAGTCGGGTGCGCCTGTCTTCCGTCACAAATTCTGTCAATGAAAGCTCCTTGATATAGCTGCGAGCCTAGCTTACCTCGCATGGCTCGTTATTCTCAGCTCGCGACTAAAAATTCCAAATCATGGGAATAAGCCCCACTGCGGTGGTGCCTACGAGCAGGCTCAAAGGGGTACCGAGTCGCACATAATCGGTAAAACGATAGCCGCCGGGGCCGAGCACCATCAGGTTGGTTTGGTAACCCAGCGGAGTCATGAAGCTGGCCGAAGCAGCAAACATGATGGCGATGGCAAAGGGCAGAAAGTTGACGCCCAACTGCTCGGCCACCGCCATGGCGATGGGAAACATCAGCACCGCCGCTGCATTGTTCGTGATCAGCTCGGTGAAGATCACCGTTATCAGGTAGACCAAAGCCAAGGCTGCCCAAGGCGCCAGACCGTCGATCAACATTAGCCACAGAGCGATCTGCTGGGCTGCCCCCGTCTTGGCCATGGCCACACCCAGCGCAAAGGAAGCGGCGATCACGACCAGTACCGAGAGGTCGACATAACGTCGCGCCTTACTCGCCGGCACGCAGCGGGTCATCAGCATGGCGCCACCAGCCAGCAGCGCCGCTTCCAGGATGCTCAACAGGCCACTGGCGCTGATGGCCACCATGGCGCCCAAGATAGCCAAGGCGACAGGCGCCTTGCGAAAATCGGGAGGCGTCGAGTCGTTGAGGCCACTGACCAACAGGAAATCTTTACGATAGCGATATTGATCCACGAAATCCTGGGCGGTCTCCAGCAAGAGGGTATCGCCAACCTGGAGGCTGATGTCGCCTAATTTTCCCTGCATGCGCTTGCCATGGCGCGATATAGACAGGATTACCGCCTGGTAGCGGGAGCGGAAGCGCGACTGCCGCACGGTCTGGTTGAGCCCGGCGAAGTCGGGGCCAATCACCGCTTCCACCAGGCAGCGGCGGTGATGGGCGATATCCAACTTGTGCACGTCACCACCCGCCGGACGCAACCCATGGATGCGGCGCAGCTCCCGTGCACACTCGGGGGCACCGATGAATACCAGGATATCGCCTGCCTCCAGCTCGGTGTCCGGAGGCACGGCGGTAAGCAAGCGATCATGGCGCTCGATATCGGCCAGGTAGCCATAAGTCAGGTTCCGCAGGCCGGCCTCGGCGATGGTCTTTCCGACCAGCGGCCCCTTGACGTCCACGACCACCTCGACGGCATACTCGCGGGCCTGTTCGAGCTGCTCCAGGACTCCCTGACGATTCGGTAGCAAACGGTCGGCGAACATGTAAAGGAAAGCACCGCCTACCAGTACCAGTGGCACCCCCACCCACGCCAACGAGAACATTGCCAATTCAATCCCCTTCTCCGTCTGCAGCATGCCATCCACCACGAGATTGGTGCTGGTGCCGATCAGGGTGCAGGTACCTCCCATGATGGCGGCATAGCTCAGGGGTAGTAGCAGCTTGGAAGGTGGCAGCTTGAGTCGCGCGGCCCACTCCTGGATAGCCGGGATGAACATAGCCACCACGGTGGTGTTATTCATAAAGGCGCTCAGACCCGAAGCCGGCAGCAGAACCCGGAGCTGGGCCTGGCGCAACCGCTGAGGCTGACCCAGCAGACGATGGGCCAACCACAAGACGGCACCGGTCTCTTTCAGCCCTGCCGCTACCACATAAAGCGTGGCAATCGTCAGGACGCCAGGGTTCGAGAAACCAACCAAGGCATCCGCCGGCGTCAGGATACCGCTGACTATCAGGAAGGCCAGCGCCCCCATAAGGATGACGTCGGGAGCAATCCGCGTCAGGGCCAGAGACGCCAGCACAGACAGCACACTCAACAGGGTCAATGCCGCTTGCCAAGTCATGCCTTTTCCGCCCTTTGGCCACAACCGGGCTTGACTCCCAATAGACTGAGAACATTAGGTAACGGCAGGGTCCAGATACCCAAGCGACGCCATACGAAGAAGAGTGCCACCAAGTTCTGCACAACCAGCACGAATGCCAGTGCAAGAGCGGCACCCATAACACCGAATAGCGGAATCAGTACGAAGAACAGCCCTAGTCCCAAAGCATTACAGGTCAGGGCAATATTACGCATCAGGGCCTCGTGCCCCGTCATATTGAGCAGGAACCCCACCGACCCAGTGGCCACATTGACCAACTGTGCCAAGGCAATCATGCGTAACAATGGCACTGCCGCCTGGAACTCATTACCAAAGAAGCCCAGAACCCACCCTGGAAAAAACAAGCAGGCCAGTAGCAATGGCGCGGCCAGACACGCTCCTAGCACAGCCCCCTGACGAGCCAAACGCCCCATGGCCTGCACCTTGCCTTCGTGGTAAAGGCTGGCGAAGCGTGGAGGGATGATCGCATTCAGCACGATGAGTATGAAGCCTATCAGAACAGCGGTCTGTTGTGCGGTCTTGAACAGCCCCAACTCTGCGCTGTTCAACAACCAACCGGCGATCATGATGCCCAGCACCGACTGCATGAAAGTGGCCAGGCTCATCACGAAAAACGCTCGGGACGAGTCATCGAACTGTTGCCGCGTGGCCGGAGGAGATATTGCCTGGTTTAATCCCTGGCGTTGCCGCCAACGCCGCAGCTGCCAGGCACCTTGCAGCACAACCAACCAAGCGGCGACTGCATAAGCCCAACCAATGATGGGCAAACCAGCATCGGGCTTCAGCAAGTGCCAGCCCCATACCAGCACCGCAGCGACGAGAGCAACCGAACCATTTTCCAACAGACAGGCCGTGGCCGGTCTACGCCCCCCCTTGAAGAAGCCGGATAACAGGAACCCCAAGGTAAAGGCCGGAGTGGCTACGGCGATGCCAACTAATATTTCAGCCAGTCCATCGGCTTGGAAGATTCGCTCCATAAATCCCCGGACCAAGAAAATGATCCCCGCGGCTAGCACACTGAGAGCAAGCGCCTTGCGACATGCCCAGCGTAGGTAGGTCAACACATGGGGAGCCCCCGGCTCCTGACCTACATAGCGCATCAAGGCATTATCCATGCCATAACGCGCCAAGGTGCCGGCTCCCAGGATAATGCTCTGCGCCAGAGCAAAGACCCCTACGCCAACGGGACCATAGATACGGCCCAGCACCAGCACCAGTAGCAGTGCTCCCAACGCCGCAATGCCCCTTGCGATAAAGGTACGTCCCAGAGCGAGTGCCATTTCCCCCCTCAACCGAGAGCGCAATCGGATAGCCGCCGAAGAGATACGCATTAGCGGCATCACCCCGCAGCCGCCGCCATGACCTCATCCAGCACTCGGCAGGTCTTGTCGATCTCGGCGGAGGTCAGAGTGGGGTGACAAAGAAACATCAGGCTGGTCTCACCCAGCTCGTGGGCGACCGGCAACGGTTCTTCCGGTCGCCAACCCGGGTTCCCCGAGTAGCCATCGAAGGCTTTCTCCAGGTAGACCTCGGAGCAGGAGCCGGAGAAACAAGGCACCCCACGAGCGGCTATTTCGCTCATGACCCTGTCACGATTCCATTCCAGTTTGAGTTGTTCAGGTTCCACGAACACATAGCACTTGTAGGCGGCATGCTCGATATGCTCGGGAACCTCCGGCACCCGCAGCCCCTTGCACTCACTGGCTGTCTGCCAGATGCGCTGGGCATTAACCTGACGGGTGGCTTTCCATGCCGGCATGCGTGAAAGCTGGATACGCCCGATGGCAGACTGCATCTCGGTAAGCCGCCAGTTAGTGCCGAAGCTCTCGTGCAGCCAGCGGAAGCCCGGCGGGTGTTCACGCTCGTAGACGGCCTCCCAACTCTTGCCGTGATCCTTGTAGGCCCACATTCGGCGCCACAGGGCCTCATCGTTCGTGGTGACCATGCCGCCCTCGCCGCCGGTGGTCATGATCTTGTCCTGACAGAATGACCAGCAGCCCACATGGCCGATGCTGCCCACGCTGCGGCCCCGGTAGGTGGCGCCATGGGCCTGAGCACAATCCTCGATCACGTAAATCCCTTGTCGCTCGGCCAGCGCCATCAGCTCGTCCATCTCGCAGGGCCAGCCCGCCAGATGCACGGCGAGAATCGCCCGAGTGTTGGGGGTGATCTTCTCGGCCACCGTCTCAGCGGTAATGTTCTGGGAGTCTCGATCCACATCGACGAACATCGGCACCGCCCCGGCGGTAACGATGCTGGACGCCGAGGCCAGAAAGGTACGTGAGGTGACGATCACTTCGTCTTGCCCCCTGCCCTCGCCTTCGCCGATACCCAACCCCTTGAGGGCCAGGTCCAGCGCCGTGGTGCCATTGGCAACGGCGATGGCATGATCCGTTTGCGCGAAGGCCGCGAATTCACGCTCGAATTCACGGCCCTCGGTACCGGTCCAGTAGTTCACCTTATTGGAAAGCAGCACGCGCTGCACCGCCTGGGCTTCTTCCTCGGTAAAAGAAGGCCATGGGGAAAAGGGTCCATTCAGCATTGCATCACCAAAGTCTGTTAACGACAGCCGCTAGATAAAACAGAAGAGACTTAGCCCACAACCGTCTGCCAGATGTAACGCAGATCGGCAACTAAACTCCAGCTCCTGATATACTCGAGATTGATACGCACCTTATCGGGCCAGATAACATCACGATTATAGGCTTCGGGATCATCTGCTGCAGCCAACAGCTCTTCCTCATTCCGATACTTGAGCGTGGCCGGCCCCGTGATGCCGGGGCGAATGCTCAACAACTCTCGTTCTTCACCTTCCAACCTATCGGCGAAGCCAGGAACATCCGGCCTCGGCCCCACGAAGCTCATGTCGCCCCATAGCACGTTCCAAAGCTGCGGTAACTCGTCGATCTTTGTCTTGCGGAAGAAGGTTCCGAGAGATGTAATTCGGGGATCACCCGAGCGAGTCACCGTCGTCGTCACATCTTCGATGGGACGCATGGTCTTGATCTTGACGACGGTAAAATGCTTTCCATCCTTGCCAACCCGACGCTGAGTAAAGAAACCGTTGCTGCGCGTATCCACGCTAGCCGCGCCCCATGCCAAGGCAATCAGCCACCATGTCAACACCAAGCCAATAAAGGCCACAAGAGTATCGAAGGCACGCTTCAACAGCGCCTGCCGAAGACTCAGACCCTGTCGTTCAACCACGATAACCATAGCGCTCCAGCGTCTCTCCAACGAGTGATTCCAGGCGTTCGACTTCGCCGACATCAAGTGACTTTCGTCCCTTACCAACACTTCTACCGGAAACCCCGGATACAGCGGCAGCCAAAGTCGACTCGTTAACCTCAAGATCCAGGAAATTAGTCAAGCGACCCAGCTCTTGATCTGGCTGACGAACGAAATCCTCATATCGCACCCGGATGACCCGCTCCTCTGGTATCTTGGCGAAAGCTGCCTCAGCATTCTCGACACAGCGCTGCCACTGCAAGGCACAAACCTCATTGAGGGTGTGGCGCTTGAGGATGTCCTGCATACCATCCAATGCCGGTCCCCAGAAAGCCAAGCGCTGCTCACGAGAGATGAAACGGTAGACACGGCTCCACAAGTAGCGGCTAGCGTAATAAGGCAAATCTAGCGGAGGTACAAAGCGAACCTTCTCGAGGATATATGGAATATCCAGCTTAGCCTGCCAGCGCAGCTTAGCCGACCCTGTTGTATCCAGGCCGTCACGGTAGATATAGATGAACCTTGCACCCGGTACGGCGCGATCCACGAAGGGAACCCTCAGACTATTGGCACAAGTCTTCTCCACCACCGTATGTGCGTTATAACGCTTGGCAACCCACTCGAACTGCTTTTGCATATAGTGCTGCACCACCGGTGTCGCCCTTTCCTCCGGAATCTCATCTGAAGGAAAGCGTACATTCCCATGGCGCCAGAGGTAATTAATCTCGTCGCATGGCCAAGTGGCCACACCATCCAATTTGCAGAGTACATCCCGCAACATATTGGTACCACTGCGGGGTGCGCCAATGATAACTACATTATTGACCGTCACGCCTTATCCCTCTCTTCTTGTTGCAGAAGCAGTGCCACCCACTGCGCCAGAACGACCTCTTCCGAAAAGGCTTGCCTAGCCTTAGTCTCGGCCTTCTCTCGCATGCAGAGAGTACCCGTTGGCATATTGGCGAGTCTTTCCAGCAGTGACGCCAAGGCAGCACTATCGCCTGGTGGTACCGTATGACCATAGCCCCCCGTAACGACCTCGTATGCCAGTTCACTCTCGGGTTCAACGGCAACGATTAGCGGGCAGCCCTGCTCCAGATAAGTCATAGTCTTGCTGGGATAAGCATAACGATAGATATCGGCAGTAAGACTAACGAAGCCCGCATCGGCACGCTGCATCGCCGCCTTGGCAACTTCAACCGGCTGGTGCCCAACGAACCGGATTCGAGCACCAAGCTCAGCCGCCCTCCTCTGTAAAGCAGCCTTGGCCACGCCCTCACCCATCATCACGAACTCGATATCATCTCGTTCCTGTAGGCTTCCCATGGCCTCCACAACTGTCTCTAGCCCTTGGAAGCGCCCAATATTGCCGGCAAACAGCACCGTGAAAGCACCGGATGGCCAATCAAGTGGTAATTCGGCCGGTATTGGCCGTTCCGCAGGCAAGCTAAAGTTGTTCAGTACCCGTATCGAAAACTGTTTCCCACCGGGGCGTGCGCGCAAAGTGTTCGCCATATCCTGCGACAACACCACGACTGGATTGGCTTGACGACATGTCCATCGATCCAGCTTGCTTAATACGCGAAACACCAGTGGATTGGCGAACTCTCCGGATACTCTACCAACTTCTGGATGAATATCCATGCAGTGATAGATAAAACGAGCGCCGACAAGCCTGGCGGCTAGTGCCGCGGCGACGCCCCCCAGCACAGGGGGAGCCGTGGAGATCATGATCACGTCATAACGCCGCGTGATGGCTTTCCACAGCACCTTGGCCCCTAAACGCAAGGCATTCACGATCCGCACCAGCGGCCGTGCAGTCTCGTTCGGCAGCGTCAGGCGTCGTACGGCAATACCATCGACACGATCCCGTGCTGGGCGGTGCTCGTTATCGACCCCCGCTTTGTAAGAGGGTTGCGACGACAGAACCTCCACCTGATGCCCGGAAGCATGCCAAGCGCTCACAATCCGACGCAGCATAGCCGCATAAGGAGGCGTGTCAGGCCAGTAATACCGGTGAACAGCCAGTATCTTCAACGGCCGCGAAGAGCTGGTACCGAGGCTCTCAGCTCCAGTCATAGCGGCTGAACTCATCCATGTTACGCCAGCGGTTGGCTAGCTTGGCGGTGCCGGTGATCAGGCGCACCACGCGCTCTGAGGTATTACGCACCTGATAAGCCTCGGGCACCTCACGCTCGGTTTCAGAGAACACCTCCCGCGAGGCAGTGGCGATACGCACACCATCCAGCAGCCCTTCCTTACCGAGTCCGGTCAGCGCGATAGCACCGGTATCCAGTGCCTCGGGACGCTCGATGGAACGGCGCAATGTGACTGCCGGGAAGCCGAGAATCGAGGCCTCTTCACTGATCGTGCCGCTATCGGAGATGGCACAGTAGCTATGCATCTGGAGGTGGTTGTAATCCAGGAAACCGAACGGCTTGAGGAAGCGGATACCCTCGCCTCCTTCCGCCAGGCCCAGCTTTTCGAGGCGGTTACGCGTACGCGGGTGAGTGGAGACCACCACCGGATAACCGTAGTGCTCATGCAGTGCCTGCAGCGCCTGAACGACCTCGCGAAGATTCTCACGGCTATCGACATTCTCTTCGCGATGCACGCTGACAATGAAATACTTGCCCTGTTCCAGCTCCAGTGTTTCCAAGATCTTCGACTGTTCGATGCGGGGCAGCATATGCTCCAGCACCTCACGCATGGGTGAACCGGTGAGGTAAATGAAACGGTGCGAGAGCCCCTCACTGATCAGGTGGCGCCGAGCATGCTCGGTGTACACTAGGTTGAAGTCGGCCAGGTGGTCGACCAGCTTGCGGTTGATCTCCTCCGGCACGTTGGCGTCGAAGCTACGGTTCCCCGCCTCCATATGGTAGGTAGGAATTTTCATGCGCTTGGCCATCAGCGTGGCAATAGCACTATTGGTATCACCCAGCACTAGCACCGCGTCGGGCTTCTCTTCCAGCAGCACCTGCTCGGTCTTGATCAGAATCTCACCCAGGCTACGCCCCAGCGAGGAGGTGTCCACGTTGAGGAAATGATCCGGGCGGCGCACGCCCAATTCCTCGAAGAACACATCGTTAAGCTCATAATCGTAGTTCTGTCCGGTATGGACGATCTTGTGATCGACAACCTGGTCCAGGGCGGCCATTACACGCGACAGGCGAATAATCTCCGGGCGGGTACCCAGAATCGTCATGACTTTCATTGGCTAAGCACCGGTTCGAAGTAGGTATCCGGGTTTTCCGGGTCGAAGATCTCGTGACTCCAGAACATGGTCAGCAGCTCTTCGTCCCCGGTGTTGGTGATGCTATGGGTGTGTAAAGTCGGCATGTCCACATAGACAGGAGCGTCACCACTGACGTGGAATTCCTCGACCTTGTCATCCAACAGCCGGCGAATGCGGATCACCGCCTGGCCCTTGACCACCAGGAAGCGCTCGACCTTGTGGAAGTGGTAGTGGTTGCCTCGAGTAATACCGGGCTTGGTCGTGGAGAGAAATGCCTGGCCACCGTTGCGGTTCTTGACCCCTTCAAACAGCGCCCCTCGGTCATCACTGTGCAGGGTCAGTGTCTTGGGGTAGAAGCTCGGGTAGAGGAACGAGCGTAGCGTATTGAACAGCTGCAGGTCGAAAGGATCGCGCAGATCCGGAATAACGTCGCCGGTATAGCTCCGGTGCATGTCGATCAGCTTACCCGCTGCGCTGGCCACGCTCATCACCCGCCCCTCTAGACCCAGCTCGCCCGTGTGGCCACGTTCAAAGGCGCTAACGATCGCCGCGGCGATATCCTGAGCGTGTAGCAGCTCGAGCTGCCCGGTACCGTTGATGGCAAGCTCGCCATCGTTCGCCAGCTGATGACAGAAGGTATGAATCGCCGAGTTATAGTGCGGGCGGCCACCTTCGCCGAACACATGGGGCAGTACCAGCTCGGTATAGCGTGCAGCATGACGCTCGGCCCACTCCGCCATCACTCGATGAGCGGCCTGCTTGCCGCGGCCATAGGGAACGTCACGATCCCTCTGAATGCTATTGGCATAGAGCAGATGCGGCGTCAAAGAAACGCTCTCAAGGGTCTCCGTCAGCCGTTCTGCCAACTCACGGTTGCCCTGTTCTACTCGCTCATCGCTGTCGCGGTTGATACCAGCACAGTGGATGACACAGTCAGCACCTTCCAGAGCCGCAGCCAGCTTCTCGTCGTCTTGAAAGGCATACCGATCCAGCAGTACCAGGTTGCCACGATAAGCTTCCCGAGCGCGTAGATGCAGATGAACGTGCCGGCCAAGCAGCCCGTTGGCTCCGGTGATAACGATCTTCATTGAGTCTCCAGATGAGTTGGCAGGCGATTATTCAGGCGTCGAGCGCGTCGCGTACTTCCGGAAGCGTCAGCAACAGCTCCTTGAGCTCCTGCTTGTTGAGCTGATAGGTGTTGTGGGAGTGATAGTCCTCGGTGGAGGCCTCTTCCACGTCCCCCTCGGTGAAGTACTTTCCGTAATTGAGATCGCGGTCGTCGAAGCTGACGCGATAGTAGTCGCCCATATCCTCGGAGCGGCGTAGCTCCTCGCGGCTGGCCAGGGTCTCGTAGAGCTTCTCGCCGTGGCGCATGCCGATGACGCGCAACTCGTTATCGGCGTCGAACATCTCCAGTAAAGTCTCGGCCAGCAGCTTGACGGTACAGGCCGGCGCCTTCTTAATAAAGATGTCACCTTGGCGGGCATTTTCGAAGGCGAAGTTGACCAGCTCGATAGCATCCGGCAGCGAGAGCATAAAGCGGGTCATGCTTGGCTCAGTGATCGTCAGCGCCTTGCCTTCCTTGATCTGCTTGATAAAGAGTGGAATGACCGAGCCGCGAGAGCACATCACATTGCCATAGCGCACACAGGAGACAGTGGTTTCCCCCTCCCCCAACTGCCGGCTAGCCGCCTGGGCCGTCTTTTCCATCAGCGCCTTGGACATACCCATGGCATTGACCGGCATCACCGCCTTGTCGGTACTCAGGCAGACCACGCTCTTCACGCCGGCCTCGACGGCGGAGTCAATTACGTTTTGACTGCCCAATATATTGGTCTTTACCGCCTCCAGCGGGAAAAACTCACAGGACGGCACTTGCTTCAGCGCTGCGGCATGGAAAACGAGATCGACCCCACGCATCGCCTTGTCGACCGATTGCCGATCGCGCACGTCGCCAATATAGAACTTCAGCTCCGGCCGACCATAGGCGATACGCATCTCTTCCTGCTTGGCCTCGTCCCGACTCAGGATTCGGACCTCTTGGCAACCATGATCTATCAGGTAATTAGCCATGGTCTTGCCAAAAGAACCGGTACCACCGGTAATTAGAATTTTTTTACTCATTTACTATCATCACCTTCGCAACAGTCACAAAAAGCATTAAACAGCCAGCCAACTCTTATTAGCAATCAGAAAGAGAAAGCGTCTATGCCACTAAACCAACAGGTCTAAAATTAAAATATCAATCCAGCACGAGGAGCCAATTGTCTTTTTTGACTCCTGAAATAAAAAAGAGGTAAAACCTTGTTATAAAAAGCACGAATAACACAAGGGCAACAACGACCATATAATTATTCATTTTTCGAGAACATGTTGCCTCACCTTAATAATCATCAAGACTCTCCTATTACTAAACCATTTGACTGGCCTCAGGCCTAAGAAAGTAACACTCCAGCTAGACTGGCCTTACCAAGCCACTCACTGCTTCCCCCTTTGCCACTGCCACTAGGTAAAGAGAGATAGAGTGAAGCATCACACATAAACCACCTAATATTATAGGATTTCCTGCACCCACGATTGAGTAACCCATCAAGCCAAGCACAAACGAAAAGACCAAACCATTTTTCCCACGAAGCATCCCCAAAAAAGAAACTAAAAAAACATACACATAAGAAGCAAGCAATGGAGCGCTAAAAAAACCAAGCTTATGAATGATACTTAAATATGAAAGCTCAAATGCATAAGGAATATCTCCTCTCATGTAGCCAGAATCTAACCCAGCTCCTAAACCCGCACCAGAAAAAGAAACTTCCCCTAACAAATATCCGGCCTGCTCCATTCTTACTGAGTTGGAGCGCTCCCCACCTCCAAATGAGTAAACCAAGACATCATAAAAATAATAAACTGAACACGCCAAAATAGCGAAAAAAAAGACAACGACTAAAAAAAATACTAAATTAATCCTCCCTCTAACAACTTGATTACCAAGCGTGGAAATAAAAATCAGTGCACCGATAACCAACACGCCTAAAACAAAGCCTTTTGACATCGCTGGGACCACGAGAACAAACAAAGAAAAGAAGAGTAACAAGCTGGCACTCTTTATTCCATAAAGCATTAAAAATGGAGAGTATGAAGAATTGATTACTGAATACAAAGAAGCTGAAAAAACCGGAAAAGCAACAACATAACCTACCGAATAGACTGAACGAAGCTCTGAAATACTTTTAATCGCCGTCCAATCCACCCCCCCTATATTTCCATTATAGACACTAACCAAACCATATAGTAATTGTACAAAAAATGCCAAAAAAACCGCTCTCATAAGGAGCCAAGGGTCCGGCCTGATCAAGAAAAAAGAAAAAACAATCACATAAAACAACATTCCTAAAAAATTTCTAAAGATGTACTTTTCGGAAACTCCATTAAACGCGGCCACTAATGCCCCATAAGCCCAAGACAAAATTATAGCTGCCGCAAAAGAAAGTGCTATTGCACATTCTTTTTTCCTATAAAAAAAACGGCCTTCACCTATTACCGAAAACAGAAAAGAAAAAACAACAACTAATGCCATAAAAACATAAGATACTTCCCCGGGGAGAAAATAACTTGAGGAAGCCAGCGTTGCAAACACCAGGAAAACAATCAAATAGGAAGTATTAATTTTTTTTACGGGCATGAAAATATCTTCCAGTAAAAAACCTCCTTGAGATGGAGGTGAGAATCATAACAAAGAAGTAAAGTCGTGTCCTCAATACTTTAAACAACGACCTTCGCCTTTTCGGCGTTGCGTTATTGTCATGAATCCTATGATAAAGGCTTTCTTTTTTGAGATGAGTAATACCACCATTGAACAAGGAGTTTATTGCTAGCCATATATCATGTGACTCTACAAACCTTGGAAAGGGGATTAAGGCATCCTTTATCTCACTCCTAAAGGCCATACAACAACCATAATACGGTATATCCCCCTTAATTATTCCAAAAAGAGCGCTATGAAAGTTATAAAACTCAGGAAGCTTTCTTTTGTTTTCTTTTGCCTTAAACACACTACCGGAAAAAATATAGAAATTTGTTGCAACAGTGGGGGCTGGGCTAGACATCAAGGTTTCTAACATATCTAAAAGCCGTCCCTCAACCCAAATATCATCTTGGTCTGCAAGAAAAACAAACTCTCCTTGAGCACGACTAATGGCTTTCTCAAACGTCCTTACATGCCCAATATTTTTTTTATTATTTATTAAAAAAACCCTATCGTCTTTAATTGACTCCACCTTATCTCTAGTAGAATCTGTCGATGCATCATCTACTATTATCAGCTCGTCTCTATCCCCCATCTGGTCCAAGACAGATCTAACTTGCTCGAATATATATTCTTCGCCATTATAAGCAGCAATGCAAACACTAACTCTAACCTTCAAAGCTATCTCCTGGCTATAATTTCAACAAGATTTCTAACCCAATATCTCATTTTGTTCAAGGGCTTTTTTGTAAACAGCAAACCAGGACTTTTAATCGCTCTCTTAATGGATATAAAGACATCACCTATTAGTGCGAGAAACTTTTTCCTTGAGAGGTCTTGTTTATCCTTAACAATTAGCGACGCGTTAATTATAGCTGACTCATCTTTAGCCATGTTGACAAACGACGCTATTTTCTTTACAGCTTCCTCTGGTTCCGAAACGAGATCCGAGTAATAAATTTTTATCTTATCACCTCCATGATTTTCATAAAAATCACTGCATGCCTTATCGTATATTTCTTTTAGATTTAACCCTTCTGCAACATCAATACCATTACGTGTATGTAGAGAGCGTGCGACATCCGCACCATCTCTCAGACAATAGACCACTTTAAAATCACATAACAAATCCTGTATCGCAGGGAGAAGAACAGATGTTCTAGGCTCCTTAAATCCCCAAAACCCACTTCTGTCGCTAATTTCATCTAAATACAAATTATAGATGAGCTCGGAGTTCTCTAAAACCTCCCGTTGGCTTGGAGGATTATCCCAGCTTTTATTTATCCTTGAAAATATCAAGCTATTCAGCTCATAAAACCGTAAGTCTTCGTAATGCCCATCGACGTTTGAAGCGCTACTTGGCAAAAGTGACTCACCCATATTACACCCTAGCTGCTCAAGAATCTTGGCAACTATAGATGTCCCACTCCTATGCATACCGATAACAACTATTCTCACAACACAACCTCAAACTCAAACAGCGTCATAGAAATCTACTAAAACCAGGGGAGTCGTAAAAACCTAGTTCGCATAATTATCTGGTAAACACACATCATCTTTGACCGCTTTTACTTACGCCCTATCTCGCCATTGAAATACACCTTTTCCTAGGTGACTCAACGCAAACCTAAAGATCAGACAAATTCTTTGTCGCCTGGCGGCAGTAGAATTTACAGGGAGCTTAGCAAGTACAACGCATAGTGGACAATACAACTTAGCTTTCCAAAAATCTGTACTGGCGGACACTGCCAGGATTTCAGCACAGACCCACGCGTGATGATGGCCTGCTTATGCAGCTTGCTGCCCATGAGGCTGCTTCCGCATGAATATCTTCAGAAGACTCTTTGCTACCATAAGAGGTAGGCTCACATAGCTTATTTTATCATCTATGCCCCTACACTATAAGATCAAGCCACTCTTTGGCAAGTCACATGGCCAAGCCTGAAAAACTTCAATCGAAGTACTCCGCATCACGGAAGAACAAAGCCTTTCCATCCTTAGAGGAAATCAAAGGCTTTCCCTGGAGTGGCCAATCAATGTCCAGTTTAGGGTCATCCCAGAGAATGCTAGCCTCACAGTCGGGAGCATAGAAATTGGTACACTTGTACTCAAACTCGGCCTCATCGCTAGTCACCAGAAACCCGTGTGCGAAACCGGGGGGAATCCAGAGTTGGTGTTTGTTGTCGGCAGACAGATACTCGCCGACCCATTGGCCGAAGGTAGCTGAACCTTGGCGGATATCCACAGCCACGTCGAAGACCTCCCCCACGGTGACGCGCACTAACTTGCCCTGGGCATGTGGGGGCAACTGATAATGGAGGCCGCGCAGGGTGCCCTTGACCGAGCGACTATGGTTGTCTTGGACAAAGTTAACAGCGTGCCCGACAGCCTCGTCAAAAGCCTTTTGGTTATAACTCTCAAAGAAGAAACCACGCCGATCTTCGAAAATACGCGGCTTGATCAGCTTGACATCAGGGATGCCTGTAGAAATGACCTCCACCTCAGTCCTCCTGTTCGATTAGCCGCTTGAGATAGACCCCATAGCTGTTCTTCTTTAGTTCCTCAGCCTGTACCAACAGCTGCTCACGGTTGATATACCCCATCCGATAGGCCACCTCTTCCAGACAGGCCACTTTCAGGCCCTGACGCTTCTCCAAGGTCTCGATAAAGCCCGAGGCCTCGTGGAGCGAATCAAAGGTGCCGGTGTCAAGCCAAGCGTAGCCACGGCCAAGCAGCTCCACGTTAAGGTCACCGCGATCCAAGTAGGCCTGGTTGACGCTGGTTATCTCCAGCTCGCCGCGATGTGAAGGTTTCACCGCTTTGGCGATCTCGACCACGTCGTTGTCATAGAAGTAGAGACCGGTCACTGCGTAGTGAGACCTGGGCTTCTCGGGCTTCTCCTCGATGGAGATGGCACGCTGGTTCGCGTCGAACTCCACCACCCCGAAACGCTCCGGGTCGGTCACTCGATATCCAAACACCGTGGCACCGCTCTCCCGAGCGTTGGCAGCCTGCAGCAGCTTGGAGAGGCCAGGGCCATGATAGATGTTGTCGCCCAGCACCAGGCACACCGGCTCATCTCCGATGAACTGCTCGCCGATGATAAAGGCCTGGGCCAGGCCGTCAGGGCTCGGCTGCACAGCGTAGCTAAGCGAGATACCGAACTGGCTTCCATCGCCGAGCAGGCGCTGGAAGCCGGCCTGATCCTCGGGGGTGGTGATGATCAGGACTTCGCGAATACCCGCCAGCATAAGAACCGAGAGCGGGTAGTAGATCATGGGCTTGTCGTAGATCGGCAGCAGTTGCTTGGAGATACCCTTGGTGATGGGATACAGCCGGGTGCCGGAGCCGCCGGCGAGGATGATACCTTTACGTGCCATGGTTTTTCCTTTCCGTATTCGGTGTTCAGCCATCGTTTCGTGATGGATTCGCGCAGCAACGCCACGCTCCATCAGAGCCCCGTTCAGGGCTTTGCGTAGAGTTCCTGCAGGACTCGGGCTACGCCCTGCTGCCAGGGCGGCAGGCGCAGGCTGAAAGCCTTCTCGAGGCGAGTGGTGTCGAGCCGGGAGTTAAGCGGGCGCTGGGCCGGCGTTGGCCATTTAGCGGTGGGAATCGGCTTGATTCGCTCCGGTGTGGCCTGGACCTCAATGCCCTGCTTCTGCAGGCACTCAGCGATGAAGCTGGCATAGCCGTGCCAGTTGGTCTCACCTGCGGGTGCCAGGTGGTAGAGCCCTTCAATGTCGGCATCACCCAGGCCCTGAGCGATAGCGTGGGCGGTGACATCCGCAATCAGCTCGGCGCCGGTGGGGGTACCCAGCTGATCGTTAATGACCTGGAGAGCATCGCGCTCGCGCATCAGCCGGGCCATGGTGGCCAGGAAATTGACCCCACGCGAGGCATAAACCCAGCTGGTTCGAAAGATCAGGTGCCGGCAACCGCTTGCCTGGATATGGCGCTCCCCGGCGAGCTTGGTAGCACCATAGTGGTTAAGCGGCCCCACCGAATCACTTTCCTTCCATGGCGCCTCACCACTGCCGTCGAACACATAGTCAGTGGAGTAATGCACCAGCAGTGCATCCAGCGCCTTCGCCTCCTCCGCTAGTACGGCCGGCGCCTCGGTATTGACCCGCGTAGCCAGATCACGCTCTTCCTCGGCGCGGTCAACCGCGGTGTAGGCCGCAGCGTTGACGATCACCTGGGGCTTGAGCCCTCGAACCGTGTGACGCAGTCCGTCGAGGTCTGACAGGTCGCCGGTGAGGCCGTTGTGACCCTGGCGGTCCAAGTCGATGACGTTACCCAGCGGCGCCAGAGCACGCTGAAGCTCCCAACCTACCTGACCATTCTTGCCCAGGAGGAGGATGCAACGACTGGGAGTGTTCTGAGGCATTAAATCTCACCTTCCTTGAATATTGCTGGCCCTGGTGGCCGCCCTTGGGTCAGCCCCAGCGATCTGTGAGTGGGTCGGTGTTTTGGCCATTGGTTGCGCCATGCACACCGCCGGGGTCTGACCCGCGGCTATGCAATCCCCAGCCGTTCGCGCTGATATCTGCCGTCCTGCACTCGGCGGCACCACTCCTGGTTGTCCAGGTACCACTGTACCGTCTTGCGGATGCCTGACTCGAAGGTCTCTTTCGGGCGCCAGCCGAGATCGCGCTCAATCTTTCCAGCGTCGATAGCGTAGCGCAGGTCGTGGCCAGGGCGGTCTGCCACATAGGTGATCAGGTTTGCGTAAGGGGAGTGCTGCGTCGGGGCCAGCTCATCCAGCAGGGAGCAGATGGTTTTCACTACCTCAATGTTCTGCTTCTCATTGTGGCCGCCGATGTTGTAAGTCTCCCCTACCTCACCTTCCGTCACCACCTTATAAAGGGCGCAGGCGTGGTCTTCAACGTAGAGCCAGTCGCGGATCTGCTCCCCTTTACCGTAGATCGGCAGCGCCTTGCCTTCCAGGGCGTTGAGGATCATCAGCGGGATCAGCTTCTCGGGGAAGTGATAGGGCCCGTAATTATTGGAACAGTTGGTGATCAGGGCCGGCAGACCATAGGTTCGCTGCCAGGCCCGCACTAGATGATCCGAGCTGGCCTTGCTGGCCGAGTAGGGCGAACTTGGGGCGTAAGAAGTCTCTTCGCTAAACAGCCCCTCCGGCCCGTCCAGATCGCCATAAACCTCATCGGTGGAGATGTGGTGGAAGCGAAAGGCATCGCGACAGTCGGCATCCAGGCCGTTCCAGTAGGCACGGGAAACTTCCAGCAGAGTATAGGTGCCAAAGATATTGGTCTGGATAAATTCTGCCGGTCCATCGATGGAGCGGTCTACGTGGCTTTCGGCGGCCAAGTGCATCACGGCATCCGGTTGATACTTATCGAAGACCCGCTCGAGTTCTATGCGATCACAGATATCTACCTGTTCGAAGGCATAGCGCTCACTGTCTGCGACTTCGGAAAGAGACTCCAGATTCCCAGCATACGTCAGCTTGTCGACGTTGACCACGCTATCGGCGGTGTTCTGGATGATATGACGAATTACGGCCGAGCCGATAAAGCCCGCGCCGCCAGTGATCAGCAGTTTCATGAATAATCGTTACCAGAGTTAGTGGTAAGCTAAAAGGATAGCCCGACTTCAGTTCGAACTGGCAGCCGTACTACGCCGATACCCCTTCAGGCTTCTACCAAAGCAAGCGAGGAATACCAGTACTACACCAAGCATGCCGCCCAATATAAGAGAAAGCGCAAAAATCAGCGCATTACGCGGCTCACTCGGCTCTGCAGGCGGGAAGGCATATTCCACCACATCCACCACCCGCTCGGTGTGGTTGGGCTCCACGCCCTCATCCACGCCGTAGAGTTGTCCGCTAGAGAGGAGCTCGGCGACTCTCAGACGCTGCTCGAGCTGCTGTTGGGTTCCTCGTATCGATGAGTTACTCAAACCTTGGTCGATGGTTTCGCGCAGGGTATCCCGATCCGCTTCCAACGCTTGATAGCCCATAAAATAGAGGGGCAATGACCCATCGCCACTGATATCGGCGTAGATCACCTCGTTACCGGTGGTTTGGCGCCCAAACTGCTGAGGCGTGGTGGGCTTCTCGATCTCCAGGCGCCGGGCCACGGTGATGGCCTGCTCCAGGGTGAACAGGCGTTCCTCGCGGCTACGTTGAAGGGTCTCTTTCTGAAGATCGAGGTGAGTATTCAAGTTGGCGATCTGCGCTCGATTATAGTCATCGAAGCGGCTGCGCAGGGTTTCCCACACTTGCTCGGAGGTGGTGCGAATATAGTCGTTGAGAATCGTCTCGCCCTGCTCGCCCTGCGGGTAGCTGTAGCGAACGTTCAAAGCCAGGCTACCGTCCCGCTCCTCCGTTAGCCCGCTAACACTTAGGCGACCATTAAATACTCGCCCCAGATCGACACCTTCAGCCAGCTCGAAGCGGTCGCGATTCGCTTCGACATAGGCTTCGAAGTTCTGGAAGCTGGAGAGCCGATTGCCAAGCGCCCGGTACGCCTCTTCCGGCGTGATAGAGAAGCCGTCAGTCAGGCTAAAACCAGAGAAGTTGCTGCTGGACGCGGGTACGGCGCGGAAACTCGTCTCATAGGTGGGCGTGGTTACCGCGAGGTAGGCGAAGGCGGAAATCACGGCGACCACCACGGTGCCGACGATCCAGTACCAACCTTCTATCAGCATCAGCGCCAGGTCGCGCAGGTCGATTTCGTCGTCGTTTCCGTTGGGAACTTGTACTGGAGTGCTCATCGAGCAAGCCGTCCTCTTTGGCAGGTGGCAGGGCGTTCAGGCACGCTACCGCCCGGGGATTACACCGGACGCATTCCCATGCCCTAATACAGTCATAGATACCTTTGGCAGCGCCGATGCAAGGCAAGCGGCAATGACCCACGGTATCGTTTTCATTGTGAGCGGGCATTCTACGCCAACGCCCGCCTGGCCTCCACGGCGAATAGGCCAGTAAATCCATATGTTGCGCTATTTTACTCTTCCCGCCCAGTCGTGATATGGCGACACCGCCGTGAAGAAATGTCCACCTTCGCCGCCTCGGGGAAATCCCCTCAGGGCTCTCCCCCAGGATTATCCCCTTGGGGATATCGCCAGGCCATTGCCTGCAGTGCTCCACTGACGTCACCACACCTCTTCAACAACAACAAGGTGAACGCAATGGACAAGGCAACCTCCCATCCCCGTGGGCATGGCCTGCGCGCCGACAGCGGCCTGCGCCGCGGCTTGATCTTCCTGGCAGTGGTCCTGATGGCCAGCCTCAGCGGCCACTGGCTGGCCGCCGGGGGGCACTACGGGGCCTATGTGCTGCTGCCCACCCTGGTGGTGATCAGCATGGCGCTGATTACCCAGCGCACCCTGGAGGCGCTGCTGGCCGGGGCCCTGAGCGGCTTTATCCTGCTCTCCCCCACCACCGCCATCCAGGAGATGGCCGGCACCGGCCTCACGGTGATGCAGGACCCCACCATGGGCTGGATCATCCTGGTCTGCGGCCTGCTGGGCAGTTTGATCGGCCTGCTGCAGTTCGCCCGGGGCACCGAGGCCTTCAGCCACAGCGCCGGACACTACCTGAAGACCCGACGCGGCGCCATGCTGGGCAGCACGGGTCTCGGCGCGCTGATCTTTATCGATGACTACCTCAACGCCATGACCGTCTCGGCGGCCATGAAGCGGCTCTTCGATAAGCTGAAGATCTCCCGCTCCATGCTGGCCTATATCGTCGACTCCACGGCGGCGCCCATCTGCCTACTGATCCCCTTCTCCACCTGGGCCATCTACCTGGCCGGCCTGCTGGAGAGCAACCGGGTGGCCGAATCCGGCCAGGGCTTCGCCTATTACCTCGGCCTGGTGCCCTACCTCTTCTACCCTTGGGTGGCACTCGTCCTGGTGATCCTGGTGGCCCTGGGGGTGGTGCCGGTACTGGGCCGCATGAAGGCCGCCGAGCGTGGCGAAGAAATGTGCCTGGACGATGACGCCCTGGCCCAGCAGGAGGAGGCCTGCACGCAACGCCCGCCGCGGCTGATCAACTTCCTGCTGCCGGTGGCCACCCTGCTGCTGGCCACCTGGTGGTTCGATATCGATGCGCTGATCGGGGTGGGATTCGCCCTGCTGGTGACTTTGGCGCTCTATGTGGCCCAGGATATCGCCCCGCTGAACCGCCTCTTCGATGAGCTGCTGGCCGGCTTCCAGCAGATGCTGCTGCCGCTGGGCATCGTCTTCGCCGCCTTTATGCTGCAGTCGGTGAACGAGTCCCTGGGCCTGACCGAGACGCTGATCGGCTGGGTGGAGCCGCTGATGCGCGGCGCCTGGCTGCCGGGCATCACCTTCCTGGTGCTGGCGGGGCTGGCCTTCTCCACCGGCTCCTTCTGGGGCGTCTATGCCATCGCCTTCCCCATCGTGATTCCGCTGGCCCTGGCCACCGACGCCTCCCTGCCGCTGACCCTCGGCGCCATGATCTCCGCCGGGGCCTTCGGCTCCCACGCCTGCTTCTTCGGCGACTCCACGGTGCTCAGCGCCCGGGGCTGCGGCATCTCGCCGATGCAGCATGCCCTGACCCAACTGCCCTATGTGCTGCTGGCGGCCCTGGTCAGCGCCATCCTCTTCTTCGTCCTCGGCTAAACAACGATCCCCCAAGGAGACACGCCATGCGCCGTACCGCCTTCGCCTTTCACGAACACTGCCTGTGGCATGACAGCGGCCCCTGCTCGGTGTTCGCCGAACCCGGTGGCCATGTGCAGCCCGCCGGCGCCGCCGAGCACCCGGAGACCAAGCGCCGCCTGCGCAACCTGCTGGAGGTGACCAGCCTGATCGACGAGCTGGTACCCATCAAGGGCGCCCCCGCCGAGGAGGCCGACCTGCTGCGCTTCCATACCCGCGACTACCTCGACCGCCTGGCGGCCATGAGCGAGCGGGGCTTCGGCGATGCCGGCGAGTGCGCGCCGCTGCGCAAGGACAGCTACGCGATCGCCAGGCGCTCCACCGGCCAGGCCATCGCCGCCATGGAGGCGGTGCTGCGCGGTGACTGCGACAACGCCTATGCCCTGTGCCGGCCGCCGGGCCACCATGCCGAGCGCGACCGCGGCCGCGGTTTCTGCCTGCTGGGCAATATCCCGGTGGCGGTGATGACCATGATGGAGCGCCACGGCATCCGGCGGGTGGCAGTGCTCGACTGGGATGTCCACCACGGCAATGGCACCCAGCAGGCCTTCTGGGAGCGCGACGATGTGCTGGCCATCTCGCTGCACCACGACAGCAACTACCCGGTGGACAGCGGCGGCCTGGAGGAGCGCGGCGAGGGCCCGGGCTTCGGCCATACCCTCAACGTGCCCCTGCCCGCCGGCAGCGGCATCGGCGCCTATCAGGCCTGCCTGGAGCGGGTGGTGATCCCGGCCTTGGAGCGCTTCCAGCCGGAGCTGATCGTGGTGGCCTGCGGCTACGACGCCAGCGCCATGGACCCGCTGGGCTGCATGCTGCTCAATAGCGCCGCCTTCGGGCGCATGACCGAGCAACTGGTGGCCGTCGCCGAGCGGCTCTGTCACGGGCGCTTGGTGATGGTTCACGAGGGCGGTTACTCGGAAGGCTATGTGCCCTTCTGCGGCCATGCGGTGATCCAGGCACTCTCCGGCAGCGCGATCGCCGCCCGGGATCCGGCCAATGACGAGATCGCCCGGTGGGGCGGCCAGCGGCTGGAGCCCCACCAGGCCGAGCTGATCGGCCGCGCCGCCGACCTGGTGGGCGATATTCGCGGGCCAAGGTGAGGGGTGTTGTGATGGTGTATCGGGGCGCCTTCGGCGCCCATCGCGCGGAACCGGAGCGCCGGACCGCCGCGCTCCCACGGTGGAGGTTGCCACCGGGGTTGTGGGAGCTTGGGTCCCCCGAGCGATTGGGCGACGAAGTCGCCCTTGTGGTGGCCGGGATCCCCCTCCGGGCGATATCGCCGATGCGTCGGACCGGCGGAACCGGAGCACCGGACCGCCGCACTCCCACGGTAGGTTGGGTGGCTATTCCCACAGCAGCCTGGGTGGCTATTCCCACAGCAGCCTGGGTGGCCACTGGGGTTGTGGGAGCTTGGGTCCCCCGAGCGATTGGGCGACGAAGTCGCCCCTGGTGGCAGCCAAAGCCTTCCAGATCGCCCTGCGGGCGATATCGCGCGGAATCCGCGCTCCTACGGGGTGGGTGCCCTGGGGGTTATACCACCATGCTATGCTAGGCCCATCGCTCTATCCCACCTCAGGAGGTCTCCTTGTCTCAGGCCGGTCGTCTCAAGCTGCCCATCGGCATTCAGACCTTCGCGGATATCCGCGAGGGCGGGTACTACTATGTCGACAAGACGCCGCTGATCCATCGCCTGATCGAGGAGACCAAGTACTACTTCCTGTCGCGGCCGCGGCGCTTCGGCAAGAGCCTGCTGGTGGATACCCTGCGCTGCCTCTTCGAGGGCCGCGAGGCACTCTTCGAAGGCCTCTATATCCACGACAAGTGGAACTGGCAGGCCACCCACCCGGTGATTCGCCTGAGCTTCGCCGATGGCGTGCTGACCAGCCGAGAAGCGCTGGATAAGCGTATCCGCGACCAGTTGTTCGTGCAGCGCCAGCAGTTGGGGATGCCGCAGGGGCGCCAGACCGATATCGCCGGGGAGTTCTCGGGGCTGATCCGCGAGGCCCACCAGCACTTCGGCCAGCGGGTGGTGGTACTGGTGGACGAGTATGATAAGCCGATCCTCGACAATATCCTCGACCAGGAAAGGGCCCGGGAGCTGCGCGAGGGGCTCAAGAACCTCTATAGCGTGCTCAAGGATGCCGACCCACATCTGCAGTTCGTGCTGCTGACCGGGGTTTCCAAGTTCAGCAAGGTGAGCCTCTTCTCGGGGCTCAACAACCTGAACGACATCACCCTGGACGCGCCCTATGCCACCCTGTGCGGCTATACCGACGAGGACCTGGATAGCGTCTTCGCCCCGGAGCTGCCCGGCCTCGACCGCCAGCAGATACGCCACTGGTATAACGGCTACCGCTGGGGCGGCCAGGAAGTGCCCTCGGTTTACAACCCCTTCGATGTCTTGTTGCTGCTGCAGAAGCGCCAGTTCAGCCCCTACTGGTTCGAGAGCGCCACGCCCATCTTCCTGGTGGAGATCCTCAGGCAGCGCGGGCTCTATACGCCATCGCTCGACCAGTGGGAGACCGAGCCCGAGCTGCTGGGGCGCTTCGACGTAGACGATATCGCCACCGAGGGGCTGCTGTTCCAGACCGGCTACCTGACGGTGAAGGCGATCGAGGAGCCCATGCTGGGCTACCGCCTGATTACCCTGGGCTTTCCCAACCAGGAGGTGGAGGCCAGCCTCAACCAGGCGCTGCTGCCGGCGCTCGGCGTCGAGAACGGCCCCCGGGAGCGCAAGACGCTCTTCACCCGCCTGCGCGCCCATGACCTCGACGGCCTGGAAGCCCACCTCAAGGCGCTCTACGCCGGCCTACCCCACGACTGGTATCGCAACAACCCCATCGCCCGCTATGAGGGACATTATGCGAGCGTCTTTTACAGTCACTTCGCCGCCCTGGGCCTGAATGTCACCGTGGAGGACGCCAGCCATACCGGCAAGGTGGATATGAG
The DNA here is from genome assembly GCF_050613175.1 of Halomonas sp. H5. Classification (GTDB taxonomy): domain Bacteria; phylum Pseudomonadota; class Gammaproteobacteria; order Pseudomonadales; family Halomonadaceae; genus Bisbaumannia; species Bisbaumannia salifodinae. The sequence goes on from NZ_CP192510.1 coordinate 2,307,085, forward strand.
CGTCGATTTCGCCGGGCATATCTACCTGTTCGAATTCAAGGTGGTGGAGCAGGTACCGGAGGGCAAGGCGCTGCAACAGCTTCAGGAGCGCGGCTACGCCGACAAGTACCACGCCGCCGGCAAGCCGATCCATCTGGTCGGCGTGGAGTTCTCCCGCGAGCAGCGCCAGATCGTCGCCTTCGATCATCTCACCCTCTGACGGAGTCAGTGCCCCTCCATGGTGTCGGCCTATCCCCTGTCCCCCACCAACCTTCCCCCCGCCAGCCTGGCCCCCATGGCCCGGCTGGCGGATCAGGTCCGCTCCCCGGAGTTCCTGAGCGGCCTCGGCCAGGCCCTGGAGGCCTATTTCCCAGGCATCAGCCATGCGGTCTTCCACTTCGCGGCCCAGGGCCGCCCCACGGTGCTGGCCCATAACTTGAGTGCCGACCTGGAGCGCCGGGTGCTGGCCCACTATGTGGAGCGCATGTACCTGCTCGACCCCTGCTACCGCCACTGGCAGGCCGAACGCCGCGGCGGCCTGGCCAGCCTCGACGAGCTGGCCCCGGCGGGCTTTCGTCACAGCGACTACTACGCCACCTACTATCGGGACCTGGGCCTCTACGACGAGGCGGCGGCCTTCTTCCCACTGGACGAGGGCGACTGCCTGTCGCTCTCCTTCGGCTTCTATCGCCGCAACCACACCCCCAGCCAGGGCGAGCTGCTGGCCACCCTCGACTACCTCTTCCCGCTGCTGGAGGCGCTGATCCGCCAGTTCTGGCTGGCCAGCAGCCTGCACCTGCCCACCCCGGACGAATCGCCCAGCCTGCTGCACAGCTTCGGCCAGGAAGTCCTCAGCGAGCGGGAGCGCCAGGTCGCCTGGCTGATCCTGCGCGGTCATACCGGCCCGGAAATCGCCACCGAGCTGGGCATCACCCCCGGCACCGTCAAGAACCACCGCAAGCGGCTCTACGCCAAGCTGAATATCGGCAGCCAGGCGGAACTGTTCCGGCAATTCATGCTCTTCCAGCACCGCCCTCCCCTACTCGACCAAGGTCGCAGTCGCTCCGGCGGCGTGACATGACATCCTGAGGGGCTTCCCCTCGGCCAAGGATGTCCGCCTTGTACAAGCGCCTGGTTCGCACCCTGCTCCCCGACAGCATCAGCGCCCGCCTGGCCCTGGCGCTGGGCCTGGTGGCGGCGATGACGCTGCTGGCGGCGGGGCTGGCCTTTCGCAGCAGCCAGCAGCTGGAGGCACGCCTGGAGGGGATCCGCGCCGAGAGCATCGAGGTGCTCTATGCCTCGGCGCGCCTCAACGAGCTGACCCAGCAGCTCACCGCCCGGGTGCCGCAACTGGCCGGCGGCGACTCCAACTATGCCCGGGCCCAGACCCGGGAGCGCCTCGACGAGACCCTGGACGAGATGCAACAGTGGGTCGGCCACCTGCCCGACTACAACCGCTACTTCGTCGAGATCAGCGACCAGATCCGCTACAGCATCGGCCTGCTGCATCGCAACGTGGACCGCCGCGAGCGGCTCGACTGGCGGGCCCACCAGCGGCGCCTGGAACTGCATCCGCTCTATCTGCGGGTGGATGAGGCCCTGGGCGAACCGGCCGGAGGCGACTGGGTGGCACTGCGCCTGCACCTCCACTCCCTGGCGGCCCTGGCCGAGAAGCTCTATACCGATGCCAGCTTCAACGAGCTGGACTACACCTTCCTGCGCCTGGAGGCGCTGGGCGAGGCGATCCGCGACGAGCTGGCCCGCACGCCTCCCCTCCCCGCCGAGGCCGAACAGGCCCTGGCGCAACTGCTGCGGCTGGCCTCCCGGGAGGGCGAGCTGTTCGCGCTGAAGAACGAGGCGCTGGACCTGCGCTACCAGGAGAGCTACCTGGTCACCAACAGCCAGCGGCATATCCAGCAGTTGGCGGCGCAGATTTCCCACTACACGGGTCGGGTCCATCGCGATATCGGCCAGGACATCGAGCTGGCCAGCCAGGCGGTGGCCCGCGCCAGCACCGCCACCTTCGGGCTGTCGCTGCTCAGCCTGCTGCTGGCGGCGGCCATCTCCTGGTTCTATGTGCGACGCAATATCCTGCGCCGCCTGCAGCGCCTGCAGAGCAATATGCGCACCCTGGCCAGCGGCCAGCTGGAGACCGAGGTGGTGATCCGGGGGCGTGACGAGGTGGCGGCCATGGCCCGGGACCTGCGCCACTTCCAGCAGACCGCCCAGCAGGCGGAGCGCTCGCGACGCGCCCTGGCCCAGGCCACCGAGGAGCGCTTACAAGCCGAGCGGCGCCTGCGCCTGGCCCAGGAGGAACTGATCCAGGCCGGCAAGCTGGCCGCCCTCGGCCAGCTCAGCGTGGCCATCACCCACGAGATCAACCAGCCGTTGGCGGCCATGCGTCATCAGGTCCACAGCCTGGGGCGCTGGCTGGAGCGCGGCGAGCCCCAGCGGGCCCTGCCTGGGCTTGCGCGCCTGGCGACCCTGCTCGACAAGACCGCCGGCATCACCCGTCACCTGCGCGGCTTCGCCCGCAAGAGCGACAGCCGGGTCGGCCCGGTGGCGGTGGCCCCCATCGTCACGGCGGCGGTGGAGCTGGCCCAGACCCGCTCCGAGCATTGCCGCCCCCGGCTCGAGGGGGATCCTGCCCTCTGGGTGCTGGCCGAGCCGATCCGCCTGGAGCAGGTGCTGGTCAACCTGCTGACCAACGCCCTGGACGCCACCCAGCGCCAGGCGTCGCCACGCATCACGGTGCGCTGGGCCCAGCAGACCAGCGATCCGGCCTGGGTGGTGATCGGCGTCGCCGACAACGGCGAGGGCATTCCCGCCAAGCGCCGCGACCATATCTTCGACCCCTACTTCACCACCAAGGCCGAGGGCAAGGGCCTGGGCCTGGGGCTCTCGATCAGTTACAACATCATGCAGGACTTCGGCGGCCGCATTCGCCTCGCCGAGACCGGGCCCGATGGGACCCGTTTCGAGCTGTGGCTGCCGGCCGTCACCGCCCCGACCGACCCCACAACAAGAAGCGACCATGTCGATACGTGTGCTGATCATCGATGACGACCCCTGCGTGCTGGAGACCCTCGGCGAGATGCTCGAGCTGGAGGGCTTCGTCACCCAGGCCTTTTCCCACGCCGAGGGCGTGACAGACGCCCTGCGCGCCGATCCCGCGGGCATCGTCCTCAGCGACCTGCGCCTGCCCGGCCAGGATGGCCTGGCCCTGCTGGCCGAGCTGCAGGCCCTCGACCCGGAGCTGCCGGTGCTGCTGATGAGCGGCCACGGCGACATTCCCCTGGCCACCCAGGCGATGCGCGAGGGCGCCGTGGACTTCCTCGAGAAGCCGGTGGCGCCGGAGACCCTGATCGAGCGCCTGCGCCAGGCCCAGCGCCACCGCCAGTGGGCCCTGGCCCATCGTGACGCCGCGCCACCAGGCGACGCCGAGGCCAGTCTGGCCCGGCAACTGCTGGGCGACTCGGCGGCCATGGTGAAGCTGCGCGAGCAGCTGCTGGTGCTGGCCGGCGCCGATATCGACACCCTGGTCTATGGCGAGACCGGCAGCGGCAAGGACGTGCTGGCCCGGGCCCTGCACGAGGCGAGCCCGCGGCGCGACCAGCGCTTCATGGCGATCAACTGCGGCGCCATGCCGGAGTCGCTGATCGAGAGCGAGCTCTTCGGCCACGAGGCGGGGGCCTTCACCGGCGCCACCCAGCGACGCATCGGCAAGCTGGAGGCCGCCCAGGGCGGCACCCTCTTCCTCGACGAGATCGAGTCGATGCCGCTGGCCGCGCAGATCCGCCTGCTGCGGGTGCTTCAGGAGCGCTGCCTGGAACGCCTCGGCGGCACCCAGCCGATCCCCATCGATATCCGCGTGGTCGCGGCCAGCAAGGCGGACCTCCAGGCCCTCAGCGACCAGGGCCGGTTCCGCCACGACCTCTACTACCGGCTCAATGTCGCCAGCCTGCGCCTGCCGCCCCTGCGCGAGCGCGGCGAGGATATCCTGCTGCTGTTCGACTACTACGGCCGCGAGGCCGCCGAGCGTTTCTCCCGCCCCCTGCCCGGCCTGGGGCCGGCCCAGCGCCAGCAGCTGCTGAGCCACCCCTGGCCGGGCAATGTGCGCGAACTGCGCAATACCGCCGACCGCTTCGTGCTCGGCCTGGTCGGCGAGGGGCTTAACCTGACGGCGGCTGCCGATGCCGCGGATGAGGCCGGTAGCGCGGATCACGAGAGCCGCCTGGAGGCCTTCGAGTGTGAGTTGATCCGCGACGCCCTGGCCGGCCACCAGGGCCAGGTGGGGCGCGCCGCCGAGGCCCTGCAGATGTCCCGCAAGACCCTCTACCGCAAGATGAAGAAGCATGGCCTGGACAAGGCCGCCTTCCGCGATGGCAAGGAGCCGATGTCCCAGCCATGACCCCTTCGCCCCTCGCCTTTGGGTCACCCCTGACCCAAGGTCGTCATATTTCCGGATGCCCCCCACGGCCAGCGCCCCAACGCGGGGCGCCCCTAGGCGAAATGCACCAGGTTGGCATTCTCCTTGCTTAGGTTAAAGCAGCCACACGAGGTGGTCCTGCCACGCCTTCGCGGCGGGCAACAACAACATCAATAACGCCATGCTCAAGGATGCTATTACCATGATGACCCGATCCCCCCTCGCCCTCGCCTGCTCCGGCGCCCTGCTGCTGGCCTTCGCCGGCCCCGTCCTCGCCGAGGAGTGCGGCCACCGCGGTGCCCTGGACGATATCTACTGCGACGACAACCAGGACATGGTCGCCGATACGCCCAGCGACGAGAGCCGCTGGCGCGACCCCAGCACCCTGGTCTTCACCTATACCCCGGTGGAGGACCCGGCGGTCTATCAGGACGCCTTCGCCGACTTCCAGGAACACCTCTCCGAGGCCACCGGCCGGCGGGTGGTCTACTACAGCGTGCACTCCAACTCCGCCCAGGTGGAGGCGATGCGCTCCGGGCGCCTGCATATCGCCGGCTTCTCCACCGGCCCCACCGGCTACGCGGTGAACCTGGCCGGCTATGTGCCCATCGCCGTAAAGGGCTACGAGGACCAGTTCCAGGGCTACAACCTGATCACCATCGTCCGCGCCGACAGCGATATCGAGTCGATGGAGGACCTCGAGGGGCGCACCGTGGCCCACACCTCGGTCTCCTCCAACTCCGGCAACCTGGCCCCCCGGGCGCTGTTCCCCGGCCTGGGCCTGACCCCGGACGAGGATTACCAGGTGGTCTACTCCGGCAAGCACGACCAGTCGGTGATGGGCGTGCTTGCCGGCGATTATGACGCCGCCCCGGTGGCCTCCGATGTCTTCGATCGCATGGTCGAGGCGGGCCGCGTCGAGGCCGACGACTTCCGCATCATCTATACCAGCGACCGCTTCCCCACCTCCGCCTTCGGCTATGCCCACGACCTGAACCCGGAGCTGGTGGAGCAGATCGAGGAGGCCTTCTTCAGCTATCGCTTCCCCGAGGAGATGCAGGAGACCTTCGACGGCGCCGACCGCTTCTATCCCATCACCTACCAGCAGGACTGGCAGGTAATCCGCGATATCGCCCACGCCACCGGCACCGCCTACACCGAGCGCGGCCTGCAGCAGCTGGCCGAGCGCGAGGCCGCCGCGGCCCGCGAGTAACCCCAAGCCCCGTCGAGAACCCAGCCAGGCGGCCGATTCGGCCGCCTGTCGGCCCCCTCTTGCCCGAAGGAAGCCCCCTATGAGCGATCTCGTGATCCGCGGCCTGCACCACGCCTATGTGGCCGACACGCCGATCCTGCGCGATATCAATATCACCATCGACGAGCCCGGCATCGTGGCCATCATCGGCCCCTCCGGTACCGGCAAGAGCACCCTGCTGCGCTGCATCAACCGCCTGATCAAGCCCTCCGGCGGCAGCATCCTGTTCCGCGGCGATGACGTGGCCGCGATCCAGGGCCGCCCGCTACGCGAGCTGCGCCGCCAGGTGGGCATGGTCTTTCAGGAGTACAACCTGGTGGAACGCCTCACGGTGCTGGAGAACGTGCTCACCGGACGCCTCGGCTATATGTCCGCCTGGAAGGCCTGGCGACGCCAGTTCGCCGCCGAAGACATCCGGCGCGCCTTCGACCTGCTCGACTTCGTCGGCCTCGGCGATTTCGCCAAGCAGCGCGCCGATGCCCTCTCCGGGGGCCAGCGCCAGCGCGTCGGCATCGCCCGGGCGCTGATGCAGGACCCGGTGGTGCTGCTGGCCGACGAGCCCACCTCGTCGCTCGACCCCAAGACCTCGGTGGAGATCATGGAGCTGCTCACCACCCTGGCCAACGACAAGGGCATCCCCACCCTGGTCAATATCCACGACGTCAACCTGGCGCGACGCTTCGCCAGGCGCATGATCGGCATGAGCGGCGGCGAAGTGGTCTATGACGGCGCCCCCGACGGCATCACCGACGACCACCTCAAGCGTATCTATGGGGGGGAATCATGGCTGAGCTGAACCACACCACACCACGGGCAAGCGATCCCGAGCGCGCCCACCCCTTCCATCCCAGCTGGGGCAGCCGCGCCCTCTGGGCCGGCCTCGTGCTCTACCTGGTCTATGCGGCCACCACCCTCGACCTGACCTGGGCGCGCTTCCTGGTGGGGATCGACCAGGGCGGCGAACTGCTGGGGCGGCTCTTTCCCGCCAACTTCGGCCGCTGGGAGTTGCTGCTGAATGACCTGATCGAGAGTCTGCAGATCGCCATCATCGCCAGCGTGGTGGGCATCGTGATCTCGCTGTTCGTGGGCCTGCTGGCCGCCCGCAACCTGATGCCCAACCTGGTCAGCGCGCCGATGCGGGTGTTTATCGCCCTGTGCCGCACCTTCCACCCGGTGATCATCGCCATCCTCTTCGTCAAGGCCGTGGGCTTCGGCGCCCTGGCCGGCATCCTCACGCTGATCGTGGCCTCCGTGGGCTTTATCGCCAAGCTGTTCGCCGAGGCCATCGAGGAGATCTCGCTGAAGCAGGTGGAGGCGATTCGCGCCACCGGCGCCGGCTTCGCCAGCATCATCCTCTTCGGGGTGCTGCCCCAGGTCTTCTCGCGCTTTATCGGCTTCTCCATGTACCAGCTCGACTCCAACCTGCGGAACTCCACCATGGTGGGCATCGTCGGCGCCGGCGGCCTGGGGGGCACCCTCTTCTCCGCCTTCCAGCGCTTCGACTACGACTTCGTCACCGCCATCCTGATCACCATCATCGCCCTGATCCTGGTCGGTGAGGCACTGTCCAACGCCGTGCGGAGGGTCTTCCAATGAGTGCATCCGTCGTCACCAAGTCACATGACGCCCGGCGCTGGCAACGCTTCACGCCCCTGGAGCGCAGCGCCCGCTATCTGGTCTACCTGGTGGTGGTGGCCGCCTTTATCGCCTCGCTGCGCACCGTGGAGATCATCCCCGAGTTCCTCTACGACGCCCCCCAGCAGATGGCGGACATGTTCCGGCGCATGTGGCCCCTCGACCTGGCCGCCTACCCGGCCAGCATCCATGGCGCCATGCTCGAGACCCTGCATATCGCCACCCTCGGCACCCTGCTGAGCCTGCTGCTGGCGGTGCCGTTGGCGCTGCTCAATGCGCGCAATATCACCCCCTCCGCCTGGCTCAACTGGGTCGCCAAGTTCTTCCTGGTGGCCTCGCGTTCGGTGAACTCCCTGGTCTGGGCGCTGCTCTTCGTGGCGGTGTTCGGCCCCGGCGTGCTGGCCGGGGTGCTGGCGGTGGCCTTGCGCTCGGTGGGCTTCGTCGGCAAGCTCTTCTCCGAGGCCCTGGAGGAGGTCAATATGGGCACCGTGGAGGCGCTGCGCGCCACCGGCGCCTCGCCGTTGGCGGTGCTGCTCAAGGCCTACTGGCCCCAGGCCAAGCCGGCCTTCTACAGCGTGGTGCTGTTCCGCTGGGACATCAATGTGCGCGAGTCGGCGGTGCTGGGCCTGGTGGGGGCCGGGGGCATCGGCGTGGTGCTCAACGACGCCATGAACCTCTTCCAATGGCCCAAGGTGGCCACCGCCCTGCTGACCATCTTCGCCGTGGTGCTGCTGATCGAGCTGCTGGTGGTGCAGATCCGCAAGCGCCTGATCTAGGAGTTATCCATGCCACTCGCCAACCGCTACCTCTTGATGCGCCACGGCCATAGCCAGGCCAATGCCGCCGGCCTGATCGTCAGCGACCCCGTCCGCGGGGTCGCCGGCTTCGGCCTCTCGGCCCGGGGCGAGGCCCAGTTGGCGGCCTGCATCGACGCCTGGCAGGGGCCGGCCCCGGACGCCATCTACCACTCCGACTTTATGCGCACCACCCAGACCGCCCAGCGCCTGGCCGACCACTTCGGCCTGACGCTGGCTCCGCACCCGGGGCTGCGGGAGCGCTACTTCGCCGCCTTTGATGGCAAGGACGACGGCCACTACGCCGAGGTCTGGGCCCGGGACGCCCGGGATCCCGAACACCGCCATGCCGGAGTCGAGAGCGTGGCCCAGGTGGCCGCGCGGCTGACCGCGGTGATCGACGAACTGGAACGCCGCCACGCCGACCAGACATTGCTGCTGGTCAGCCACGGCGATCCCCTGCAGATCCTGCTCACCGCCCTGGAAGGCCGGCCATTGAGCGAGCACCGCGACCGCCCGCCCCTGGCCCCCGCCAGCCTGACCCCGCTGGCACGGCACTGATGGGTTGAATCCACAACCGACGGTTGCCACTCCGGTGGACGCCACCGACAATGGGGATATCGATAGGCGACCCAAGGAGCCACGATGGCCATGCAGGAATCTCTGGTAGCGCTGCGCCATGCCCTCTCGAGTATCGACGGCCTCGATTTCGCGACCTTGATCGGTAGCCGCGTCAGGGATGATGCGCGGCCGGACAGTGACTGGGATATCGCCGTCCAGTGGAAAAATGACAACGCATCGGCACTGGAGACCTTGTCACGCAATGAGCGTCTCAAATCCGTCCTGGCTCAGCACTTGGCCTGTGAGCCGGACACCATCGATATTATCGACCTGAAGCGGGCCAACCTGACGATTCGCACCGTAGTTGCCGAAGAAGGCATTCCCTTGGCCGGAGAGGACGACCTGCCATGGATGCGCTTCTTGAGTCGTACCTGGCATGACCTCGAGCATTGGTATCTGGAGCAAGAGTATGCGGCTCGTTTCTTGACTACCTGATGGCCGAGATAAGTGGGATCACCGACACACCGGAGCGCGGCTAAAACGATGGGCGCCGCAGGCGCCCTGGGGAATCGCGCGGAAGGGGTGACCATTCCCATTGCAGGTTGGGGTTGGGTGGCCACTGGTGTTGTGGGAGTCTGGCTCCGCCGGACGATGGGCGCCGCAGGCGCCCTGGGTGATAGTTAAGACCTTCCAGATCGCCCTTCGGGCGATATCGCGCGGCACAGCCGAGCTCCCACAGTGTGGGCTACCACTGGTGTTGTGGGAGTCTGGCGGTCCGACGCTTCGGCGATTGGGCGACGAAGTCGCCCTTGGGGCAGGCGCCCGCCCTTTCCCTCGTCACCGTGCTAGAATTTGCCGCCTGTTTTTCGTCACCGGGGCCGCTTTCCCATGCTCGCCAATCTCCGCATCGTCCTCGTCCAGACCTACCACCCCGGCAATATCGGCGCCTCGGCCCGGGCCATGAAGACCATGGGGCTGACGGACCTGGTGCTGGTCAATCCCCGCCGGTTTCCCGACCCGGAGGCGAGCCGCCTGGCCGCCGGCGCCGAGGATATCGTCGAGGCCGCCCGGGTGGTGGACTCCCTGGAGGCGGCGGTCAGTGACTGCGTGCAGGTGGTGGGGGCCAGCGCCCGGCTACGCAACCAGCCGCTGCCTCACTACGACGAGCCGGATGCCATGGCCCGCGACCTGATCACTCAGGCCGAGCACGACCCGGTAGCGCTGGTCTTCGGCCGCGAGCGCTTCGGCCTGACCAACGACGAGATCCGCTGCTGTAGCCATCAGGTGAGCATTCCCGCCAATCCGGATTACGGCATCTTGAACCTCTCCCAGGCGGTGCAGGTGCTGGCCTATGAGGCGTTCAAGGCCTGGCGCCAGCGCCCGCAGAGCGGCTATGCACCCCAGCGCCCCACCCAGGAGCGCCAGCCCAGCCGCGAGCAGCTGGCCCACTTCCATGCCCATCTCTCCCGGGTGATGCAGGCCAGTGGCTTTATCACCCAGCCCCATGCCCGCACCGAGCAGCACCTGCAGGCGCTGTTCGCCCGCGCCCAGCCCAGCCGCAAGGAGCTCTCGCTGCTGCGCGGGCTGCTGGCCTCGCTGGAGCCATAGGCCTCCCCCCGACGCCACCTACCAGGATCGCCCTTCGGGCGATATCGCGCGGAATCCGCGCTCCCACGGTGTGGGTGGCCACTGGTGTTGTGGGAGTTCGGGTTCCCCGGACGATTGGCGCCGCAGGCGCCCCGGCAGGCCCCCATCCCCGCCCGGTTATGGCACCATGGGGCCATCGCTTTCCGGCAACAAGGCTGAGCTATGCCCCGCTTTCCCAAGCATCTGACGGGTTCCGGCCCGCATAACCCCTTCCCCGGCATCAAGGTCCTGGAGCGACGCCTGGGCCGGGAGATTCCCCATCGCCTGGGCTCCAACGAGGGGCTCGACATGCCCCACCGGGCGCTGCGCGAGCACTTCGGCGATGCCCTGGTGGAGCACGTCTACTGCTACGGCGATGCCGAGGCGCTGGGCCTCCGCCGGCGCCTCTCCGTACAACTCGCCATCCCGCTGGAGCAACTGCTGGTGGATGCCGGTGCCGATAGCCTGATCGCCCTAGCGCTGCGCGGCCTGGTAAGTCCCGGTGAGTCGGTGGTGACCACCGCCGGCACCTACCCCACCTTCGGTTACTTCGCCCAGGGCCAGGGACTCAGCCTGCAGGAAGTGCCTTACCGGGAAGCGCCCGGCGTGCTGGCCCCGGACCTGGAGGCGCTGATCGACGCGGCTCACGACGCCCAGGCGCGCCTGGTCTATCTGGCCAACCCGGACAACCCCGGCGGCCATCTCCACGACGACAGCGCCATCCGCACCCTGCGCCGGCGCCTGCCCGAGGACTGCTGGCTGCTGCTCGACGAGGCCTATCATGACTTCCGCGACGATGCCGAGGCGCCCGAGGTCAACCAGGCCCTGGCCGGGGTGGTGCGCCTGCGCACCCTCTCCAAGGCCCACGGCCTGGCGGGCCTGCGGGTGGGGTATGCCATCGCCGAGGCCGAGACCCTGGCCATGCTGATGAAGGTGCGCATCCACTATGCGGTCTCGACCCTGAGCCAGGCCGCCGCCGAGGTGGTGCTGGATCACCCCGAAGAGGTGCGCGCGCATATCCAGGCGGTCAAGGCCCGGCGCGAGCGGCTCGCCGGCCACTTCCGCGAGCTGGGCGCCGAGGTGCTGCCGAGTGCTACCAACTTTATCGCCATCCGCCTGGCCGATGCCGAACTCGCCGAGCGGGTCAATCGCCAGTTGCTGGAGGCGGGCCGACTGATCGCCCGACCCAATCATCCGGCCCTGGGGCATATCCTGCGCATCACCGCGGTGGAGGACGCCCTGGCGCCCGGGCGGCTGGAGATCCTCGAGCGGGCCCTGCGTTAGCCGTCATCAACCGTTAACACTATCGTTATGGCATTGTCATCTATGCCGACTAGAGTGAAGTGGCGGCAAAGGACACTGCCGGACGCCACGCCAGGGACGCGAAGGGCCAGGAGGCCCTGTAGGGAAGGTCGGCACCGGGAGGGTGCCCAGGGAGGGCTAGAACCACCACGCCACCGACGGGAGTCGGCGGCGTTTTTTTTGATCGCCCTTCGGGCAATATCGCCGAAGCGTCGGACCGGCAGAACCGGGACGCCGGACCGCCGCGTTCCCACGGTGCGGGTTGCCACTGGGGTGGTGGGAGTTCGGGTTCCCCGAACGATTGGCGCCGAAGGCGCCCTTGATATCCAGCGGAAGCGGGACGCCGGACCTACGAGCCCTAACAAGACAGGTTGGTGAGATATTATTTTATTCCCACCCCGGGACGCCCTGGCGGATGCGCCAGGAGAAGTCGTCGGCATCGCCGGCCTGGCGGGCCGCCTCGGTGATATCGGCGCGGGCCTTGAGGGTCTCGAGGGAGTAGCCCGGCATCAGGCCATCCACCGCATGCACATAGTCCGCCAGGCGCTCGGTCAGCAGCAGCCGGTAGTCCATGGGCAGGCCGTCGACGATGCGCCGCATCATGGCGTAGACGATGGTGGTGCAGTTGGCGGTGATGGTGTGGTAGAAACGCGGCGCCTCGTGCAGGGCATTGGCTTCCGCCACATAGGAGAGCAGCAGCCCGCGCCGCGCCCGGGGCGACATCTCGATCCGGTAGAGGCTGACCCGCTCGCCGCGGTGATTGGTGCGCCCGCCCACCAGGTCGCGCTCCGTGGCGGCGACGATGCTCAGCTCGTACTGCTTGAAGAAACCGGCCAACGACGAGAAGGCCTCGTGTCGCTCGCGGCGGATCTCCACCGAGAAGGTGAGGAAGTCACCGTCGTCGAAGCCGAAGGTCACCATCACATGGGAGATCAGCGGCAGCCCCCAGTTAGAGATCAGCAGATCCACCGAGGCAAGCCGCGACAGATCGTATTCCCGGGTCTCCCAGTGCGGCTCGCCCGCTTCCCGGTCCTGCCAGCGGAAGTCACGCACCTGGTGGAGAATCAATCGATCCCCGTCGACCTCGCCCTCGAGCATCTGCGCCACGTCCGCGGCCCAGTCACGCGCGTTGGAAGGGGCCAGGCTAAACCACCAGCCGAGCAGCAGCACCCACAGCACGCCATAGCCCACCCAGCCCCACAGGGGCTCCCCGCGCCATAGCCACCAGAGGGCGCCCAGGCCGACCAGGCACCAGCCCACCGCCGCCAGGCGCGGCCCGGGCAGCGGCCATTGATAGGCCAGCGCCAGGCTCCCCCAGAGGGTGCCCAGCAGGATCAGCAGCGACACGCAAACCAGTAACACCATTCTCGATACCTTCCTCATGGCGCCTCCCGATGAGGCGCGTCCAGGTGGCGATGCAGAATACGACGAATCTCCAGGGCCGCCTCTGGGGTCTCCTGAACGCTATGGCCACTCTCGATCACCCGCTCCGACTCGGCCCCCGGCAGGTGGGCGCTGAGATAGGGGACTACGCCATCGTTGCTGCGCGCCAGCGGCCGCTCGGGGGTCGCGTTGGCGATGATCGAGTGGTAGCGCACCGCGTCCCCAATGGGAAGATACGCGCTGAGACGCATAAAGGGGGCGCGGTAGCTCAGCGCGCGAATGCTGTTCATCGAGCGGGCCAGCGACTCCGGCGGCGTGGCCTCGGGAGCCAGCATCAGTTGGGCCACCTCGGCGAGCCGGGTGGCGGCCACCGCCGGCAGGCGCACCAGGGCCGCCACGCCGCGGGACAGGCGGCCCTCGGCGAAGGGCGTGCCGCGATGGGGGGCGGCGATAAAGACCGCCCGGGTGACGGCCTCCATGGGTTGGAAATTCACATAGGGCGCCAGCCGCGGGCGCAGCCGCTCGCGGGTCTCGGCATCCAGATCATAGGCCCGCTCGACACCCTGCCACAGCCCCTCGCCTCCCTCGGAGACCAGCAGCCGCGCCAGCACGCCCCCCATGCTGTGGCCCACCACCACCATCTCGCGACTGGCCTGGGCCCGGCCCGAGGGGTCGAAGTGTGCCAGGGTCGCCGCCAGGGCCTCGCGAATGGCCCGGTGGTTGAAGGCGATGGGCGCGCTGGTGGGGTAATAGACCTGCCATAGCTGGTAGTGTCGGCGCAGGGTCTCGTCGCCGAGCACCTCGTTGGCCAGGTTGATCCAGGCCTCGGGGCTGCTGGCCAGGCCATGCAGCATCACCACCACCCGTCGCTCGGGATCATAGGGCTGCATCAGGTAGAGATGGGGCTCCTCCAGGCCCTGGCCACGGCCGATCAGGGTGCGCAGCGCCTCCTGGGCAAACCCCGAGCGGGCCAGCCAGAGCCCATAACCGGAGGTGAAGTTGCCGGCCAGGGGCACGCTCTCGCCGGCCAGGGTGACCCGCCGCCAGCGGTAGGGGTCATAGGCCTCCACATGCACCTCGTGGCCGGCCAGCAAGGACGCCAGGTCATCCCCCGGGAAGCGCAGCAGCACCGTGATGGCCGGGAACGGCGACTCGGTAAAGGGCTGGGTGGCGCGGCGCCCATGGCGGACCCGATCGGCCCCCTCCACGACCAGCTCGGCCCCCAGGCCATCGCGGCGATAGCGATTGCGCAGCCCCGAAAAAGTCAGCGAGGCCGCGGGAAGCAGGCCCTGGGGCAGGGTCTGCTGGCCGGGCAGGCGCACGCTCTCCATATCCACGCCCAGCCGCCAGCCGGCACGCTCCAGCCAGACGTCGTCTTCGCCTCTGGCGGCAACTGGCTCGGCGTCGCTGACAATCTCGGCCAGCCCGGCCCGGTAGTCATCGAAGAGCCTGGCCACCGCCTGCTGGGTGGCATAATTATAGAAGTCGCGCACCTGGAACTGGCGCCCCTCCAGGGCCCGGGCCCCGGGGGCGCGCTCGGTCAGAAACAGATAGCCATAGGCATGGCGGGCACTCTCCAGGTAGGCGGCGAAACTCGCCTCGGGATCATCGGCCTCGCGCTCCAGGGCCTGCCACAGCCAGAGCTCCGCCAGGGTGGAGAGCCGCTGCTCGTCATCCAGGCCGATGGAGTCCGCCACCCGGCCCCGACAACCGGCGGCATCACGCCGACAGCTACGCTCGTCCAGGCCCACCACCTGCAGCGCGGCCCGGGCCACGGCGCTGAACTCGCCGGTGCTGAGCACATCGCCCCGTTGCAGGGCGAAATAGTCCTGGGGACTGAGAGTGCCCACCTTGACCCCGGCGCAGCCGCTCAAGATCAAGGCGGCCATCCCCCAGGCCAGGCTCCTTATGACATGCATCCCTTCCCTCCCTGGCTCTCCTGGGAGAGATAATGCCAGAGAAAGGCGCCCACCGTCGCTCAACGGTCTGCCTGGCACTTGTATGTTTGAAGGCGACTCAGAACGGGCAATAGTGAGAAGGCTTGTCGGGGTTGCGCCCCCAGACCCGCACCCGCGTGATGGGGCGCACCGCGGCATGGGCCTCGATGACCATCGGCGCCAGCTTGCCGGTACCCACCACCAGCAGGGTCTCGGCGTCGTCGCGGGCCAGGTAGACGGTGCCGTTGTGCACGGTGATCTGGCTCATGCGGGCATTGCTGTGGTGATAGCTGACGGTCATGGCGTATCTCTCTCTTCGGTTGGTTAATTCATGTACAGGCGCCTGCGGCGCCATTCACTGGGGGCGACTGCGTCGCCCAATCGTCCGGAATCCGGACTCCCACAAAAACCCATGCCACCAGGGCTACCGTGGGAGCTCGGATCCCGAGCGATATCGCCCCCAGGGCGATCTGGAAGGCCTTGGCTGTCACTCAGGGCGACTGCGTCGCCATCGCCGAGGCGTCGGACCGGCGGCAGAGCCGGACTCCCACAAAAACCCGTGCCACCAGGGCTACCGTGGGAGCTCGGATTCCGAGCGATATCGCCCGCAGGGCGATCTGGAAGGCCTTGGCTGTCACTCAGGGCGACTGCGTCGCCATCGCCGAGGCGTCGGACCGTCGCCAGAGCCGGACTCCCACAAAAACCCGTGCCACCAGGGCTACCGTGGGAGCTCGAATTCCGAGCGATATCGCCCCCAGGGCGATCTGGAAGGCCTTGGCTGTCACTCAGGGCGACTGCGCCGCCTCAGAGGGCCGGCGCGCCGCGCAGCAGGAAGGTGGGCGGCGCATGGCGCTCCTGATCGGGATGGTAATAGAGCTTCATGGCAAGCCTCCTTAACGGTGGCGATCTCGTCACACAGTGGCGGGCCCGGCTCGGTGGAGCCATCACTCTACGCCAGGCGGTATCGCCGTACCAAGCGCCCCGGGGCCGCGTTCCCAGCCAGGGCCGCCTCTGCTACTGTTTGGCGTCCGGACGCCGATCAGGAGCCTCGCGCTTGGCCTCACGCAACCTCCCCTCCACCACCGCCATGCAGTGCTTCGAGGCGGCGGCCCGGCATATGAGCTTTACCCGGGCCGCCGACGAGCTGAGCCTGACCCAGAGCGCGGTCAGCAAGCAGGTGGCCCAGCTCGAGGCCCACCTGCAGCACAAGCTGTTTCGCCGCGTGCGGCGCCACCTGGTGCTGACGCCGGAGGGCGCCATCTTCCTCAGCGACGTGCGCAAGGTATTGGCCCAGATCGAGATGTCGACCCAGGCCATCATGACCTACAGCGGCAACAGCGAGGTGCTCAAGGTGGCTACCCTGCCCAGCTTCGGCGCCCGCTGGCTGGCGGACCGGCTGCCCGCCTTCCTGGCCGACAACCCGGGCATCAGCCTGGAGTTCCACGATCGGGTCGAGGACTTCGACCTGGAGCAGCAGGATATCGACGTGGCGCTCTTCTATGGCCACGGCAGCTGGCCCGACCTGGCCTGCCACAAGTTGCTGGACGAGGAGATGGTGGCGGTGGCGGCCCCTGCCCTGCTGGCACGCCATGAGCCCGGGAGCGTCGCCCGGCTGGCCGACCTGCCGCTACTGCACCTGTCGACCCGCCCGGATGCCTGGCACCGCTGGTTCGCCGAGCAAGGGGTGAGCACCGACCGCAGCTACCACGGCACCCGCTTCGAGACCTTTCCCATGCTGGTGCGTACCGCCATGGCCGGCGGCGGCGTGGCCCTGGTACCGCGCTTTATCGTCGAGGAGGAACTCCGGGAGCGCCGCCTGGCCATCGCCTCCCCCCACCGGCTGCGTAGCGCCAGCGCCTATTACCTGGTCTATCCGGAACACCTGGGCGAGCTGGCCAAGGTGCGGCGCTTCGTCGAGCATCTGGTCGGCGCCGCGGCCTCTTCCTGATAGGGGGTTGCCGATGGGGTCCGAGGCGCCTGGCGGCGCCAATCGCTCGGCGAAGCCGAGCTCCCACAAAAACCGCGGCGGCGACTCGAGGGGCAACATAGAATCTCCCCCACTCGCTGGCTTTAGCCAGACCGCGGCCGAACAGGCACTTAATCGATCCGCTCGCGGATCCAGTCGATAAAGGCCCGGACCTTGTCCAGCTCGGCCATATGCTCGGGGTGGGCCATGTAGTAGGCGTCCCGGCTCTTGAGGGCGAAGGGCCAGGGAATCACCAGCTTGCCCTCGTCGAGTTCCTCCTGGGCCAGAAAGCGCGGCACCAGGGCCACCCCACAGCCCGCCTGGGCGGCGCGCAGCGACATATAGAAGGTATCGAAACGCGGCCCGTGATAGCTGTGCTCGGTGTACTGGTCCTGGGCCGCGAACCAGTCGTGCCAGGCCTCGGGCCGGGTGGCGCTCTGCAGCAGCACCAGCCGCGTCAGGTCCAGGGGCTCGCCCACCGCCATGCCCTCCAGCGCCGCCGGGGCACAGACCGCCACCAGTTCCTCGTCCAGCAGCTTGATGCACTCCGCCCGCGGCCAGGCGCCATGGCCGAAGAAGAAGGCCACCTCGACCCGCTCCTGGGCCATGTCGAAGGGCTCGGAGCGGTGGAGGATATTGAGGTTGATATCGGGGTGCCGGAAGCGGAATCCCTTGAGCCGCGGAATCAGCCAGCGGGCGCCGAAGGTGGGCAGGGTGGCGACGTTCAGCACCTGGGACTCGCCGCCGTAGGACTGCATATAACGGGTCGACATCTCCACCTGGGCGAGGATCTTGCGCGCCTCCGAGAGATAGACCGCGCCCTCCGGGGTGAGGTGCAGGCGCTTGCGGATGCGCCGGAACAGCGGATGCTGGAGCATCGCCTCTAGCTGCGCCACCTGCTTGCTGACCGCGCTCTGGGTCAGGCTCAGCTCGTCGGCGGCGCGGGTGAAGCTGAGGTGGCGGGCCGCCGCCTCGAAGCACTGCAGGCCATTCAGGGAAGGCAGGTGACGACGCATCGCAGGCACTCATAGAACAAGAAAATAATGAATGATATCTATCTTAAACATCGCTTGTTGGGGCACAAGCCCCCTAGTGATACTGGCATCGAATCATTCACTGACGACAATGATAGGAGAAAGAATGATCGATTCCATCATGCAGCGCCTGGGCGTCGACGCCGACCAGTACCGCGACGGCGATATCCGCGTCACCACCCCCATCGATGGCCGCGAGCTCGGTCGGGTACGCTCGGCCAGCCGTGACGAGGTGGACCAGGCCATCGCCGATGCCCAGGCGGCCTTCGCCGCCTGGCGCCGGGTGCCGGCCCCGCGCCGCGGCGAGCTGGTGCGGCTGTTCGGCGAGCAGCTGCGCCGCCACAAGGCGGATCTGGGCGCCCTGGTGACCTGGGAGTGCGGCAAGATCCTCCAGGAGGGCCTCGGCGAAGTGCAGGAGATGATCGATATCTGCGACCTGGCGGTGGGCCAGTCCCGCCAGCTGTTCGGCCTGACCATCGCCTCCGAGCGCCCCGGCCACCATATGCGCGAGTCCTGGCATCCCCTGGGCCCGGTGGGGCTGGTCACCGCCTTCAACTTCCCGGTCGCCCCCTGGGCCTGGAACGCGGCGCTGGCCCTGGTGTGCGGCGATAGCCTGCTGTGGAAGCCCTCCGAGAAGACCCCGCTCACCGCCCTGGCCTGCCAGGCGCTGCTGGAGCGCGCCATGGCCGAGTTCGGAGACGAGGCCCCCGCCCACCTCAGCCAGGTGATACTCGGCGAGCGCGAGCCCGGCGAGCAACTGGTCCAGGACCCCCGGGTGCCACTGATCAGCGCCACCGGCAGCACCCGCATGGGCCGCCAGGTGGGCCCGGCGGTGGCCGCCCGCTTCGGCCGCAGCATCCTCGAGCTGGGCGGCAACAACGCCATGATCCTCACCCCCAGCGCCGACCTGGACATGGCGGTGCGCGCCATCCTCTTCTCGGCGGTGGGCACCGCCGGCCAGCGCTGCACCAGCCTGCGCCGCCTGGTCGTGCATCACTCCATCAAGGACGAGGTGGTCGAGCGCCTCAAGCAGGCCTACGCCGGCGTCACCATCGGCGATCCCCTGGAGGGCCACCTGATCGGCCCGCTGATCGACCGCCAGGCCTTCGACGCCATGCAGGGCGTGCTGACCCAGGCCCGCGAGCAGGGCGCCCAAGTGTTCGGCGGCCAGCGCCAGCTGGCCGAGTCATACCCCGACGGCTACTACGTGGCCCCGGCCATCGTCGAGGTGGCCGAGCAGAACGACCTGGTCCGCCACGAGACCTTCGCGCCGATCCTCTATGTGCTCGGCTATGACGAGCTCGACGAGGCCATCGCCCTGAACAACGACGTGCCCCAGGGCCTCTCCTCGTGCATCTTCACCACCGATGTGCGCGAGGCCGAGACCTTCGTCTCCGCCGTGGGCAGCGACTGCGGCATCGCCAACGTCAATATCGGCCCCAGCGGCGCCGAGATCGGCGGCGCCTTCGGCGGCGAGAAGGAGACCGGCGGCGGCCGCGAATCCGGCTCCGACGTCTGGAAGACCTACATGCGTCGCCAGACCAACACCGTCAACTACTCCCGCGAGCTGCCCCTGGCCCAGGGCATCAAGTTCGACTGATGCCGTCGTCCGGCCGCCGCCTCGGGCGACGGCCGCTTTGCGAACACCGTCACGGGAAGAACAACAATGTCGATAGCTGTGGCACGAGAACGGCGGGATGGCCGCCGCGGGGGAGGTCCCCTGCGGGAAGGTTGTCTCTGGCATAGCACCTCCCCCGAGCTGCCCTTGGCGCTGGATTCCCTGCACGGGGAGCACACCACCGATGTGCTGGTGATCGGTGGCGGCATCACCGGGCTCAGCACCGCCCTGCACCTCGCCGAGGCCGGCGTCGACGTGACCCTGATCGAGGCGGGGGATATTCCCAGCGGCGGCTCGGGACGCAACGTCGGCCTGGTCAATGCGGGGCTGTGGATCCCGCCGGACGATATTCGCGAGGTCCTGGGGGACGCGGTCGGCGAGCGCGCCAACCGGATCCTCGGCGGCGCCCCCGCGGAGGTCTTCGCGCTGATCGAGCGTTACGGTATCGACTGTCAGGCGACCCGCACCGGCACCCTGCACCTGGCCCACAATGGCAAGGGCGAGCAGGAGTTGGCGCGGCGCGCGGAACAGTTTCGGCGCCGCGGCGCCCCGGTGGAACTGCTCGAGGCCGAGGCCTGTCGGCAGGCGGTCGGCACGCGGCAGATTCGCCGTGCCCTGCTCGACCGGCGCGCCGGCACCCTCAACCCCTGTGCCTATACCCGCGGCCTGGCGCGTGCCGCCAGGGCCCTCGGCGCCCGCCTGTACACCCATAGCGCCGCCACCGGCGTGGCCGCCGCGGGGGACGACTGGCGGGTGACCTGCGACCGGGGCAGCATCAAGGCCCGGCGCCTGGTCCTCGCCACCAACGCCTACACCGAGGACCACTGGAACCGGGTCAAGGACCACTTCTTTCCCGGCCACTTCTTCCAGGTCGCCTCGCGGCCCCTGGCGGAGGCACTGGCCGGCGATATCCTGCCCGGGGGCCAGGGCGCCTGGGATACCCGAATGGTGCTCAGCAGCCTGCGCCGCGACGCCCAAGGCCGGCTGATCCTCGGCAGCCTGGGCCGCGGCGAGGGCCGGCCGCTGGCCTATCTGCGCTGCTGGGCCAATCGCATCCAGCACCACTACTTTCCCCAACTGGGCCGCATCGACTGGGAGTGCACCTGGACCGGGCGCATCGCCTTCACCCCCGACCATACGCTGCGCCTCTTCGAGCTCGCCCCCGGCGTGCTAGGCGTCTCGGGCTATAACGGCCGCGGCGTGACCACCGGCACCGTGGTCGGCAAGGGCTTCGCCCACTACCTGATCTCCGGCGACGACGGCGCCCTGCCCCTGCCGATCCGCGGCCACCGGCCGATCCGCGCCAAGGCCCTGCGCAGCGCCGGCTACGAAGGGGGCTTCACCCTCTACCACACGGGACAGTGCCTGCGGCTCGTCAATTGAGCCGGCCAGGCGCGGAGGCCGAGGTCCCGCTTCCGCTCAGGGCAGGGAGTCGAGGGGAACCGGCACCGTCACGTCGTCCTTGACGAGTTCCATCACCACGAAGGAGTGCGTCTGATGAACATTCGGTAGCCGACCGATCTGCTGGAGCAGCACGGCACGATAATGGGCGATGTCGTGGGTTCTCACCTTGAGCAGGTAGTCGAAATTCCCCGCCACCATATAGCAGCCCTGCACCTCGGGAATCAGGCGCACCGCCGCATTGAATCGATCCAGGGCGTCTTCGCTGGTCTTCTCCATGGTCACCAGCACCACCAGCACATGGCCCGCCCCGAGCTGCGCCGGGTCCAGGTCGGCACGGTAGCCGCGGATGATCCCTTCCTGCTCGAGGCGGCGGACCCGCTGGGCACAGGGCGTCTTGGTGAGGTTCACCCGGCTGGCCAGCTCGACGATGGGGAGTCGGCCATGCTCCTGCAGCTGGCTGAGGATACGGCGATCGATACGGTCCAGCTTGGTAGTCATATTGGCTACTCAAAACCTATATGGAGGACATAAGTAAAAGAATCTAGCGTTATTTGGAGCCAATTCCTAGATATTATGACCAATACTTAGTCTTGTAGGCTAGCAACATATAACAATGGCCCGAGCCGGAAAACGAGGGAGGACATCACCACCCGAGACGATACATTCCGGCAGTTCCCGTCACCGAACCGTATCGATCGCTCCCGAATACCCAGGATCGGCAGGCGGCGTATTGCCCAACACACAAGATCAGCAACAACGCATAACAACCCCAGGGTAATTGATATGACAAGTCCAACAACTCCAAGAGATGATAAGCAGCCAAGCCTGCTGCTTGCGCTGACTCCCGTCGTCCTGACACTGCTGGTACTGGCGGTGCAGCTGTTCTACTTCGGCGACTTCACGCCGCATATCCCGCTGGCCATCGGCCTGGCGATCACCAGCCTGGTCGGCGTCAAGCTCGGCTTCCGCTGGAAGCAGATCGAGGAAGGCATCTTCCACGTCATCCACGTCTCCCTGCCCTCCGTCTCGGTGTTGATCTGTGTCGGCATGATCATCGGCGTGTGGATCGCCAGCGGCACCGTGCCGACCCTGATCTACTACGGCCTGACGATCCTCTCGCCGGGCATCTTCCTGGCGGCGGCCATGCTGCTCTGCTCGATCGTCTCGCTGGCACTCGGTACCTCCTGGGGCACGGTGGGCACGGTGGGCCTGGCGCTGATGGGCATCGGCGCGGGCTTCGATATCCCCATGTACTGGACCGCCGGCGCGGTGGTCTCGGGCGCCTTCTTCGGCGACAAGGTCTCGCCGCTGTCGGATACCACCAACCTCGCCCCGGCGGTCACCGGCACGGACGTCTTCTCGCATATCAAGAACATGATGCCGACGACGATCCCGGCGATGCTGATCGCCTTCGTCATCTACCTGGTGGCGGGCTTTACCCTGATCGATGACGGCAACGCCTCCTTCGAGCGGATCGAGGCCATCACCGCCGCCCTGCAGGCGAATTTCACCATCTCGGCCTGGCTGCTGCTGCCGGCGGTGCTGGTCATCGCGCTGGCGGTCAAGCGCATGCCGCCCATTCCCTCGCTGTTCGCCGGCGCCCTGGCCGGTGCGGCCACCGCCATGCTCGTGCAGGGGGTCGGCGTGCACGATGTGCTGACCTATGCCAACAGCGGCTATTCGATCGACACCGGCGTCGCCGCCATCGACAGCCTGCTCAACCGCGGCGGCATCCAGTCGATGATGTGGACCATCTCGCTGGTGCTGATCGCGCTGGGCTTCGGCGGCGCACTGGAGAAGACCGGCTGCCTGGCGGCGATCATCCGCGCCATCATGACCAAGGTGCGTAGCTTCAAGGGCGTGCAGACCTCGGCGGTGTTGACCTCGGTGTCCACCAACCTGGTCGCCGGCGACCCCTACCTCTCCATCGCCCTGCCCGGCCGCATGTACGCGCCGACCTATCGGGGCATGGGCTACTCGACCCTGAACCTGTCCCGCGCCATCGAGGAAGGCGGGACCCTGATCTCGCCGCTGATTCCCTGGAACGCCGGTGGGGCCTTCGTGATCAGCGCCCTGGCGCTGGGCATCTCCGACGGCAATGTCGAGAACCTGCTGTATATCCCGCTGGCCTTCGCCTGCTGGCTGTCCCCGGTGATCGGCCTGATCTATGCCCAGACCGGCCTCTTCTCGCCCAAGGCCAGCGACGAGGAGCGGCAACTCTGGCAGGAACAGGGCGAAGCCATCGCCACCGACCTGGGCGCCGCCGGCCCAGCCAGCGACACCCCCGCCGTCAGCCCGCGCCCCTCGAGCTGACCTCCTCCCCGCCCCAGGCGGGGCCACGAAACTAGGAAGCCCAGCGGCTTGGCCGCTGGGCTTCCTGGTTGTTATATGGGCTATATAGCCACGGTCCGACGTCTCGGCGATATCGCCCGCAGGGCGATCCGGGGTATCACCAGGGGCGACTGCGTCGCCCAATCGTCCGGGGAACCCGGACTCCCACAACACCAGTGGCCACGACAAAGCCTGTGACCACCCAACCTATTGTGGGAGCGCGGATTCCGCGCGATATCGCCCGCAGGGCGATCTGGAAGGCCTTGGCTGTTACCCAAGGGCGACTGCGTCGCCCAATCGTCCGGGAAACCCGGACTCCCACAACACCAGTGGCCACGACAAAGCCTGTGACCACCCAACCTATTGTGGGACCGCCGGAGAGCCGAACTCCCACAAGACCCGTGGCCACCCAGCCTAGTGTGGGAGCTCGGCTGTGCCGCGCGATATCGCCCGAAGGGCGATTGGGTTTAGGCCAAAGCCTCCAGTACCCGTCGCCGGGAGGCCTCCTGGCGTTCGGCGTAGAGCGCCAGCTCGTCGGTGACCGGGGCGCCGAGGGCCGCCTCGAAGGCGTCGCGATTGGCGTTGCCGGCATAGGCCTGGTTCTCGCCGCCGCCCAGGTTGGACTGGAAGATGCCCGCGGCGCTCACCGGCAGGAAATCCTCGTAGGTGATCGGCTGAGCCACCACCAGGCCGCGCTCGATCAGCGCCTCCAGGTCGGCGTCGGCCTGCTGGCCGGCCTTTTCCCCCGCCTCGCTCAGGCGGTAATGGAAGAAGGCCAACTCCTGGCGGCGCAGCTCGTCATCGCCGTCGGGGAAGTCGGCGAAGACCTCGCCCAGCACCCGCTGGTGCGCCTCGTTGGCGAGCCCACTGGTCTGGCGGCGAGCCTCGTTCAGCAGCCGGTCGTAGAGGGCGCGCCCCTTGGCGGTGAGCGCCATGCCGCGCTGCTCGATCTCGCCGAAGCGGGCGGTATGGGTACCCTGCTGCTCGCCGGCGAAGCGGATCGACTCCTCCAGCGCCTTGAAGCTGGTCTGGCGCAGCAGGATCGGGCAGTCGCGACGAGGCGGGCCCTCGATCACCGCCTTGGGATCCATGCCCGCCGCCGGCATGCGCCGCTGCGCCTCGTCGATATCCAGGGTGCGCGGGGTCAGGTGGTTGATATGCGGGCCACAGAAGCAGACCACATCGGCGATCAGGCGGTGCTCGTCGTGAAGGGCCTGGTAGGTGGCCAGGTCGACGGTGGCCTCCCGATGCCAGCGGAAGGTCTCCAGGGCCTCGGCGACGAAGCGCTCGGCGTCGGCCTCGTTCAGCCCGCCCTGGGCCTCGCCGCGCGCGATCAGCTCGCGCACCCCGGGGGTGAAGATATCGCGCCGAGCGAGGATCTCCTCGGCGCGTTGGCGCAGTGTCGGGCTCTCGATCAGTTCCAAGCGCAGCAGCGAGGTGAAGATGCGGAAGGGGTTACGGGCCAGGGCGGCGTCCTCGATGGGCCGGAAGGCGGTGGAATGCACCGGCACGCCGGCCTCGGAGAGGTCGTAGTAACCCACCGGGTGCATGCCCATCACCGCGAAGAGGCGCCGCAGCATGGCCAGCTCCTCGGCACTGCCGACGCGGATGGCACCATGGCGCTCGACGCCGAGGCGCGCCAGCTCGTCATGGGCGCCGAGCCGCTCGGCCAGGGCCGGATCCTTGTCCAGGGTCTCCCGATTGACCGTCTCCACCAGCTCGAGCAGGGTCGAGTACTGGGGCACCTCGGCCTGGTACATGGCCGACATGGCCTGGGAGAAGCGATCGCGAATCTCGTCCGGGGAAAGAACGTCTGTGTTCATGGCTCGTGTCTCGTGGTTCAAGAGAGGGGGTTATCATCAGGGTAGCGGGAGGCGCTCGCCGTCCCGCCGTGAAATCAGGTCGGCAGCGACGCCAGGGCTCGCTCGATCAGCGCCAGGCCCTCCTCCAGGATGGCCGGCTCGGCGGTCAGCGGCGGCAACAGGCGCAGCACGTTGCGCTTACGGCCGCTGGGCATCAGCAACACCCCGGCCTCACACCCGGCCTCGAGCAGGGCCGCCAGGTGCTCGGCCCCACTGGCGGCGGGCGTGTCCTCGAAGACCACCCCGCGCATGGCGCCGATCCCGGTCAGGGCGCCCAACATGGGGAAGCGGCCGCTCTCCCGCCAGCGCTGGTGGGCCTCGACGATCAGCGTCTCCTGACGTTCGGCCCAGGCCGCCAGGCGCTCTTCCCGCATCACCTCCATAACCGCCAGGGCCGCGGCACAGGCCACCGCATTACCGGAATAGGTGCCGCCCAGGCCACCCTTGGCCAGGCTGTCCATGACCTCGGCGCGACCGGCCACGGCAGCCAGGGGCAGTCCCGCCGCCATGCTCTTGCCCATCAGCAGCAGGTCGGGCTCGATGCCCAGGTGAGTGAAGGCGAAGGGGTGGCCGGTGCGTCCGAAGCCGGACTGAATCTCGTCGCAGATCAGCAGGATGCCGTGGCGATCGCAGAGTTCGCGCAGGGCCCGGGCGAAGTCGGGGCAGAGCAGGCGGAAGCCGCCCTCCCCCTGCACCGGCTCGACGATAATGCAGGCCACCTCCTCGGCGGACACTTCCACCTCGAACAGGCGAGCCAGGGCACGCAGGGCCTCCTCAGCGGAGACCTCGCTATCGCGGCTGGGGAACGGCAGGTGATAGACCGGCCCCGGCAGGCTGCCCAGCCCGACCTTGTAGGGTTTGACCTTGCCGTTGAGATTGAGCGCCGCCAGGGTGCGCCCATGAAAGCCATCGTCGAAGGCGATCACCGCCTGACGCCCGGTGGCGCCCCGCGCCACCTTCAGGGCATTCTCGGTGGCCTCGGCGCCGCTGTTGGTGAGCATGCAGGAAAGCGGATAGGAGACCGGCACGAAGCGGTCCAGGGCCTCGGCCACCGCCAGGTAGCCACGATGCGGCAGGGCATTGAAGGCCGAGTGCATCAGGGTCTCCACCTGGGCCTTGACGGCCTCCACCACGGCGGGATGACCGTGCCCCAGGTTGAGTACGCCGATGCCACCGATAAAGTCGATATAGCGCCGTCCGGCCTCGTCCCAGACCTCGGCGTTGCGGCCGCGCTCGATGCACAGGGGGTGGACGATGCCTAGCGAACGACTGATGTAGGGAAGATCCATAGCGGTGCCTGTCGCCTTGTTCCATGCCAGAAGGGATTGCTGGCTATGGAATCAGACGAGGCGGACGGGGTTCAAACGAAAAAAAGCGCCCTATACATTCCTTATTGGAATTCCAGGACCGTTTCACCCCGGCCGACCCGATGACTTCAGTCGTGCCATGAAGCCATGGAATGCATCGCTCCCCGAGTGTCCCGCCGGGACGCCCCCATGATATTGCGGCCTAGCAGCGACCCTGCATGGCTAATCCCGGCGGACAGAAGCCGCCACGGTGGCTGCGGTGATGGTGGTGGCCACCACGGGAATCGATCTCGATCAGGGGTTCGGGGGTGATACGGGCCGGGGTATAGCTGCAGCCCGCCAGCAAGGCGGTGACGATCAGGGCCAGGGTCATGCGTGTCATATGGTGCCTCTCGAGGATAAACGGTTGCGTGCTATCCCCTTCGTTCCCGGCGCCGTCGGCTATTTACCCTGTCGCGGGGGCCTCTTGCGGGCCGGCGACGACGCGGCCGGCAGTATACCCCAAGCGCCGGGGAATGGGCCAAGGACTCCCTCCCCCCGTCGATCGCTGGCTTTTTATCGCCGGCTAAAGCCAGCTCCCACTAGATTGGGGGCAGCTCCTACAGGGCGTGGGTTGCCACTGGGGTGGCAGGACCGGCTCCAGCAGGCGATCGATGGGCTGCCGAGGTATCAAATCGCCGGCTAAAGCCAGCTTGTATGTTTGAAGGAGACCCAGAACGGGCAATAGTGAGAAGGCTTGTCGGGGTGGAGGGACGTAGCCAGCATCTGGCCCGATTGGGACACAGACCGTGGGAGACATGGCCCCACCCCACCCATCAAGCGCCGATAAGGAATCCATCGGCTGAGTGCCCCTCAGACCGACGATCTTGGCAAGCCAGCGCTTGGGTGCACCCCGACAAGCCTTTTCAACCTAGCGTGGAGGGCGAGAGATGACAATCCAGACCATCACCGGCATCGACGTCGCCAAGGACGAACTGGTGATCTATCGGCAGGATACCGACACCGAGGACGTGCTGGAGAATAACCAGGCCAGCATCAAAGGCTGGCTGCGTCGTCTACCCGCTCACTGCACCATCGCCATCGAGGCCACCGGTACCTATCACGTGTTGCTGATCAAATTGGCGTACCAGTGCGGGCATGTGGTCTACGTTATCGATGGCTACCAACTCAATCATTACCGGCAAGGCATTGGCGGCCGCGCCAAGACCGACAGCAGCGATGCCCGCCTGCTGGCCCGCTACCTCAGTCGTGAGCAAGAAGCCCTGCGGCCCTGGACCCCGCCACCGCCCGCCTACCGGGCGCTACAGACCCTGCTGCGCCGCCGCGCCACCCTCGTCAGGGCCCGGGTGGCGATTCAGCAGAGCTGCGCTGAATTACCGGAATTGAAGGCCCCACTCAAGCGCCTGGTCGCCCAGCTGACGCGCATCGACCAGGTCATCCAGGCCCGCCTGCGGGCCATCGTTCGTGAGGCAGGGCTCAGCCAGCACGTCGCCCGCTGCCAGGCCATGGAGGGGGTTGGCTCTCTGACGGCGACGGCCCTGGTGATGGCCTTCCTGCGGGGTGATTTTCGTCACAGTGATGCCTTCGTGGCCTTCCTGGGGCTGGATGTCCGCGTGCGTGACTCGGGAAGACAGCGTGGGCGGCGCAAGCTGACCAAGCAAGGCGATCCGGAGGTACGCCGTCTGCTATATAACGCGGCCATGGCGGCCAGCCGCCAGCCGGCTTGGCAAGCGACTTATCAGGGCTATCTGGCACGCGGGCTCAAGAAAACCCAAGCGCTGGTGATCGTAGCCCGGAAGCTGGCCCGCATCGCGTTTTCGCTGATGAAGCATGAGGTGGATTATCGCCCCCCAACCGCGGTGACGGCTTGAGGGGCAACATAGAATCTCCCACTAGGTAGGGGGCCATCTTCCACGGGGTAGGGGCTGCCTCTGGGGTGGTAGGAGCCTGCTTCAGCAGGCGATCCGACGTCTCGGCGATGGAGGTGGCGGGAATGGTTGGGTAAGTCCCCAAGGCCTCGAGATCAAACCAAGGTCTAATTGCCAACATCTCCGAAAATCAAGCTAAAACGCGACATCAGGGTGGGAAATAGTGTCAATTCATTATAGGCCACATTTTGTATACATGAATTGTTGCCAGGCATTCGCCTGACCGCTTAGTCTAAGTGCCAATAATCTGTATACAAAAAGCACGCAAGCGTTAGGCAAACCTATGACAACCACCACTACTGCGACACAGAACCCGGCACCCCGAAGTGCCTCGTTCTTCGACTTCTATGGCAAGCCTCCCCTGGCCAAGGCCATGCCGCTCTCGCTGCAGCACATCCTGGCAATGATCATGGGTACGGTCACCGTCCCCATCATCGTGGTCGGGGCAGTGGGCGCCAGCCTCGAAGAGAAGATGTTCCTGATCCAGATCTCGCTGGTGTTCTCCGGCCTGGCCACCCTGCTGCAGCTCTATACCCTGGGTCGACTGGGCGCCAGGCTGCCCACCATCTTCGGCGTGGGCTTCGCCTATGTCCCGACCCTCACCGCCATCGGCACCCAGTACGGTCTCGAGGGCATCCTCGGCGCCCAGGTCGTCGGCGGCATCGCCATGATGGTCACCGGGCTCTTTATCCAGCGCATTCGCCACCTCTTCCCGCCGGTGGTGGCCGGTACCGTGGTGCTGGTCATCGGCCTCTCCCTCTACGATATCGCCATCAACTACCTGGCCGGCGGCGTCGGCGCCCCCGACTACGGCGATATCAAGTACTGGGCCATCGGCGGCATTACCCTGCTGGTGGTGCTGGGGGTCTCGCAATTCGCCAGCGGCTTCCTCAAGCTGGCCTCCATCATCTGCGGCCTGCTGGCCGGCTATGCCATCTCCATGGCGCTCGGCCTGGTGAACTTCGATGCAGTGCGCGACGCCCCCTGGGTCAGCGCCCCCATGCCCCTGGCCTTCGGCCTCGAGTTCCACGCCGCCGCCATCATCTCCATGGTCATCATCTGCGTGATCAACTCGGTGCAGACCATCGGCGACCTGTCCGCCACTACCGTCGGCGGCATGAATCGCGAACTGGGCAAGAAGGAGTTGTTCGGCGGCCTGATGGGCAACGGCTTCACCACCATGGTGGGCTCCTTCTTCGGCGCCCTGCCCACCTCCACCTACAGCCAGAACGTCGGCATCGTGGCCATGACCAAAGTGATCAGCCGTTATGTGCTGGCCATCGCCGCCGTCTTCATGGTGGTCGCCGGCCTGCTGCCCAAGTTCGGCGCCCTGATGACCACCATCCCCTACCCGGTGCTGGGCGGCGCCACCATCCTGGTGTTCGGCATGATCACCATGACCGGCATCCAGTTGATCACCAAGGACGAGATGTCCGCCCGCAACATGACCATCGTCAGCCTGGCCCTGGCTCTGAGCATGGGCGTCTATGCGGTACCCGACGCCATCGCCCAGTTCCCTGAGACCCTGCGCCTGGTGCTGGGTGGCTCGCCCATCGTGATCGCCGCCCTGGTGGCCTTCACTCTCAACCTGATCCTGCCGCACAAGAGCCTGGCCGATGAGGAGGAAGAGCGTCGCCAGATCGAGGCCAAGCTCAACGAAGAGTAATCGCGCCAGCATCCCGCCGCGCTCCCATGATAGGCAGGGTGACCACTGGTTTTGTGGGAGTTCGGCGGTCCGGTTTCCCGGCGGTCCTACAATTAGCCTGGGTGGCCACTGGCTTACTGGTGGCCACTGGTGCTGGGAGAGGCCCTGGGGTTGTGGGAGTTCGGCGGTCCGGCGTACCGGTTTCCCGAACGATTGGGCGACGAAGTCGCCCTTGGGTGCCAAACCCCGGGGCGCTGTCGCTTGGAGTCCTGCGGAGACTCCAATCGCCGAAGCGCCGAAGCGTCGGACCGTCGGACCGTCGGACCGTCGGACCGTCGGACCGTCGGACCGTCGGCACAGCCGAGCTCCCACAATAGGCTTGGTGGCCACTGGTTTTGTGGGAACTTGGCTTTGCCGGGTGCCTAGCCTTTCAATCGCCGCAGCTCGATCAGGGTGCAGCGATCCTCCACATAGGCGAGCCCCGCCGCCTCGGCGATACGTCGTGCCTCAACACTGACGATCCCCAGCTGCAGCCACAGGCAGCGCGCACCAATGGCCACCGCCTGACGGGCGACCTCGGGGCAATGCTCGGGGCGGCGAAAGACATCCACCATATCCACCGGCTCGGGAAGATCGAGCAGGCTGGGATAGCAAGGCTCGCCCAGCACCTGATCGTGCCGGGGATTCACCGGCAGGACGCGAAAGCCGCGTGCCTGGAGAAAGGCCGCCACCCGGTGGCTGGCCCGGGAGGGGTCGGCGGAGAGTCCCACCACGGCGATGGTATGGGTGTGCTGCCACAGCGTCGCGAAATCCATCTCGTCACCTTTAACCAGCCAGCTGAGTTGATCATCGCAGGAATCGCCAGGAACTCACCCCGGCCTGTCCGTGAGAACGTGTGGTCCGACACGAGATATCACCCGCGGGCGACGACAAAGAAACATCAGTCGGTAAAGATATCCCGCAGCACCTCGTAGACGATATCGCTGGCGACCTCCACCAGCACCACATCCGCGCCGACCCGACGCCACTCGTAGCCCTCATAGCGGGGCAACTGGCGATAGAGGCGGTCGTCGAAGCGCCGTGCGATGCCGGGAGGCAAGGGCTTGCCCCGCTCCAGGTTCATGCGGATCCCCGGCGGCAAGGCCGCGCCCCGATCATGGCGCCACAGCTCGCGGTGATCACGGAAGATCCCGCGAATCAGGCGCTCCTCGATGCGTGGCCTGCTGCGGCTGTCCCCGGCCCAATAGTCGCGATCACGATCCCGGCGCCATTCGCGATCATCGCGGCGGTCACGGTCTCGGCTATGCCACTCCCGGCGGTCGTCCCGGTCACGCGACCAGCCATCCCGGTCGCGATCACGGCTGCGCCACTCCCGATCATCGTCGCCGCGTTCCCAGCGGTTACGGTCCTGCTCACGCTGGCGGCTCCACTGCGGGTCGTCGCCCCGGCGGCGCTCGTCCATCGCGGGGCCACCGCCCCGCTCCTCGACGAACTCCGGTGGGCCACCGCGCCCCTGGCCGGGGTTGGCGGGCTGAGCCAGGGCCGATCCCGCCGACAGCAGCAGGCCGCCGAGTCCCAGCAGGGTGCAATAGGTGATGGGTCGTTTCATGGCTCCTCCCAGGGTCGCCACACCGATGGCGACTCGCGCAAGAGACGGTGGGGCCGATGGCCTCTGGGTTGACTATGGTTCAGGCCTTGGAGCTTGGCCAGGCAGGGCCCGCCATTGC
Organism: Halomonas sp. H5; assembly: GCF_050613175.1. GTDB lineage: Bacteria > Pseudomonadota > Gammaproteobacteria > Pseudomonadales > Halomonadaceae > Bisbaumannia > Bisbaumannia salifodinae. The sequence continues at coordinate 2,338,805 of NZ_CP192510.1, forward strand.
CATACTCTTGCCACCACTGTCGCGAATCAACGACAAGTGGAGCCCTCGATAGCCAGGAGCCATCGACGGCTTAGGCAGGTTTCATCATTTCGCCACCACCGCTTGATAAGATAAGAAGCGTTTTTTCGAGCCACAGGAATGCCGATATGGAAATGACTCACGCCCGTTATGGACGACTCAGCCGTGCCCTGCACTGGGCCATGGCCGCCCTCTTCGCCTGGCAGTTCGCTTCGGTGGGCGCTCGCGTGCTACTACCCGACTCACCGCTGGACGAGTTTCTCTGGGCCACCCACAAACCGCTGGGCGCCCTGCTGCTGCTGTTGGGCCTGCTGCGCCTGGCCTGGGCGCTCTGGGAACACCCCCGCCGGCCCGCCGCCCTCAACGGCGCCGCCCGGCTCGGCCACCTGGCGCTCTATGCACTGATGCTGGCGATCCCCGCCCTCGCCCTGCTGCGCCAATTTGGCTCCGGTCGCGCCTTCTCGCCCTTCGGCCTGCCGCTGATGCCGGGCTTCGACGGCGAGATCGAGTGGATGACCGCCCTGGGCAGCGCCCTCCACGGCCTCCTGGGCTGGACCCTGCTGGTGTTGCTGGTGGGGCATATCGCCATGGCCCTGCTGCATGGCCGCCTGGGCGGGCAGCCGGTGCTCAAGCGCATGGCCTGAGGCGCCCCCGGCCGGCTTGCCGTCGCCGGCAATTTCGGTAATCATCGCCCGTGCCGCCGGGGCCTCGTCTCCGGTGGCGCCCCTTAGCAACCCACCCGAGGCCCCATGATCCTCCTGGCTGTCTTTGCCACCCTTTCCATCGGCGTGTCCTTCGTCTGCTCCCTGCTCGAGGCCGCGCTGCTCTCCATGACCCCCAGCTATATTGCCCAGTTGCGTGAGAACCACCCCGCGCTGCATGCCCGCCTCGTGCGGCTGAAACAGAACATCGACCAGCCCCTGGCGGCCATCCTCACCCTCAACACCATCGCCCACACCGTGGGGGCCACCGGCGTCGGCGCCCAGGTCGTAGTGGTGTTCGGCGAGGCCTGGCTGGGTATCGCCTCGGCGCTGATGACCCTGCTGATCCTGTTTCTCTCCGAGATCATTCCCAAGACGGTGGGCGCCACCTACTGGCGCCAGCTCGCCTCACCCATGGCGCTGACCCTGATCGCCATGATCTGGAGCATGAAGCCCTTTATCTGGCTGTCGGAGCGGATCACCCGGCGCATCGGCAAGGACGCGCAGGACACCGATATGCGCGGCGAGATCAAGGCCCTGGCGCAGATCGGCCTGGAAGAGCAGGCCCTGGATGCCGACGAGGCCCGGGTCATTACCAATATCCTCAACCTGCACGATATCCGGGTGAAGGAAGTGATGACGCCACGCACCGTCTCGCTGGTCGTGACGCCACAGATGAACGTCGCCGAGTTCGACGAGAACCTCGGCCGCTCGCCCTTTACCCGCTTTCCGGTGATGGACGGCGGCGAGCAGGCGCTGGGCTATGTGCACAAGGCCGACACCTACCACGCCTCGGAGGAGGCGCCGCTGAAGTCGCTGATGCACCCGGTCAAGACGGTGATGGTGGACGACAGCGTCGAGCAGGTCTTCACCATGATGGTCCGCGACCGCCAGCACCTCACCGTGGTCTATGACGACCTGGGCACCTGGGTGGGCCTAATGACCCTGGAAGACGTGATCGAAACCATCCTCGGCCAGGATATCGTCGACGAGACCGATAACGTGGCCAACCTGCGCAAGTACGCCAAGCAGCGCTGGACCAAGGCGCTCAAGAAGGCCTGAGCAAGGCGCTAAGGCGCCGAGGCCAGCCCCCGGCCGGTTTTGTAGAACCCACGGGTATTGTGGGAGTTCGGGTTCCCCGGCGGTCCGACGCCTCGGCGATTGGGCGATGAAGTCGCCCTTGGTGGCAGCCCAAACCTCTCAGGATCGCCCTTCGGGCGATATCGCGCGGCATAGCCGCGCTCCCATACTAGGCCGGGTGACCAACCCCACAGTAGGCTGGGAGGCCAATCCCACAATAGGCTGGGTAACCACTGTTGCTGGGAGAAACACTGGTGTTGTGGGAGCTCGGGTTCCCCGAGCGATTGGGCGACGAAGTCGCCCTTGGGTGCCAGCCCGGATCGCCCTTCGGGCGAATCGCCGATGCGTCGGACCGGCAGAATCTGCGCTCCCACGGGGCTCGGGGGCTTTCCCAAAACTAGCCTGGGTGACCACTGGGGTTGTGGGAGCGAGGGTGTCCCGCGCGATTGGGCGACGCAGTCGCCCTTGGGTGCCAGCCCGGATCGCCCTTCGGGCGAATCGCCGATGCGTCGGACCGGCAGAATCTGCGCTCCCACGGGGCTCGGGGGCTTTCCCAAAACTAGCCTGGGTGACCACTGGTGTTGTGGGAGCTCGGGTTCCCCGCGCGATTGGGCGACGAAGTCGCCCCTGGGCCATGCCAACCCTATCGGGGAAAGCCATTGGCATCCAGGCGCAGGTCGTCGAAGGCGAAGGCATAGGCGCCCAGTTGGCCACGCTCCAGGCGCCAGCGATTGTTGCGGCCGAAGCGAATCGCCGCCTGCATCGCCACCAGGTCGAGGCGCCAGGCCTGCGCCTCGCGAACCAGGAAATAGGGCGGGCAATCACCGCGACTCAGCGGGGCACGCAGCACCACCCGATCGCCGGAGCCGCGCCGCACCTCCACCGGGCAGTCCGCCAGGCTCCGCGCCATATTGTCCATCTGCGCCGGGGTCACCACCCAGGATGCCAGCATCTCCCGCGTCTCGCGGCTATAGATCGCCAGGTCCGGATTATCGTTGCGCTGCGCCATGGCCTGGCGATAGGCCGCCAGTACCGCCTCGGGAGAATCCGCCACCTCGCCGGCCAGGGGCGTGGTCCCGGGGCGCCGAGCCCCCTCCCCCAGCCTGGCCGGCAGGCGCGCCCCCGCCCCGCCGCTGCCCGCCAGTCCGAGTGACCCAAGCGGGTCGGCCCCCTCGGCTTGCGCCACCAGCAGCTCGGTGGAAGCCAGGATGCCGTCGGCCACGCGCCCGGCGGCGAAAAACTCGGTCATCTGGCGCGCCTCCAGGTAGGCGATAAAGGCATCGACGAACACCCCCTCCAGGCCATGGCCCACCTCCAGGCGCAGCTCGTTGGCGGCCACGTCCAGCACCAGCAGCAGGCCGCGCCCCGACTCGCCCCCCAGGGCCAGGCGCCGGAACTCGGTCGCCGCATAGCGATCCAGGTCGCCCAGGTCGCGGTCGATCACCACCCGATAATCGATCCCATGATCCTCGCGCAGCAACCGGTGAGTCTCGACCAGCCGCCGCCGCTGCGCCTCGCTCAGCAGCCCGACGCGATCCTCCACCAGCAGCGGCGCCTGAGAAGAACGGCCTTGCCAGACCCAGCCCAGGGCCGCCAGGGCGAGCAGCACGCCGATCAGCAGGGCGACAAGGCGCGCCCCCATTAGAACTCCACCACCAGAGGCTCGTGGGCCTCGGCCGGCGCCTCGAAGTAATCGCCGGGCTCGAGCCCCATGGCATCCGCCACCCAGCGCCCGAAGAAGCCATCCAGGCTGGCGTTATAGTCGCGTACGGCGGCGTTGTAACGCATGCGGGCCACATTGATGCGGTTATCGCTGCCCTCGAGCTGTGCCTGGAAGCGCAGGAACTGATCCCCCGAGCGCAGTTCGGGATGCTCGCCGGCGCGGCTCATCAGGCGCCCCAGGTCGTGGGTCAAGGCCGCCTCCAGCCTGGCCAGGCGTGCCGGCTCGCCGCGGGCCTCGTTCAGGGCCTCGCGCAGCCCCTGGGCGCGCTCGCGCACCAGTTCCACCAGGGTCTCGCTCTCGTAGTCCATATGCGCCTGCAGGCTGCGTACCAGGTTGGGCACCAGTTCGGCGCGGCGCTGCAGGTTGCTCTCCACATCGGCCCAGGCGGCGGCCACCGCTTCGCGGCGCTCCACCAGTTGGTTATGGACCAACCAGGGCACGGCGATCACCGCCGCCCCCAGCAACACGATGATCAGCAGGCGGATGGCGCCGCCATCGACCTGCCCGCGTGAATTCGACGCCGCCATGGCCAAGCCTCCCTATGCGTGGCGATCTCCTTGCACCAGCGTAGCCGAATACGCCGGGCATAGGGGCCGTGTCGGCGCATCCCACGACGCCGGTCACTCGAGGCATCCCTCCGCCACGGCAAGAACACGACAGGAGCGACTACGCTGATAACGACTCGTTACTCCAAGGAGGGAATCATGCGTCTTGCCAGCTTGCTCGTCGTCCTGCTGCTGACCTGCCTGCCGGTCGACCCCTCCCTGGCGCAATATGCACCCACGCCGCCACCCAGCACCTATGTTGGTATCCCCTCCGTCGACTTCGCCCCTTCCGCTCAGAAAAACTCCAACTGGTGCTGGGCCGCCTCCATCCAGATGGTCATGAACCACTATGGCGTCGCCCTCTCCCAGGAGCAGATCGTCGCCAGGACCTACGGCGTCGATCCCTACGGCAACCTGCCCAACTGGACGGCACATATTCCACAGATCCACGCCAACCTGAATCATTACTCCCAGGACAGCGACGGGCGGCCCTATCGGGTAACCGCCAGGATGGGCTGGGGCGCGCCTGTCCCCGCCGTGCTGCTGGACGAGTTGAACCGGGGGCATCCGGTTATCGTCGGCTATCGAAGCGGGCCCAACAGCGCCCATGCCATCGTGATCACCGCGGCGAGGTACACCATGACGCCTCGGGGCCCGATGATCCTGGCCCTGGTGGGCCGCGACCCCTGGCCATCCTCGCAAAACCTGGCCAACCGAGGGCGGGTGGAGATTCCCGGAGACAGGTTGGCCCAGGCGATCATGGCGCATTGGTATACACGGGTCGATTGATCCCACTGATTTTGTGGGAGTTTACGGTTCGCGCTCCCACAATTAGCCTGGGTGGCCACTGGTGTTGTGGGAGTCCGGATTCCGGCGGTCCGACGCTTCAGCGATTGGTGACGAAGTCGCCCTGGGTGGCAGCCTGGATCGCCCTTCGGGCGATATCGCGCGGAATCCGCGCTCCCACCGAAACCATGGTGGCGGCTTGAGGGGCAACATAGAATTTCCCACAGGGAGTGAGGTGGCTATTCCACAGGAACTTTGATGGCCACTGGGGTTGTGGGAGTTCGGCGGTCCGGCGTACCGGTTCCCCGGCGGTCCGACGCTTCGGCGATTGGCGACGAAGTCGCCTTGGGGCTGGGGGGCTATCCCCGATTTTCCCCGATTAACCCGCCAGGCTTTACTTCCACGCTGGGGGCGCCGAAGCTGATCACTTACATAGTGATAACAAAGCCGCCGCAGGGGATGCCATGACCGCCACGAGTTCTCCCAACCCACGCCTGACGGCCGGCGTTATCGCCACCGCCGTCGTCACCTTTACCCTGCTGCTGCATTTCACCTTTCCCAATATGGGCGGGGCGGGGCTGCGGCTGCCCTTCAATGCCACGGTGTGGATGGGCTTCGGCCTGCTGATGGCGCTGGCCCTATGGCCCGCCGCCCGGGGCGTGATTCGCTACAGTCACTTCCACCTGGGGGTCGGGCTGCTGCTGCTGGCATTATGGCTGCCCTTCGCCTGGAGCTGGAACCCGGCCTCGATGATCGCCTTTCCGCGCCTGCTGGGGGCTACGGCGGGGGCCATTCTGCTGCTGGGCCTGGCCCAGCTAAGGCTCCGACGCCGCGACTGGTGGTGGCTGGGCATGGCGATCCTGCTCGGCGCCCTGGTGGCCAGCGTCTTCGGTTATGTGCAGCGCTACTGGTTGGTAGAGGGCAACTGGATGGGCTACGACCCGGCCTATGGTCGCCCCTATGGCATCTTCCAGCAGGTCAATGTAATGAGCAGCTTCCTGGTCACTGCCCTGGTGGTCTCCGCCTGGCTGTATGGCGAGGCCGGGCGGCGCTGGGAGAAGGGCGTGGTCCTGCTGGCGCCGCTGGCGATACCGGCACTGGTATTGATGATCCAGTCGCGCACCGGCTGGCTGGCGGCGTTGATCGCCCTGCCCCTGGTAATGGCCCATCTATATGCCCAGGACCGCCGCCAGTTCGCCCAGTGGGCCGGCGCCCTGGGACTCGGTACCGTTCTGGGGCTGCTGCTCTGGTGGGCGCCCTGGTCGGACGTTCGCATCGAGCGGGACCTCGGCAGCGCCGGCGAGCGGCTGCCGGTCTATCTGCATAGCCTAAGGATGATTCTCGAGGAGCCGCTCAGCGGCTGGGGCTATGGGCGCTTCCAGCACGACTTCCTGCATAGCTTCGCCGACTGGCGCGCCGCCCTGCCGATCAACCAGCCGGAAATCGTCGAGCCATTTATTACCCAAAACTATAGCCACCCGCATAATGAGCTACTGCTGTGGGGCATGGAGGGCGGCCTGCTGCCGATGGCGGCGATCCTCGCCTTCGGCGGCTGGGTACTTTGGCGAATACTCGCCCATGGGCCCAGGGGCAAACGGCTACTCTACTGCGCCCTGCTGCTGCCGCTAGCCCTGCATACGATGACCGAGTACCCCTTCTACCACTCCATCGCCCACTGGCTGGCCTTTCTGCTATTGCTGGGACTGGTCGCCGAGCGCTGCTGGCCCAGCCGGGAAAGGGCCAATCGCTATACCTTCGGAATTCGGGTGGGGGGCTGGCTGGCGGTGCCAGTGCTTTGGGTCTTTATGGCAACGCACCTTCATACGCTTTGGCAAATCAAGTTCCATACAGCTGGGGATAATAAAGCTCCCCTTACTGGATTGATCAACCCTCTTGGAACACCGCTGGAGCTAGATTTTATCATGATGACTCAGCAGCTTTCTTCTTCTGTAGAGATTGGAATGACATCAACGACAGAAGAGTATCTCGCTTGGGCTCACCATCATAGCCAGATTGCTCCAACATCTAGCTTATATTCCAATATCATACAAGCACAGCACAGCTTAAATATCATAAACCCATATTTTTTAGATGAAACGAGATACTTATTCCCCGCTTCAGATGAAATAAGACTGGCATTAAGCATTACAGAAAGAGAAAATTAAAAAAAGCGGCTGGCAACGCCAGCCGCATACTTTTAAAACCACCTAGCCGTTACTGACAGCCAGAAGGCAGGTACTTGATATCACCACCGCCTGCAGGCGCACACTCCCAGTCAACAATAGCATTACTTGCAATATCTGGTTCAAGCGTGAACTGATAGCCCTGAACGGCGGCATTCACTGGGCTACCTGCACCACGCAAGGTTACTGTAATTATCCCTCCAGCATCATGAGTTGCAGAAGCAGTATATCGACCACCTGCATCAGCATCATACTGATTAGCAGGAGGCATAGCGCCCTGCGACATGAAATGCTCAGTAATGCTAGTTTTTATTGCACCAGCGGTTGCAACACCCTCAGCCACCTGCGACCTAGCAACATAATCACGGTATGCAGGAATGGCCACTGCAGCCAGGATCCCCACAATCGCCACCACGATCATTAGCTCGATCAGGGTAAAGCCGCCCTGACCGGCTTTTACATAGCGCTTCATGCCCTGTTGTGTCTTCATCACGATCACCCCTCTGTTGTTTCGCGAGCTGGCCCCTTGCCCTTGTCCAGTCTCACGCCACCGACTACCTCATTTGCCGCTTCCCACTTCAGTTCTTCGGCTGGTTCCCTGCCGACCCCAGGCGCCGCGTCCTTCTGCGGTCACCCCGGGCCACGCCAGCAGTCTAGCCAGCGCCTGCGGGTCGGGATGGGCCCCCTTTCAACGCTCGAGCCGGATAGCCCGACGCGATAACGGTGCCCGATCCCGTTGCACAAATTTACAATAGATTACACAATCGGACTGCGCAAGGTGATCTTGCGGGGGTGTGGCGGGGTGTCGCGGCTACAGCCCGGTGGCCTTAGCGCGCTTCTCAACGGGACCCTCAACGGCCGGAAGCCGCTAGACTGACCTAGGCTAGGGTGTGTTAGGGAGTGTTAAGGGGGCTAGGGGCTGGTGATGCTGGCTGGCTGTGAGACTAGGGGGGGACAGGGGCGTGGGACAGGGGCGACTGCGTCGCCCAATCGCTCGGCGGAGCAGAGCTCCCACAACCCCAAAACCCACAACCCCAAAACCCACAACCCCAAAACCCACAACCCCAAAACCCACAACCCCAAAACCCACAACCCACAACCCACAACCCACAACCCACAACCCACAACCCACAACCCACAACCCACAACCCACAACCCACAACCCACAACCCACAACCCACAACCCACAACCCACAACCCACAACCCACAACCCACAACCCACAACCCCAGTGGCCACCCCGGCAACCAGCCAGGGCTACTATGGGGGGCTAGAGCCAGTTGCCATCAGGGCATCGGATCGAGGAGCCGTTATGCATGATTCGCATCCGCCGTCGGTGGATTATCAGAGCCTGGTCGCCCAGAGCACGGCTTCTGGGCCGATGGGCGGGGGGGGCGGCGCCCACCTGGTAGCGTCGGACCTGCGCGGCCTGGCGCGGCGCCTGGTGGTGGATGAGCTGCTCTCGGAGGCGGCGGCGCGCCGCGCCGAGGAGGAGGCCCGGGAGGAGGACGTGTCGCTGATGGCCCATGTCATCGAGGCCGGCCTGGTGACGCCGCGCCAGGCGGCGCTGGCGGCGGCCTGGGAGTATGGGCTGTCGCTGATCGACCTGGACGCGGTGCGCCCGGACAGCCTGCCCGCCGCGGAGAGCATGCCGGAGCGGATACTGCGCAAGCTCTCGGTGCTGCCGCTGCTGCGCCATGACCACCGCCTGACGGTGGCGGTGCCCTACCCTTCGACGCTGGCCCAGCTCGACGAGTTGCAGTTCGCCACCGGCCTCAACGTGGAGGGGGTGCTGGCGCCGATGGACCAGTTGGGGCCGGCGCTGGAGAACTACCTGACCCACGCCGACAGCCAGGAGATGATGAAGGGCCTGGAGGGCGCCGACCAGGCGCTGGACAACCTGGACTACGAGGAGTACGACCCGGAGAAGGAGAGCCCCGCGGTCACCGCCGGCAGCGAGGATGCCCCGGTGGTGCGCTTCGTCAACAAGATCTTGCTCGATGCCATTCGCCGCGGCGCCTCGGATATCCATTTCGAGCCCTACGAGACCCTCTATCGCATCCGCTTTCGCATCGACGGCATCCTGCTGGAGGCGGCACGCCCGCCCTTCAATATGCGCCAGCGCATCGCCGCCCGCCTCAAGGTGATGTCGAAGCTGGATATCTCTGAGCGGCGCCTGCCCCAGGACGGCGCCATCAAGATGCGCCTGTCGCGCAACCGCTCCATCGACTTCCGGGTCAGCACCCTGCCCACCGTCTATGGCGAGAAGATCGTGCTGCGCATCCTCGATCCGACGTCGGCGCAGATGGGCATCGACGCCCTGGGCTTCACCCCGGCGCAACGCGAGATGTACGAACGGGTCCTGGACGAGCCCCAGGGCATGATCCTGGTCACCGGCCCCACCGGCAGCGGCAAGACGGTGACCCTGTATACCGGCATCAATCTCCTCAACACCCTGGAGCGCAATATCTCCACCGCCGAGGACCCGGTGGAGCTCAAGGTGCCGGGGGTCAACCAGGTGAACGTGCTGCCCAAGATCGGCCTGGACTTCGCCAGCGCCCTGCGCGCCTTCCTGCGCCAGGACCCGGACGTGGTGATGGTCGGCGAGATCCGCGACCTGGAGACCGCCGAGATCGCCGTCAAGGCGGCCCAGACCGGCCACCTGGTGCTCTCCACGGTGCATACCAACTCGGCCTCAGAGACCCTGACCCGTATGGCCAATATGGGCGTGGCGCCCTTCAATATCGCCAGCTCCGTCAGCCTGATCATCGCCCAGCGGCTGACCCGCAAGCTGTGCCCGCGCTGCAAGCAGCCGGCGGAGATCCCCCGGGAAGCGCTGCTGGCCGAAGGCTTTACCGAGGAGGAGGTCGCCTCGGCCACCATCTACCATCCGGTGGGCTGTCGCCACTGTACCCAGGGCTACAAGGGCCGCGAGGGGATCTACGAGGTGGTGCCGGTCTCCGAGGCGATCAGCCAGTTGATCATGCGCCAGGGCAACGCCATGGAACTGGCCGACCAGGCGCGCCGCGAGGGCCATCCGGACCTGCGCCGCAGCGGCCTGCTCAAGGTGATGCAGGGCATCACCAGCCTGGAAGAGGTCAACCGGGTAACCAAGGACTAAACGGGAGGGGCCGCGATGGCGACCATGACACGCCGAGCCAAGGCGCAGCAGGCCAGGCAGCAGGTAAAGCTCTACCAGTGGCAGTGGAGCGGCAAGGCCCCCAGCGGGCGCAAGGTGACGGGCACCCTGATCGCCGCCAACCGCGCCGAGGTGGAGAAGACCCTGAGGGGCCAGAACATCATCGTGCGCACCATTCGCCGCAAGGGAGGCATGGGCGGCATGGGACGCATCAAGGCCCGCGACGTCATGCTCTTCGCCCGCCAGATGGCCACCATGATCCGCGCCGGGGTGCCCATGCTGCAGGCCCTGTCGGTGGTGGCCGAGAGCCTCAAGAAGCCCGCCATGAGCGCCCTGGTGCAGCAACTGATGAGCGACGTGACCGCCGGCACCAACCTCTCGGCGGCGATGCGCAAGCACCCCAACCACTTCGATTCGCTGTTCGTCAACCTGGTGGAGGCCGGCGAGCACTCCGGCTCGCTGGATCATATGCTCGACCGGGTGGCGGCCTACAAGGAGAAGCTGGAGACCCTCAAGGGGCGGGTCAAGAAGGCGCTGTGGTACCCGGCGGCGGTGATCGCCGTGGGCATCGCCGTCACCGCCCTGCTGCTGATCATGGTGGTGCCCCAGTTCGAGGCGCTGTTCCACGACTTCGGCGCGGAACTTCCGGCCATGACCCGCATGACCGTCCGCTTCTCGGAGCTGGCCCAGGCCTACTGGCTCTGGGCGCTGGGGGGCTTTATCGCCTTCGTCTTCGTGATCCGCCAGGGCATCAAGCGATCGGAGGCCTTCGCCTACCGCATGCATGCCTGGTCGCTGAAGATTCCGGTAATCGGCGATATCCTCGACAAGTCGGCGGTGGCGCGCTATTCGCGGACACTGGCCACCACCTACGGCGCCGGGGTGCCCATGGTGGAGTCGCTGGACGTGACCTCCGGCGCTACCGGCAACAAGGTCTACGAGCGGGCGGTGCGCCAGATACGCGAGGACGTGGCCACCGGCCAGCAGTTGCACTTCGCCATGCGCCTCACCGAGCAGTTCCCGCCGCTGGCGGTGCAGATGGTCGGCATCGGCGAGGAATCCGGCGCGCTGGACGCCATGCTCAACCGGGTGGCGGACTACTACGAGGAAGAGGTGGACAACAAGGTGGACACCCTCACCTCCCTGCTGGAGCCCTTTATCATCGTGGTGCTGGGCGTGCTGGTAGGCGGCCTGGTGATCTCCATGTACCTGCCCATCTTCGAGCTGGGCAGTGTGGTCTAGGCTGGGGGGAGCCTTGGTAGCCACTGGTGTTGTGGAATCCACTGACTTACTGGTGGCCACTGGTGTTGGGAGAGGCTCTGGGGTGGTGGGAGTCTGGGTGGCCACTGGCTTTGTGGTGGCCACTGGTGCTGGGAGAGGCTCTGGAGTTGTAGGAGTCTGGGTGGCCACTGGCTTTGTGGTGGCCACTGGTGCTGGGGGGAGGCTCTGGGGTTGTGGGAGTCAGGCTCTCCGGCGGTCCGACGCTTCGGCGATTGGGCGACGCAGTCGCCCTTGGGTGGCAACCAAGACCTTCCAGATCGCCCTTCGGGCGATATCGCTCGGACCCGGGACGCCGGACCGCCGAGCTCCCACAATAGCCTGGGTGGCCACTGGCTTACTGGTGGCCACCGGTGCTGGGAGAGGCTCTGGTGCTGGAAGAGGCACTGGTGCTGGGAGAGGCTCTGGAGTTGTGGGAGTCAGGCTCTGCCGGACGATTGGGCGACACAGTCGCCCTTGGGTGCCGGCCAGGATCGCCCTTCGGGCGATATCGCTCGGAATCCGAGCTCCCACAATAGCCTGGGTGGCCACTGGCTTTATGGTGGTTACTGAAGCTGAGAGAGGCTCTGGTGCTGGAAGAGGCTCTGGTGCTGGGAGAGGCTCTGGAGTTGTGGGAGTTCGGCTCTGCCGGACGATTGGGCGACGCAGTCGCCCTTGGGTGCCGGCCAGGATCGCCCTTCGGGCGATATCGCTCGGAATCCGAGCTCCCACAATGGCCTGGGTGGCTACTGGCTTTATGGTGGTTACTGGAGCTGAGAGAGGCTCTGGTGCTGGGGGAGGCTCTGGTGCTGGAAGAGGCTCTGGGGTTGTGGGAGTCAGGCTCTGCCGGACGATTGGGCGACGCAGTCGCCCTTGGGAAATGAATCAGGAGGCGCCATGGATCGGCATCCCCCTCATAGCCATTCCCTCCGCAAGGGCCGCCACTCTCTTCCCGGCCAATGGTATCTGGTGACCTTTGCCACCCAGGAGCGCCGGCCGGTATTCCTCGACCCTCCTGCTGCCCACCTGGCCTGCCAATCCTTCTATGCCGAGAGCGTCAGCCATGAGGCCAGCACGTTGAGCTTCGTGGTGATGCCTGACCATGTTCACTGGCTACTGCGCCTCGACGGCCAGCTATCCGAGGCGGTACGAATCTACAAGGCCAGGGTCTCCGCCGGGCTGGGGCAGAAGATCTGGCAACCCGGCTTTCATGACCGGGCGCTGCGCCGTGAAGAAGATCTCAAGCCTACCGCTCGCTACCTGGTGGCTAACCCCATCCGTGCGGGCCTGGTCGAGCATATCGGTGACTATCCCTATTGGGATGCCATCTGGCTTTAAACTGTGCCAGTTGGGGTAGCCACTGGTGTTGGGAGAGACTCTGGGGTTGTGGGAGTCAGGCTCTCCGGCGGTCCGACGCTTCGGCGATTGGCGCCGCCAGGCGCCCTTGGGTGGCAGCTAAGACCTTCCAGATCGCCCTTCGGGCGATATCGCGCGGAATCCGCGCTCCCACAATAGGTTGGATGGCCATCCCCACAATTAGCCTAGGTGGGTCATCCCCACAATTAGCCTGGGTGGGCCATTCTCACAATAGGTTAGGTGGTCATTCCCACTACAGGTTGGGTGGCCAATTCCCTATTAGCCTGGGTGAGCCATTCCCCAATTAGCCTGGGGGCCACTTCTACCGCTCACCTTCCAGGCCATGCCATACCCGGAGAATAATGATGACACTGGCATGAACTGAATAGCGAACGACGTACTTGCCGAACACCATATCGCGCACAGAATCAGGCACTGGTGCCATTTCAACCGGTGTTCCCATTTTCGGGAAATCGGGTAGCGTTTCGATCTTGCCTACCAGCTCAGCGGCTATCCTCGCTGCCGCAGATGGGTCATGGACCGCGATAAACTCCCTGAGGCGTTTCAAGTCGTCAATGGCGTCGTCCGTGTAAACCAGTTTCACTTGCCCGACCTCGGCGCATCCTGCTCGCTATCGGTACCCCAACTGTCAAGCCAACGATGAACCTCGCCGGAATCGACCACTTTCCCTTGGGCAGCAGACTCCATTGCCCGCAACGTCTGATTCCAACGCTCTTGCTCGAGTTGCTGCTTTTCGATGTATTCCGATAGTGCCTGGTTAATCACCCAGCCTTTGCTCCGATGGAGCCTGCTGGCGATGGTTTCCAAGTGCTGTTCAACTTCTGCCTGGAGGCGAACGGTGGTGACACCCATGACGGTACCCTCGGACTCGATGACTACAATGCATTACAGCATAGTCGGCAAAGGTGGGCCAACAAATCTATCGCTCGGCAATAGGGCCACTGGTGTTGGGAGAGGCTCTGGAGCTGGGAGAGGCTCTGGAGCTGGGAGAGGCTCTGGAGCTGAGAGAGGCTCTGGAGCTGAGAGAGGCTCTGGTGCTGGGAGAGGCTCTGGTGCTGGAAGAGGCGCTGGGGTTGTGGGAGTTCGGGTTCCCCGGACGATTGGGCGACGAAGTCGCCCTGGGTGGCAGCCAAGACCTTCCAGATCGCCCTTCGGTCGATATCACTCGGAATCCGAGCTCCCACAATGGCCTGGGTGGCTACTGGCTTTATGGTGGTTACTGGAGCTGGGAGAGGCTCTGGAGCTGGGAGAGGCCTGGGGTTGTGGGAGTTCGGGTTCCCCGGACGATTGGGCGACGAAGTCGCCCTGGGTGGCAGCCAAGACCTTCCAGATCGCCCTGCGGGCGATATCGCTCGGAATCCGAGCTCCCACAATGGCCTGGGTGGCTACTGGCTCTATGGTGGCTACTGGAGCTGAGAGAGGCTCTGGTGCTGGGAGAGGCCTGGGGTTGTGGGAGTTCGGGTTCCCCGGACGATTGGGCGACGAAGTCGCCCTGGGTGGCAGCTAAGACCCTCCAGATCGCCCTGCGGGCGATATCGCTCGGAATCCGAGCTCCCACAATAGCCTGGGTGGCCACTGGCTTTATGGTGGTTACTGAAGCTGAGAGAGGCTCTGGAGCTGGGAGAGGCTCTGGTGCTGAGAGAAACACTGGGGTTGTGGGAGTTCGGGTTCCCCGGACGATTGGGCGACGAAGTCGCCCTGGGTGGCAGCCAAGACCTTCCAGATCGCCCTGCGGGCGATATCGCTCGGAATCCGAGCTCCCACAATGGCCTGGGTGGCCACTGGCTTTATGGTGGTTACTGGAGCTGAGAGAGGCTCTGGTGCTGGGAGAGGCTCTGGTGCTGGAAGAGGCGCTGGGGTTGTGGGAGTTCGGGTTCCCCGGACGATTGGGCGACGAAGTCGCCCTGGGTGGCAACCAAGACCTTCCAGATCGCCCTTCGGGCGATATCGCTCGGACCCGGGACGCCGGACCGCCGAGCTCCCACAGGAAAGGTGAGGTGGCCACGGCCAGGCTGAGTGGTTTTCCCACCATAGCCAGGCTGGCCATTCCCACAATAGGTTAAGTCACCATTCCCACCCCAGGGGTGTCCCCTCCTACCTCAACAGCCAGGAGAGCACCAGCAACAGCAGCAGGATGCCGGCGACGCCTTGCCAGAAGCGGGCGGGTTCGCCGAGCAGGCCGCCGTCCTCGCCATCGTCGCCGTCGCGGCGGGGTTCGCGCAGCATCACCAGGAACTCCGAGAGGCGCCGGTAGCGCAAGGCACGCTGGGGGTCCAGGGCACGGCGCAGAGCGTCGTCGAGGGCCGGGTCCACCTCGGGGTTGGCGGTGCGGGCGCTGCGGTAGCTGAGCTTCTCCAGGTCGGTGTGGCTGCGCAGCTGATTGGGGGCCAGGGCATAGGGCAGGCCGCCGGTGAGCAGCCAGTAGATCGTGGAGGCCAGGGCGTACTGGTCGCTGCGCCGGCCGACATCGGTATCCAGGGCATACTCCGGGGCGCTGTGCTCGGAGAGCCCCACCTGGCGGGCCAGTTCCCGGGAGTTGCGGTGGCCGTCGCCCTCGCGCAGGCGGCAGGCGCTGAAGTCGGCCAGCACCACCTGGCCATGGGCATCGATCAGGATATTGTCCGGGTGAATGCGCTGGTGCAGCAGGTCGCGGTGGTGCAGGGCCTGCACCGCCTTGCCCAGTTGGCGGGCGATATCCAGGCGCTGGGAGAGGCTGGCCTGGGGGTGGCGGCGGGCCCAGTCGGTAAGGGTCTCGCCGTTGACCAGGGCCATCAGGTAGTAGAGATGGCGCCGCGGCCGCGAGGGCTCCACCACCCGGGCCACGAAGGGCGACTTGACCCGCTCCACCACCCATTGCTGGAGCAGGAAGTGCTCCAGGTAGGCGTTGCGGCTGGAGAGCTCGGGACTGGGCGCCTTGAGCACCATCTGGCGCTGGCTGGCCAGATCGCGGACCCGGTAGACCCGCGACTGGGCGGTGCGCGACAGCACCGCCTCGACTTCCAGGCCATCGAGGCGATCCCCCGGCGCCAGCTCCGGCGGCACCGGCAGGTCGCCATAGACCTTGCCGGGATGGTCCTCGGTGGCCTCGGGCAGGGCATCGATACGCACCAGCTGGAAACAGAACTGGTCACCGCCGTAGCCGCGCTCCTGGGCGCGCTCGCTGGCGGCCTGGGCCAGGCGCTCGCAGGCGGCGTCCAGGTCGCTGACATCGGCGCGGATCAGGCGCACATAGTCCGAGGGCATCAGGGTGCCGCGCACCGCCTGGGTGGTGAAGAGGAAGATATCGCCCTGCTTGAGGGGCACCTGCAGGTAGTCGATCTCGATGCTGGGATCCATGCCCAGCGCCCGGGAGGCGTAACGGTAGCCGCCCAGGTCGGTGATATGGTCCCGGGAGAGCTGTTCGAATTCGGCGCCGCGCAGCAGGAACACCAGGGTATCGCCCATATGGAAGAGGTGCGCCTCGCGGCCATGGTAGACCATCGCCGAGAGCGCGGAGACATAGCTGCCATCCTTGACGTGCTGACTCTGGGCATAGCACCAGGCATTCAGCGAGCGCAGCACGCGAATGGTCGAGTACTTGACGCCCCAGTGATCCGGGGTGGAGAAGTAGTCGGCCACCAGGCCACGCACGCTGAGGTCCCCCGCCTGCTTGGCGATGGCGTTGCGGGAGCTGGAATCGCTGATCACCGCCAGCGCCCCCTTGGCCTCCAACAGGCCGGCATCGGGCACGCGCAACGACATGGAGCTGCGGTGACGCCGCCGCTCCGGCGCCACGAAGGCTTGTCCCACGCTAAGCGATAATTGACGATCCAAGGGGCTCTCCTTATTCACCTCGATGCGGCACCCTGCCCCACGCCGGGCAGGCGGCCCCATGATACACGTTTGATCCGCCTGTCGGCCTGTCAACCAAAGGGGTAGGCCCTGCCATCGTCGGATTGGTAATCGCCGCCGTGGCTTCGTATAATTCGGCGGTTTTCTCTGGCCCCTTCAATCCGCCCACGCAAGGATTCGAGAATGAGCTTCAGCAAGATCCCCGCCGGCAAGGAACTTCCCAACGACGTCTATGTGGCCATCGAGATTCCGGCCCAGCATGCGCCGATCAAGTACGAGATCGACAAGGACCTGGACGCCCTGGTCGTGGATCGCTTCATGGCCACGCCGATGTTCTACCCGGCCAACTACGGCTATATCCCCAACACCCTGGCCGATGACGGCGACCCCCTGGACGCCCTGGTGGTCACCCCGTATCCGGTGCAGCCGGGCAGCGTGATTCGCGCGCGTCCCGTCGGCATCCTCAATATGACCGACGAGGCCGGCGAAGACGCCAAGCTGGTCTGCGTGCCCCACGGCAAACTGACCACCCTGTATGACGACGTCCAGGAAGTGACCGACCTGCCGGAGCTGCTGCGCCAGCAGATCGCCCACTTCTTCGAGAACTACAAGGATCTCGAGAAGGGCAAGTGGGTGAAGGTGGAATCCTGGGAAGGCGCCGACGCCGCCCGCAAGGCCATCGAGAAGGCCGCCGCCGCCCACGAGAAGGCGTAAGGCGCCCTCGGTCCAGGACCGCCCTTCGGGCGATATCGCTTGGCACAGCCGAGCTCCCACAGTAGGTTGGGTGGTCACAGGTTTTGTCGTGGTCACTGGTGTTGTGGGAGCGAGGGTTTCCCGCGCGATTGGGCGACGAAGTCGCCCCTGGTGGCAGCCAAAGCCTTCCAGATCGCCCTTCGGGCGATATCGCGCGGAATCCGCGCTCCCACAGCAGCCTGGGTGGCTCCCACAATAGATTGACTGGCTCCCCACAACAGCCTGGGTGGCCCCCACAAGCAGCTTGGGTGGCAAGCCCCACACCTGCCTGGGTGGCCACAGGTTTTGTCGTGGTCACTGGTGTTGTGGGAGTCCGGGTTCCCCGGACGATTGGGCGACGAAGTCGCCCTTCGGGACAAGCAAGGGCCGCCCCATTGGGGCGGCCCTTGGCGTTTTGGGTGGGCTCAGGCTTCCGCCGCTTCCTCGGCTTCGGGCTCGCCGCTGTCTTCCGGAACCGGCTCGGCGGGCGCCTCCTCGGGCAGCGGCATTTCCTCCTGCGGGGCTGCCTCTTCTTCCTGGGTCGCCTCCTCTTCCTGCACCGGCTCTTCCTGGGGGGCTTCCTCCAGCGCCTCCTCTGCCGGGGCGGGTGCCTCCACCGCCGCCTCGCCGGCATCCCAGGCGGGAACGCTCACGCCCTCGAGGCGATCCGCCAACCGGGTCGCCAGGTCCCGGGCACGCACCGTGTAGTTGGCCATCACCAGGGAGTGGTTGGCGAAGATGCCGAAACCGGAGCCATTGAGCACCAGCGGGCTCCACAGCCGGCGCTGGGTCATCTCCAGCTCGCCGATCAGCCGGGTGAGCAACCCCTGGGCCTCGGCGGCGGCGAGCACGTCGGCGTAGTCGCGCTCCACGGCGCGCAGGAAGTGCAGCAGCGCCCAGGCCTGGCCGCGGGCCTCGAAGAAATCGTCGTCGAGGCGATACCAGGGGGTCGGGTCGGGCAGCTCGTCCGAATCGATGGCCAGGTCGCGCAGGGCCTCGCGCTCGCCGACACTGGCGGAGAGGCGTTGGCTCAGGTCATCCAGGCGCACCGCCACCCGCTCCAGCCATAGCGCCAGGCCATCGCCATCGTCGGCGAAACCGGCCTCGCCGCGTCCCAGCGCCAGCAGGTGCTCGCCCAGGGCCTCGGCGGCCGCTTCCAGGCGGGTCTCGGTGGAGGGGAAGAGCCAGTCGCGGCTCTCGCCCATCAGCTGTTCCAGGGCCTCCTCCAGCGCCGCCGCGTCCTCCTGCTCCAGCGACGGCAACCATTGGGCCAGTTCCCGGGACTGACGCAGCACGCCATATTCCCAGTTGGGCATATTGTCGAGCCATAGCCCCGGCGGGAAGATGTCGTTACGCAGGTAACCGCCGGGCTTCTGGACCAGGACCTCCGCCACGCCGATCAGGGCCGCGGTGGTCACCGCGCCACGCGATGCCGGGCTGGTCGCCGCCTCGGGCTGCTCCGCCGCCACCCGCACCCGTGCATTGGCCGTAGCCTGCTCCACCTCGAAGGCCGCGGGCTCGCGACTCCACCAGATGCCGATCGCCAGGGTCACCAGCAGATAGAGCACCAGCAGCACCACCAGGGGCTTCCAGATCCAGCCAT
Organism: Halomonas sp. H5; assembly: GCF_050613175.1. Classification (GTDB taxonomy): domain Bacteria; phylum Pseudomonadota; class Gammaproteobacteria; order Pseudomonadales; family Halomonadaceae; genus Bisbaumannia; species Bisbaumannia salifodinae. Next base: position 2,357,779 of record NZ_CP192510.1, read on the forward strand.
ACTCGGGGCGCTCCAGGGCCGTGGAGCGCCCGGCAACCGCCTTACGCTTACCGAACAGGGGCATGTGTCGACTTCCTTGACTCGCGAAATGGGCGGCACCGCTGCGGCGGCACCGGATGCTGAGTTATAGTAGCAGGCGTCACCCCGGGAATGAGAACGCCACCTTGTCCGTCATGCCAACGTCATCGATGCCGGGTGGGGAACTCCCCCTTTGCCCTCGGGTCGCAGAAGGGCCCAAGCCCCCTGCTTGCAAGGATTTTTCCGAGTCATGATGCGCCGTTTATTGCCGCCCCTGCTGCTCCTCCTGCTGGCCCTGATGGCCGGCAGCGTCCAGGCCCAGTGGTTCTCCTCCGCCCGCGACAGCGATTTCCTGCCGGTCCACGAGGCCTTCCAGGCCAGCGCCTGGCACGATGACCAGACCCTCTATGTGGGCTTCACCGCCGCCGAGGACTACTACCTCTATCGCCATCGCTTCGCCGTGGAGAGCGAGGACATCGCCCTGGGCGAGCCCGTATTGCCGCCGGGCGAGCCGATGAGCGACGAGTTCCTGGGCGACGTCAATGTGTTCTTCGACCAGGTGGTCTTCGAGGTGCCTCTGGCCGAGGCGCCGGTATCGGGGGCAGTCCCCTTTACCCTGAGCTTCCAGGGCTGCGCCCTGGCCGGCCTCTGCTATCCGCCGGAGCGCCTGGAGATGACCGCCCTGCCCGGCTCGGCGCCCCCCGCCTTCGCCGACTGGGAGGCCGACGGCGACGCCGGTGGCTCGGCCTCCGTACCGGTGGCACTCGGCGGCGTGCAGAGCGCCGATGGCCGCTTCAGCGAGCTGATGACCAGCGCCAGCCTGCCGCTGGCCCTGGGGCTCTTCTTCCTGGCCGGCCTGGGCCTGACCTTCACGCCCTGCGTGCTGCCGATGATCCCCATCCTGTCGTCGATCATCGTCGGCCAGAACCCCGGCCGCGGCCGCGCCTTCGCCCTCTCCGCCAGCTATGTGGCCGGGATGGCCGCCACCTATGCCCTGGTGGGGGTACTGATGGGGCTGTTCGGCGCCGGCCTCAACCTGCAGGCACGGCTGCAGTCGGCGCCGGTGCTGATCACCTTCGCGGCCCTCTTCGTACTCTTCGCCCTAGCCATGTTCGGGGTCTTCAAGCTGCGCATGGCGCCCGCCCTGGCCGGCCGCGTCGAGGCCTGGCAGGCCCGGGCCCAGCGCAGCGGCCCCGCCGGCCTGGCGCTGGCCGGCGCCCTCTCGGTGTTGGTGGTCTCGCCCTGCGTCTCGGCGCCTTTGGCCGGTGCCCTGGTGTTTATCTCCACCACCGGTGATGCCGTGATGGGCGGCGCCGCCCTGCTGGCCCTGGCGCTGGGCATGGGGGTGCCGTTGCTGCTGGTGGGCACCTTCGGCACCACCCTGATGCCGCGCAGCGGCGCCTGGATGGAGGGGGTCAAGATCGCCTTCGGCCTGCTGCTGCTGGGGGTGGCCATCTGGTTGATCGAGCGGCTGCTGCCGGGGCCGCTGGCCCTGTTGCTGTGGGCGGCCCTGGCGGTGGCGGCGGCGCTTTCCCTGGGCGCCCTGCGCCTGGGCACCCGGGGCTGGGCCCAGCTACGCCAGGGAGCGGGCATCCTGCTGCTGGCCTGGGGCCTGGCCCTGGTGCTGGGTGCCGCCCAGGGCGGCAGTGATCCGCTGCGCCCCCTGGCGCTCCCCGCCACCCAGGGCGGGAATACCCTCACCACCAGCGAACCGGATGCCGTGGTGCACGACCTGGCCGGCCTGGAACGCGCCCTGGCCAGCGCCGGCGAGTCCCCGGTCTTCGTCGACGTCACCGCCGACTGGTGCATCTCCTGCAAGCAGCTGGAGCGCAGCGTCTACCCGGCGCCGGAGGTGGCCGAGCCCCTCTCGGCCTTCCGGCGGGTGCAGGTGGACGTCACCGAGAGCAACGGCGCCAGCCGCGAGCTGCTGGGCCATTTCGAGCTGTTCGGCCCCCCCAGCCTGCTGTTCTTCTCCCGTGGCGAGGAGATTCGCGAGGCGCGTATCCAGGGCGAGGTGAACCGCGACGAGTTCGCCGGCCATCTTAATCAGCTGCTAACCTGGCTGGAGAGCCGGCAGGGGTGATCGGGACGAGGCTGCCACTGGGGTAGTGGGAGCGTGGGTTTCCCGCGCGATTGGGCGACGCAGTCGCCCCTGGTGGCCGCCAAGGCCTTCCAGATCGCCCTTCGGGCGATATCGCGCGGAATCCGCGCTCCCACAGCAGCCTAGGTGGCTCCCACAATAGATTGGGTGGCCACTGGCTTTGGGAGAGGCTCTGGGGTGGTAGGAGCTCGGCGGTCCGGCGTTCCGGTTCTTCCGAGCGATTGGCGCCGCCAGGCGCCAGGGCGACTGCGTCGCCCAATCGTCCGGCAGAGCCGGACTCCCACAACACCAGTGGCCAACTAAGCCCACTGTGGGAATAGTTACCCAGCCTACCTGTGGGAGCCTGGAGTGATTGTTCCGGAACCAAGCCTTCAGTCAACATCACATAAAAGCCCTGGTTTACTGGAGAAGATCGCGAAACAAGCGTTTAAATTCGCGTTTCTGCGGATATCCTAGACAACCCGGTCGTTTTTCGGCAAACTCCGCCAACACGCCTTTTGGCGCGGCAATCGGCGGCAATTTGCTGAACTTTGCCTCGATCCGAACCGTTTTCTCGCAGGTTGACAGCGCCGCTGCGCAGCCTGCCTCAAGCCCTCTCAATACTCCATTACGAGCGAGACAACCGCATGGATATCCGTAAGGTCAAGAAGCTGATCGAGCTGCTGGAAGAGTCCAATATCAGCGAGATCGAGATCCAGGAAGGCGAGGAATCCGTCCGCATCAGCCGCCACCCCAATGGCGTGGCCTATCAGCCCGCCCCGCAGCCCGCCGCCTATGCGCCGGCTCCGGCGGCCCCCGCCGCCACCCCGGCGGCCAGCGAACCGGCGGCCCCGGCCGCACCGACCGGCCATACCGTCAACTCGCCCATGGTGGGCACCTTCTACCGGGCCCCGGCACCGGGCGCCAAGCCCTTCGCCGAAGTGGGCCAGGCGGTGCGCAAGGGTGAGGCGGTGTGCATCGTCGAGGCGATGAAGATGATGAACCAGATCGAGGCCGACAAGGACGGCGTCATCGAAGCCATCCTGGTGGAAGACGGCGAGCCGGTCGAGTTCGATCAGCCGATGCTGGTCATCGCCTGAGGTCCCGACCTCGAGGCTCTCCACTGACACCACACTACGGGCGGATAACAGATGTTGGACAAGGTACTCATCGCCAATCGCGGCGAGATCGCCCTGCGCGTCCTGCGTGCCTGCAAGGAACTGGGCATCAAGACCGTGGCGGTGCACTCCAAGGCCGACCAGGAGCTGATGCATGTGCGTCTGGCCGATGAAGCGGTATGCATCGGCCCGGCCTCCTCGGCCCAGTCTTACCTCAATATTCCGGCGCTGATCAGCGCCGCCGAGGTCACCGACGCCAGCGCCATTCACCCCGGCTACGGCTTCCTCTCCGAGAACGCCAACTTCGCCGAGCAGGTGGAGCGTTCCGGCTTCGTCTTTATCGGGCCGCGGGCCGAGACCATTCGCCTGATGGGCGACAAGGTCAGCGCCATCGAGGCGATGAAGAAGGCCGGCGTGCCCACGGTGCCCGGGTCCGACGGCCCCCTGCCGGAAGACGAGGCGGAGCTGCTGGCCATCGCCAAGCGTATCGGCTACCCGGTGATCATCAAGGCCGCCGCCGGCGGCGGCGGGCGCGGCATGCGCGTCGTGCATACCGAGGCGCACCTGCTCTCCTCGGTGAGCATCACCCAGACCGAGGCCGCCGCGGCCTTCGGCGACGGCACCGTCTATATGGAGAAGTTCCTCCAGGAGCCGCGCCATGTGGAGGTGCAGGTGCTGGCCGATGGCCAGGGCAACGCCATCCACCTCTATGATCGCGACTGCTCCCTGCAGCGCCGCCACCAGAAGGTGCTGGAGGAGGCCCCGGCGCCGGGCCTGGACCCGGAGGCCCGGGCCCAGGTGCTGGAGGCGTGCCGCCAGGCGTGCCTGACCATCAACTACCGGGGCGCCGGCACCTTCGAGTTCCTCTACGAGAAGGGCCAGTTCTTCTTTATCGAGATGAACACCCGCGTCCAGGTGGAGCATCCGGTCACCGAGCAGATCACCGGGGTGGACATCGTCAAGGAGCAGCTGCGCATCGCCGCCGGTTTGCCGCTGTCGATCCGCCAGGAAGACGTCAAGGTCAACGGCCACGCCTTCGAGTGCCGGATCAATGCCGAGGACTCCCGCACCTTCATGCCCTCGCCGGGCAAGGTGAGCCTCTATCACCCGCCGGGTGGCCTGGGGGTGCGCATGGACTCCCACCTCTATACCGGCTATACGGTGCCGCCCCACTACGACTCCCTGATCGGCAAGCTGATCACCTGGGGCGAGGACCGCACCGCGGCCCTGACTCGCATGCGCAATGCCCTGGACGAGCTGCTGGTGGAAGGCATCAAGACCAACACCGACCTGCACAAGGATCTGGTGCGCGATACCCACTTCCAGCAGGGTGGGGTCAATATCCACTATCTGGAGAAGAAGCTGGGTCTGTAAGCCTCGATCCGCCTTCACCGACGGGATGGCCCTGGGCCATCCCGTCGGTCGTTTGGATACCCTGACACGCCCTTTTACGCAGGAGACGCCACCATGCCCTGGCTACAACTCAAGGCGCGAATCGCCCCGGAGCAGGCCGAGACCCTGGAGGAGCTGCTGCTCGCCGAGGGGGCCTCCGCCATCACCCTGCAGGATGCCCATGACGACCCGGTCTTCGAGCCGGAGCGGGGCACCACGCCGCTATGGAACGAAACGGTACTGACCGGCCTGTATGACGACCTGGAGGGCATCGACGCCATGCTCGAGCGGGTACGCCAGGCCTGGAGCCTGGAGGTGCCCGACGAGCCCTGCCCGGAGGTGGAGTTCGAGCTGCTCGCCGACCGCGACTGGGAGCGGGAGTGGATGGACGGCTTCACGCCGCTGAAGATGGGCCAGCGACTGTGGATCGTGCCCAGCTGGCATGAGGCCCCGGAGCCCGAGGCGGTCAACCTGCTGCTCGACCCGGGCCTGGCCTTCGGCACCGGCACCCACCCCACCACGGCACTGTGCCTGGAGTGGCTGGATGGGCTGGCGGTGGCCGGCGAACTGGAGGCGAAGGCGGTACTCGACGTGGGCTGCGGCTCCGGCATCCTGGCCATCGCCGCCCTCAAGCTGGGCGCCAGCCGCGCCGTGGGCACCGATATCGACCCCCAGGCCCTGCAGGCCAGCCGCGACAACGCCGAGCGCAACGCCATCGCCGAGGAGCGCCTGACGCTCTTCTATCCGGAGCAGCTCGAGGAGGGCCCCTTCCCGGTGGTGGTGGCCAATATCCTCGCCGGCCCCCTGGTGGAACTGGCCCCCACTATCGCCGGCCAGGTGGCCCCCGGCGGGCACCTGGTGCTCTCGGGGATCCTCGCCCAGCAGGCCGAGGAGGTGTTGGTAGCCTATGAGGCCCAGGGCCTGGTGATGGAGCCGCCGGTGGAGCGGGAGGGCTGGGTGCGCCTGGAGGGGCGCCGGCCGGCCTGAATCGCCCTTCGGGCGAATCGCGCGGAATCCGCGCTCCCACAATAGATTGGGTGGCTCCCCACAGCAGCCTGGGTGGCCACTGGTTTTGGGAGAGGCTCTGGGGTTGTGGGAGTCCGGGTTCCCCGGACGATTGGGCGACGCAGTCGCCCCTGGTGACAGTCAGGATCGCCCTGCGGGCGATATCGCCGAAGCGTCGGACCGGCAGAACCGGAGCGCCGGACCGCCGCGCTCCCACAATAGATTGGGTGGCCCCCACAAGCAGCTTGGGTGGCAAGCCCTACAATAGGCTGGGTCGGCTGCCCCGAGTGGGCGCTTTCGCCGCGGGAGAATGCCAATTGCCACCTTCACCCGGGGGCGCCGGCTGGGTATCATAGGCCCCCCTTGAATCGAGCCCCCGGTTTTCATGCCCATAAGCCACGCCACGCCCCTGCCCGCCATCGGACCCCACCGGCTGACCAGCCGGGCGATCCTGGCGCCCATGGCCGGGGTCACCGACCGCCCCTTCCGGGCGCTGTGCCGGCGCCTGGGCGCCGGCCTGGTGGTGGGCGAGATGGTCACCTCGGACCCCAGCCTGTGGCATACCCGCAAGTCGCGGCTGCGCATGGACCATCGCGGCGAGCCGGGGCCGCGCAGCGTGCAGATCGCCGGCGGCGATGCGGCGATGCTCGCCGAGGCGGCACGACTCAACGCCGAGCGTGGCGCCGAGATCATCGATATCAATATGGGCTGCCCGGCCAAGAAGGTGTGCAACAAGGCCGCCGGCTCGGCGCTGCTGCGCGACGAGGCGCTGGTGGCGGAGATCCTCGAGGCGGTGGTGGCCGCGGTGGAGATCCCGGTGACCCTGAAGATCCGCACCGGCTGGTGCGCCGAGAGCAACAATGGGCTGCGGGTGGCCAGGCTCGCCGAGGCCGCCGGCATCCAGGCCCTGGCGGTGCATGGCCGCCATCGTCAGCAGCGTTACCAGGGCCAGGCGGAGTACGACACCATCGCCGAGATCAAGTCGCGGGTGTCGATTCCGGTGTTCGCCAACGGCGATATCGATTCCGCCGCCAAGGCCGCCCGGGTTCTCGACTATACTGGGGCGGATGCGGTGATGGTGGGCCGCGGCGCCCAGGGCAATCCCTGGCTCTTCCGCGAGATCGATCATTACCTGGCCCATGGCCAGGAGATAGCGCCGCCGAGCGCCACCGAGCGCCACCGGTTGTTGGGTGAACACCTTGGTGCCCTGCATGACTTCTACGGTGAGGTGATGGGGGTACGGATCGCCCGCAAGCACTTGGGCTGGTATCTGGAGCGCCATGAAGCGGACGACGCCAAGTCCCTGAAGGCGGTATTCAACCGCCTGGAGACGCCGGGCGCCCAGCACCATTTCGTGAATGAACTCTTCGGCCTGGAGGGCTTGCCCTCGGCCGCCAATGGAACCAGTGCAGCATGACCAGCAGGCAAGCAACGACGCCCGATAATGCGACACGCGTGGATCAGGAACCCATGAGCTTCTCCGCCATCGATGCCCGCCCGGCCTCGGCACCGCCCGAGGGGCAGGCCCCCGCCCCCGAGCGCCCCCTGCGGGAGGCCGTGGACCTGGCGATGCGCCGCTACTTCGCCCATCTCGATGGCGAGTCGGTCACCGGCCTCTATGCCATGGTGCTCGACGAGGTGGAGGCGCCGCTGCTGGCCGCCGTGATGGAACACGTCAACGGTAACCAGACCCGCGCCGCCGAGCTACTCGGCCTCAATCGCGGCACCCTGCGCAAGAAGCTCAAGCAGCATGCCCTGATCTGACCCTTTTCTTCCCGAAGGGAGCCGCACGCGGCTCCCTTCGTTCGTTTTCCAGCCAACTCCGAGAGTGCAAGTCCATGGCCCAATCCGCCTCCCCCTCCGCTTCCACCCTGCCGGTGCGCCGCGCCCTGCTCAGCGTCTCCGACAAGACCGGTATCGTCGATTTCGCCCGTGGCCTGGTCGAGCGCGGCGTGGCGCTGCTCTCCACCGGCGGCACCTTCAAGCTGCTGCGCGACAACGAGATTCCGGTCACCGAGGTGTCGGCCCACACCGGCTTCCCCGAGATCATGGATGGTCGGGTCAAGACCCTGCACCCCAAGATCCATGGCGGCATCCTCGGTCGCCGCGGCCAGGACGACGCGGTGATGAGCGAGCATGAGATCGACCCCATCGATATGGTGGTGGTCAATCTCTATCCCTTCGCCCAGACCGTGGCCAGGCCCGACTGCACCCTGGAGGACGCCATCGAGAATATCGATATCGGCGGCCCCACCATGGTCCGCGCCTGCGCCAAGAACCATGCCCACACCAGCATCCTGGTGGATGCCGGCGACTATGCCCGGGTACTGGGCGATATGGACGCCAATGGCGGCGCGGTGAGCCTCGCGACCCGCTTCGACCTGGCGGTGAAGGCCTTCGAACACACCGCCGGCTATGATGCCGCCATCGCCAACTACCTGGGCCAACGGGTCGAGGGCGGCGAAGCCGGCTTCCCGCGCACCTACAGCGTCCAGTATCGCAAGAAGCAGGAAATGCGCTACGGCGAGAACCCCCACCAGCAGGCCGCCTTCTATGTGGAGGACGACGCCAGCGAGCCCAGCGTGGCCACCGCCGAGAGCCTGCAGGGCAAGGCGCTCTCCTTCAACAACGTGGCCGACACCGATGCCGCCTTCGAATGCGTCAAGGCCTTCGAGGAGCCGGCCTGCGTGATCGTCAAGCACGCCAACCCCTGCGGCGTGGCCCTCGGCGAGTCGCCCCTGGCGGCCTACGAGAAGGCCTTCGCCACCGACCCCACCAGCGCCTTCGGCGGCATCATCGCCTTCAACCGGCCGCTGGATGCCGCTACCGCCCGGGCCATTATCGACCGCCAGTTCGTCGAGGTAATCATCGCCCCCGGGGTGGCCGACGCCGCCCGCGAGATCGTCGCCGAGAAGCAGAACGTGCGCCTGCTCGACGTGGCCGCCCACTGGGGCAATGCCGCGCTCGCCGGCCACGACTTCAAGCGCGTCAATGGCGGCCTGCTGGTGCAGGATCGTGACCAGGGCATGGTGGAGCGCGACGAGCTGAAGGTGGTGACCCAGCGCACCCCCAGCGAGCAGGAGCTGCGCGACCTGATGTTCGCCTGGAAGGTGGCCAAGTTCGTCAAGTCCAACGCCATCGTCTACGTCAAGGAAGGCCAGACCATCGGCGTGGGCGCCGGCCAGATGAGCCGCGTCTACTCGGCCAAGATCGCCGGCATCAAGGCCGCCGACGAGGGCCTCTCGGTCCCCGGCTCGGTGATGGCCAGTGACGCCTTCTTCCCGTTCCGGGACGGCATCGATGCCGCCGCGGCCGCGGGCATCACCGCGGTGATCCAGCCCGGCGGCTCCATGCGCGACCAGGAGGTGATCGACGCCGCCAATGAGGCGGGTATCGCCATGGTCTTTACCGGGATGCGCCACTTCCGCCACTAAAGCTGCAAGCTGCAAGCTGCAAGCTGGAAGCTGGAAGCTGGAAGCTGGAAGCTGGAACGGCAGTGTAGCCTCAGCCTGGTATAAAAGTTCGGCTCCGCCGGACGATTGGCGCCGAGAGGCGCCTACCAGGATCGCCCTTCGGGCGATATCGCTCGGCACAGCCGAGCTCCCACAGTAGCCTGGGGGGCCACTGGTTTTGTGGGAGTCCGGATTCCGGACGATTGGGCGACGAAGTCGCCCCTGGTGACAATCAGGATCGCCCCCATGGCCAGGCCATGGGGGCGGTTTTTACTTCCAGCTCCCGGCAAAGCCGGGGCGGACTGCGATCACCGGCTGGGGTTGATCTCGGTAAAGTTCAGGGTGGCATCGCGCAGTTCGCTGTTACCCCAGACGCCGACCCAGATGTTATACATGCCGCTCTGCGCCTTGGGGAAACTGACCATGGGGTCGAGCCCGTTGGCGTCATCATTGCAGTACCAGCGCCCGTCCGGCGCATTGATCACCAGGGTGGTGTCGGTGCGGGACTCGACATGGATATAGAGCGGCAGGCTGCCGGCGGTATAGTAGAGGTCCACATCCGGGGCCTCGGCATAGATATAGCCGGCACAGCCACTCCCCAGGCTGGAGCTGACCTGGGTGCTGCCCCCGGCGGAAAGGTCCACCCGGTGCGGGTCCGGCATAAAGCCGGCACTCAGGTTGACCGAGCCGTAGGTGGGGGGAGCCTGCCAGTTCGGATCGGTGGCCTGGGCGGCCGTTGCGCCGGCCAGCATCAGGCCGGCCAGGGCCCCGATCAGGCCCCGCTTCCCTTGAATCATTGCCATTGAATTCTCCCTTTAGCGCCCTGCGATTTTCGGTGCGCCTTGTTATTCCTGAATTGCGTCTTCTAACGCCTCGTTATTCTATGCCCGTGCGAACACGAGACCCGGCTAATGATTGATGAAATCGCGGGCGCAAGCAAATCTTCCTTGGGAGAAGTGATGCATTGATCAGGGGACGCCGGGTTTGTCCGTCAACGACTCGAGCAGTGCCACCACGCTCTCGGGGGCGAATTGGTACTCCCGCATCAGCGTCTCGAGACGCTCCTCGAAAAGCCGCTCGCTCTCCTCCTTGCGCTGAGACTGCGCCGAGGCAACCGGTGGACCGGTGGGGATATCCAGGCGGTGATTGGGGTCATCGAGTTGCTGCAGGGCCTGGGCAAAGGCGTCGTCTAGCTCACGAAACTTGCGCAATTTCTCGCGCTCATCCATGACATTGGCTTTCTTTTGCTGTTTCATTCGCGTTTATCGGTGACCGTCGGAAATTCGTAATCCATGGCGCTGCAGTTTGCGCACCACACTGGGCTGACTGATACCCAGGCGCTCGGCCATGGCATAAGTACTCGGCAACTGCGTGCACAGTTCAGCCAGGATCTCGCGCTCGAACCGGGCGAGACCTTGTTTGAGGCCCTCGCCTTCGGCGAGTTTGATCGCCCCGGGGCCCGGGGAAGAAGAATCGTCGAGCAGTATAGCGCCTTCCGGGACTCGACTGGAACGCTGCGGAGCGAGCCCCCGGGCCTCGATCATCTCGTCGGGCGCCGAAAGCCAGGCCCGCTCCAGCCAGTTTTCCAACTCGCGTACATTACCCGGCCAGTCGTGCCCCATCAACTCCTGCCAGACGCCGGGGGCCAATAACTTGTCGCGCCCGTAGCGCCGATTGAGTCGCCGCAGTTGCAACTCCACCAGGCCGGGGATGTCCTCCGGACGCTCGCGCAGCGGCGGCAGGGTCACCGGAATCACATTGAGGCGGTAATAGAGATCGAGACGGAAACGCCCCTCCTCCACGCGCCGCGCCAGGTCCTGGTTGGTGGCTACCACCAGGCGGAAGTCCACCCGCCGCGCCCGGGTATCGCCCAGCCGGGTCAGGCTCCCATCCTGGATCACCTTGAGCAGCTTGGTCTGCATGGCCAGGGGCAGCTCGCCGATCTCGTCAAGGAAGAGGGTGCCGCCCTGAGCCTGCTCCATCAGCCCCGCCTTGCCCTGGCGGGCGGCGCCGCTGAAGGCGCCCGGCTGGTAACCGAACATCTCCGACTCGAACAGGCTCTCGGGAATGGCCCCGCAGTTGACGTCGATAAAGGGCCCCTCGCGACGGCGACTCCAGCGGTGCAGCTGGCGGGCGAAGGCGGTCTTGCCGACCCCGGATTCGCCCAGCATCAGCACGCTGGCATCGGTGGGGGCGACCCGCTTGAGCAGCAGGGCGATCTCATGCATCAGCTCACTGCGGATACGCAGCTCGCCTTGCGCCGCGTCCACCTCCAGGTCATCGCCCAGGGAGGCCGCGGCACTGCGTTTCAGGTGCTCGCTGAAGCGCCGTTGCAGTAGCTGATACTCCTCCTGGAGCCACTGCAGGTCGGTGAGATCCATGGAGCGACTGATAATGCGTTCCAGGCGATCGCCGCTAAACACCGGATAGGCCTGGGCGATCACCCGACGCCCGGTGCTGGTGGTCTGCATCACCTGGGCCGGCTTGCCGCTGCGCATCACCTCGAGGCTCACCGAGGGCGTCAGGATGCCATCCGCCTCGAGGCGCTGGACCGTGGTGGCGCACAGCGCCTCCCGTGACATGCCATAGACCGCCGCGGCCCCGGGGCTGACGTCGAGCACCCGGCCCTGGCCATCGACGATAAAGATATGGTCATTGGCATTCTCCACCAGGGTCCTGAGCACCCGGGCATCGGTTTCGCTCATCTCCCCTCCCTTGATTCATTCCTGCATCGATCATGCATTTTTGCATCAAACCCCGGGTCTCAGCAATGTAAAAACGCATCACTTACTTGGAAACCCCCGACAAATCATGGGCGTACAATCTGGCACGCTTCGTGCAAGAAGCACAGGGAAGCCAATGTCTGCGACCTGTTGAGGAGTTTCCATGAGCGAGTTCAACCAGCCCCTGGGCGGTAACGAGATGCCCCGCTTCGGCGGCCCGGCCACCATGATGCGCCTGCCCACCCAGGCCGACGCCCGCGGCCTGGACGCGGCCTTTATCGGCGTGCCCCTGGACATCGGCACCTCCAACCGTCCCGGCGCCCGCCTGGGGCCGCGGCAGATCCGCGACGAGTCGCGCATGTTGCGCCCCTACAATATGGCCACTCGCGCCGCCCCCTTCGATAGCCTGCAGGTGGCGGACATCGGCGACGTGCCGGTCAACACCTTCAACCTGCCGAAGAACCTCGAAATCATCGATGCCTTCTACCGGGAAGTGCTGAGCCACGGCACCACGCCGCTGACGATGGGTGGCGATCACACCTTCACCCTGCCGATCCTGCGCGCCATCGCCCGCCAGCACGGCCCGGTGGGGCTGATCCATATCGATGCCCACGCCGACGTCAATGACCATATGTTCGGCGAGTCCATCGCCCATGGCACGCCGATCCGCCGCGCCCAGGAGGAGGGGCTGCTCGACAGCCAACGGGTGGTGCAGATCGGCCTGCGCGGCACCGGCTACGCCGCCGATGACTTCGACTGGTGCCGCCGCCAGGGCTTCCGGGTGGTCACCGCCGAGCAGTGCTGGCACAAGTCCCTGGAGCCGCTGATGGCCGAGGTACGCGAGCAGATGGGTGACGGCCCCGTCTATATCAGCTTCGATATCGATGGCCTCGACCCCTCGGTGGCCCCGGGCACCGGCACCGTGGAGATGGCCGGCTTGACCGCGGCCCAGGGCCTGGAGATCGTACGCGGCGCCTGGGGCCTCAACGTGGTGGGTGGCGACCTGATGGAAGTGGCGCCCCCCTATGACCCGAGCGGCAACACCGCCCTGATGGGCGCCACCCTGCTCTACGAGATGCTCTGCGTGCTGCCCGGCGTGATGCGCCGCGATTAACTCCGGTCACCGGGCCGCATGCCTCGACCCCATGCGGCCCTCGGCGCGCCAGAGGACGGCCGCCTCTCCGGTGACCCACACCGTTCACTAAAACAATCCATGGGGTAACCAACGATGTCCTCCACCCTCGACACCGGCGCCACCGCCCGGCCCAGCCTTAGCCGGCGTGGCCTGATGAAATTCCTGATCCCCTCGCTGTTCGGGGTCGCCCTCTTCCTGATCCCCTTCTCGGTGGGCGACACCGTCAATATCGGCATGGGCCTGATGGCCAAGGGGCTCCAGGACCTGCTCAGCGACTGGCTGCCGGCCATCGCCACCGCCGTGCTCTGTCTCTCGGTGGTGATCACCCTGCTGGTCAAGCTGACCCGGCCCGCCTGGGCCAGCCAGGGCCTCTGGAACGAAATGTTCGATGTGGGCCCCGTGTGGTTCCTGATGCGCATTCTCGGCGCCGCCTTCGCCACCATGACCTTCTTCCAGGTGGGGCCGGGCTTCGTGATCGCCGGCCACACCGGCGGCGTGATGCTCAACGACCTGGCGCCGGTGCTGCTGACCTTCTTCTTCTTCGCCGCCCTGCTGCTGCCCTTCCTGGTCGATTTCGGCTTCATGGAGTTTATCGGCAGCCTGGTGCGCAAGCCCTTCCGGGCGATCTTCCGCCTGCCCGGGCGCAGCGCCATCGATGCCACCGCCTCCTGGATGGGCTCCGGCACCGTGGGGGTGCTGATCACCGCCCAGCAGTACGAGAAGGGCTTCTATAACCGTCGCGAGGCGGCGGTGATCGCCACCAACTTCTCCATCGTCTCCATCGCCTTCAGCCTGCTGATCACCAGCTTCGTCGACCTCGACCATATGTTCGTGCCCTTCTACCTGACGGTGGTGGTGTCGGGGTTGATCGCCGCCATCGTGGTGCCGCGCCTGCCGCCGCTGTCACGCAAGCCGGACACCTACTACGAGCCGGTGGGCTGCCAACTGGCCGAGAAGCGCAGCGCCGACATGGGCGTCTTCCGCTACAGCCTGACCCGCGCCGTGGAGCGCGCCGAGAAGGCCCCCGGCGCTCGCGAACTGATCCGCAACGCCCTGTTCAACGTGGCGGACATCTTCCTGGCCCTGCTGCCCCTGGTGGTGGCCATCGGTACCCTGGCACTGATCCTCGCCGAGTTCACGCCGATCTTCACCTGGCTCTCCTACCCCATGGTGCCGGTGCTAGAGTGGCTGCGCATTCCCGAGGCCGAGGCCGCCGCCCCGGCGACCCTGGTGGGCTTCGCCGACATGTTCCTGCCGGCGGTGCTGGCCACCAGCATCGAGAGCGAGCTGACCCGCTTCGTGGTGGCCTGCCTGTCGCTGACCCAGCTGATCTATATGTCGGAGATCGGTGCCCTGCTGCTCAAGTCGAAGATCCCCCTGTCGCTGTGGGAGCTGTTCGCGATCTTCCTGCTGCGCACCGCCATCACCCTGCCGATCATCGCCTTTATGGCCCACACCTTCTTCTTCTGAGATCGCGTCCCGGCCCGGCCCCATCAGGCCGGGCCTCGTGATACGAGGACTTGCCCATGACCTGTGCTGAACTCCTGATCCGCCTGCTCGGCGAGAGCTACGGCGTCGACACCCTCTTCGGCATTCCCGGGGTGCATACCGTCGAGCTCTACCGCGGCCTGGAAGGCCGCGAGATCCGCCATGTCACCCCGCGCCACGAACAGGGCGCCGGCTTCATGGCCGACGGCTATGCCCGCGCCACCGGCAAGCCCGGGGTCTGCCTGATCATCACTGGCCCCGGCATGACCAATATCGCCACCGCCATGGGCCAGGCGCTGGCCGACTCCATCCCCATGCTGGTGATCTCCAGCGTCAACCGCCGCGATACCCTGGGCCGCGGCCAGGGCCGGCTGCACGAGCTGGAGAGCCAACGCGGCCTGGTGGCCGGCGTGGCGCGCTTTAGCCATACCCTGCTCGATGCCGCGGCGCTGCCCGAAGTACTGGCCCGGGCCTTCGCGGTCTTCGATGGCGAGCGCCCCGGCCCGGTGCATCTCGAGATCCCGATCGACCTGTTCGCCGCCGAGGTGGCCGAGCCGGCCTCCTTTAATCGGCCGCGGCTCTACCCGGCGGCCCCGGACGCCGAGGGCCTGGCCACCGCGGCCAGCTGGCTCAAGGGGGCCGAACGCCCCCTGGTGCTGCTCGGCGGCGGCTGCGTGGCGGCGTCCGAGGCGGCCCGCGAGCTGGTGAGCCGCCTCGATGCCCCCACCGCCACCACCATCAATGCCAAGGGGCTCTTGGGCGATGCCCATCCCCTGGACCTGGGCGCCAATACCGCCCTGCCCCCGGTGCGCCAACTGGCCCGGGAGGCCGACGTGATCCTGGCCATCGGCACCGAGCTCGGCGAGACCGACTATGACGTGGTCTTCGATGATGGCTTCGTCCTCACCGGCCGGCTGATTCGCATCGACCTGGATGCCCAGCAACTGGTACGCAACCAGTCGCTGGCCCTGGGGCTGGTGGGCGATGCCGGGCGCGCCCTGGAGGGCCTGCTTATGCAGTGTCCCGAGCAGTTGCATAAGGATGGCGAGGCTCGCGCCGCCGCCGTGCGCGAGGCCCTGGCGCTGGAACAGGACCCGGCCCTGGCCCCCTTCGTGCCGCTCTGCGCCACCCTCAAGGCGGCCCTGCCCGAGGCGCTGTGGGTCGGCGACTCCACCGCCCCGGTGTATGCCGCCAACCACCTGCTGTCGCTGCCGCAGCCGCGGCGCTACTTCAACGCCTCCACCGGCTACGGCACCCTCGGCTATGGCCTGCCGGCGGCACTCGGCGCCCAGTTGGGCCGCCCCGAGCAGCCGGTGATCGCCCTGGTCGGCGACGGCGGGGTGATGTTCACCCTCTCGGAGCTGGCCACCGCCGTGGAGGAGCGCCTGCCGGTGGTGATCCTGCTGTGGCACAACGCCGGCTACGAGGAGATCCGTCGCTATATGGACGCCCACGGCGTGGCGCGCCTCGGCGTGGATATCCAGGCCCCGGACTTCCAGACCCTGGCCCGCGGCTTCGGCTGCCTGGCCACCCGGGTCGGCTCCCCCGGCGAACTCGCCCAGGCGCTGGCGGCGCGCCCCACCGACGGCCCCCTGCTGATCGAGGTGGATGCCCACGCCTGGCAGCGGGCCCTGGGCGCCTGACGGCGCCAATCGCCGAGACGTCGGACCGTCGGGAAGCCGAACTCCCACAAAAACCCGTGCCACCACCAAGGCTACCGTGGGAGCGCGGATTCCGCGCGATATCGACCGAAGGGCGATCCTGGCCGGCATCAAGGGCGCCTGACGGCGCCAATCGCTCGGCGGAAACAGGCAAGCAGAGGAATCACCATGCAAACACTGACGCAGCAATTTATCGATAACCGCTGGGTGGCCTCCCGGGGCGAGCGGCGCCTGCCGGTGGTCAACCCCACCACGGAGGCGGTGATCGCCGAGGTCACCGCCGGCCACCCCGAGGACGTGGATGCCGCCGTGGCCGCGGCGCGTCGCGCCCTGCCCGCCTGGCAAGCGCTCTCGGGCAGCGAGCGGGCCGTCTATCTGGAGGGCTTCGCCGAGGCCCTGAGCCGGCGCCGGGAGGCGCTGATGCACCTCTCCAGCACCAATAACGGCAAGGTACTGGCGGAGGCCAGCATCGACCTGGACGATGCCATCGCCTGCTACCGCTACTACGCCGGCGAGGCACGCCGCCTGGACGAGCGCCAGGGCCAGTTGGTACCACTGGAAATGGACGGCGTCGAGGCACGCTGCTACCAGGACCCGGTGGGCGTGGTGGGGCTGATCACCCCCTGGAACTTCCCGCTGGTGACCAGCGCTTGGAAGCTGGCCCCGGCGCTGGCCGCCGGCTGCACCGCGGTGCTCAAGCCCTCGGAGGTCACCCCGCTGCCGGAGCAGGTCCTGGCCGAGATCGCCCTCGAGGTGAAGCTGCCCGCCGGGGTGCTGAATCTGCTGCACGGCGACGGCGAGGGCATCGGCGCTCCGCTCTCCTGCCACCCCGGCGTCGACAAGCTCTCCTTTACCGGCAGCAACCGGGTCGGCGAGGCGGTGATGCGCGCCGCCGCCGGCGGCACCAAGGGGGTTTCCCTGGAACTCGGCGGCAAGTCGCCGATCCTGGTGATGGAGGACGCCGACCCCGAGCAGGCCGCCGACTGGGTAATGGCGGGCATCTACTTCAATGCCGGTCAGATCTGCTCGGCCACCTCGCGGCTGCTGGTCCACCAGTCCATCGCCGAGCCGCTCTATGCGGCCCTGGCAGCGCGCATCGATGCCCTGGTCTTGGGTGATCCCCTGGCCGAGGGCAGCGAGATGGGCCCGCTGACCAGTGCCCGCCAGCGCGACGCCGTGCTCGGGTACCTGGCCATCGCCGACCAGGAGGGCCTCACGGCCGTGCGCGACGGCCGTCGCCGTGAGGTGCCCTCCCCAGGCTTCTTCCTGGCGCCGAGCCTCTACCGGGACGTGCCGGTGGAGAGCCGGTTATGGCGGGAGGAGATCTTCGGTCCGGTGCTGTGCGGACGCAGCGTGGCCGACGAGGAGGAGGCCATCACACTCGCCAATGCCAGCGACTTCGGCCTGGCCGCCACGGTGATCAGCCGGGACAAATCGCGTGCCGCGGCCATCGCCCGTCGCCTGCACTCCGGTACCACCTGGATCAATAGCGAGCAGTTGGTATTGCCGCAGACCAGTTGGGGCGGTTTCAAGCACAGTGGTATCGGCCGAGAACTGGGTCCCTGGGGACTCGCGGCCTATCTGGAAGTCAAACACTGCCTGATGCCGGCCTGAGGATCAGAGTGCACTTCAGGCGCAAGACGTGTCTGCCCTTGAGACCGCCTCGGCGGTCTCTTTTTTATTGGGAAAAGCATCGCCACCAAACGAGATCGCCCCGCACTCGGCGGGGCGATAGACAGACTCAGGCGTTTTGCCGAGGACCCATCAGTTAACCTTCGACACGCACCAGCCAAGACTCGACGGTATCGGCGCCGTGGGCCTCTTTCCAGGCCTTGAGGGTCTTGTGGTTACCGCCGCGGGTCTCGACGACTTCACCGGTGGTGGGGTTCTTGTAGATCTTCAGCTTGCGCTTGCGACGCCCGCCGCCAGTGGAAGCCGCGGCCGGTGCGGCGGCGGCCTTGGCGGCCGGCTTGGGATCGAGCAGCTCGATCACTTCCTTGGCGCTCTTGTTGAACTCCTGCATCAGGGCCTCGAGCTTCTCCTTGAACTCGAGCTCGGCCTTGAGACGCGGGTCGTTCTGCAGTTTATCGAGCTGCTCCTGGAGTGCCTTGAGCTGCTGCTCCTGCTGGAGGTATTCGTTAATCAGGGACATGGGCTTTCCTTATCAGATGACATTGTCGGGATGTGGCGGCCATTAATACCGCAAAGCGTGTAATTTGCCAAGCCTCTCTTTAGTTTTTATAGCATAGTCGAAGGCTAGTTGGAAAATAACTGGTAGCCGGACTAGTTGAAATAATCCACAACGGGCTCCGGTGGTGTATGTCGGCAAGAGCGTGTTTACCCGTATAGCGGGGTGAGCGGCTGGCACTTCAACGCCGAATATTGAAAGGAATGTTATCGCCTTGCCATGCCTGGATGGCTGTCGCGGAGTGACGCTGGCGCCCCAGGGTGTTAACCTTGTGAAAATTAAAGGTTAACAACGAGGTTGATATGCCCGCATCGCCCCTCTGGCATCCCTATGCCCAGATGCAGACCCAGCCCGTGCCTCCGACGGTGGTCGGGGGACAGGGGGCCCACTTCACCCTGGCCGGTGGCGAGCGACTGCTGGATGCCACCTGTTCCTGGTGGTGCATGATCCATGGCTATGGTCACCCGCGACTGGTGGCCGCCATCCAGGCACAGGCCGAGACGCTCTGCCATGTGATGCTCGGCGGCCTGAGCCATGAACCGGCCCAGCGCCTGGCCGAGGCCCTGGTGCGCATCACCCCGCCGGGGCTCGACCATGTGTTCTTCTCCGACAGCGGTTCGGTGGGCATGGAAGTGGCCATGAAGATGGCGGTGCAGTATCAGGTGCTCGAGGGGCGCCCGGAGAAGCACCGCATGCTGTCGCTGATGCGCGCCTATCACGGCGATACCAGCGGCTGCATGGCGGTGTGTGACCCCGAAGAGGGCATGCATTCGCTGTTCGCCGGCTTCCTGCCCAGCCACCCCTTCGCCCCGGCCCCCACCGCCCCCTATGATGCTCCGCCGGAGGCGGTAGCGGCGGATATCCAGGCGTTGCGGGCGACCCTGGAGGCACACCATCACGAGGTGGCGGCGCTGCTGATGGAGCCGCTGCTGCAAGCCGCCGGCGGCCTGAACATGACCTCGCCGCACTATCTGAGGGCCGCCCGGGAGCTCTGCGACGAGTTCGATGTGCTGCTGGTCTTCGACGAGGTGGCCACCGGCTTCGGGCGCACCGGACGGATGTTCGCCGCCGACCACGCCGGGGTGACTCCGGACATCATGGTGCTCTCCAAGGGGCTGACCGGCGGCTACCTGGGTCATGCGGCGACCCTGGCCACCGGCCGCGTCTATGACGCCTTCCTCAGTGACGATCCGAATCATGCCTTTATGCATGGCCCCACCTTTATGGGTAACCCCCTGGCCTGCCGGGTGGCGCTGGAGAGCCTGGCGGTCTTCGAGGAGGAAGGCTACCTGGACAAGATCGCCGGGCTCAATGCCATCCTGCGCGCGGAGCTGCTCGAGGATGCCGCCCTGAACGCCCATCCGGCGGTAAACGAGGTGCGGGTGCTGGGGGCCACGGCGGTGATCGAAGTGAAGGAGGCGGCGAGCCTCGACGGCGCCCAGGCCTTCGCCCGGGAGCGCGGCGTCTGGCTGCGCCCCTTCGGCCGCTGGCTCTATACCATGCCGGCCTATATCACCACGCCCGAGGAGATGCGCCGCATCACCGGCGCCATGAAGGGCTGGTTTTTGGAGCGGTGATATAAATATTGTGGGAGTTCGGCGGTCCGGCGTACCGGTTCCCCGAACGATTGGGCGACAAAATCACCCCTGGGAGAAGCCAGGATCGCCCTTCGGGCGATATCGCGCGGAACCGGGACGCCGGACCGCCGCACTCCCACAAAAAGTTGGCCTCGATGCGCTTAAAAGAGCCGATTCAGGCCATTCATGGCCGCCACCCGATAGGCCTCGGCCATGGTCGGGTAGTTGAAGGTGGTGCTGACGAAGTACTTGAGGCTGTTGGCCTCGCCCTTCTGCTGCATGATCGCCTGGCCGATATGCACGATCTCCGAGGCCTGGTCACCGAAGCAGTGGATGCCGAGGATCTCCAGCGTCTCGCGATGGAAGAGGATCTTCAGCATGCCCACGGTATCGCCGGTGATCTGGGCCCGGGCGGTGTCCTTGAAGAAGGCCTGGGCCACCTCGTAGGGCACCTTGGCCTGGGTCAGCTCCCGCTCGGTCCTGCCCACCGAGCTGATCTCGGGAATGGTGTAGATCCCGGTGGGTACGTCCTCCACCATCCGGAAAGGCTGCTCCAGCAAGTCGTCGCTGGCGTTCTTGCCCTGGTCGTAGGCGGCGCTGGCCAGGCTCGGCCAGCCGATCACGTCGCCCACCGCATAGATGTTCGGAATGGCGGTGCGGTAGTGCTCGTCCACCGCCAGCTGACCACGACCGTTGGCTTCCAGGCCGATGCTCTCCAGGCCCAGCTCGTCGGTATTCCCGGTGCGGCCGTTGGCCCACAGGAAGGCGTCGGCACGCAGCTTCTTGCCGGACTGCAGCTCCACGGTGACCCCGGATTCATCGCCCTCCACCTTGGCGTAGTCCTCGTTATGACGCACCAGGACGCCATGATGACGCAGGTGATAGGAGAGCGCGTCGGAGATCTCGTCATCCAGGAAGGACAGCAGGCGATCGCGGGAGTCGATCAGGTCCACCTTGACGCCCAAGCCGGAGAAGATGGAGGCGTATTCGCTACCGATCACCCCGGCGCCGAAGATGATCAGGGTCCGCGGCGTATGATTGAGCCCGAGGACGGTATCGGAGCAGTAGATCCGCGGGTGGCGGAAATCGATATCCGCCGGCCGGTAGGGGCGCGAGCCGGTGGCGATCACGACCTTCTGGGCATGCAGCTCTTCGACGCCTTCGTGATCGTCACGCACCATCAGGGTGTGCTCGTCCTTGAAGCGCGCCACCCCGAAGTAGAGATCGACCCGGTTACGGGCATAGAAGTTGGTGCGCATCGCCACCTGCTGGTCGATGGTGCGCTGGGAGCGGGCCAGGACCTTGGGGAAGGAGAACCAGCGCGGCTCGCCGATATCGCGGAACATGCGATTGGTGTTGAACGCCATGATCTGCCGGACCTGATGGCGCAGCGCCTTGGAGGGGATGGTGCCCTGGTGGGTGCAGTTGCCCCCCACCGAAGACTGCTTCTCCACCACCGCCACCCGCTTGCCATGCTTGGCGGCATTGATGGCGGCGCTCTCCCCCGCCGGCCCGGTGCCGATTACCACCACGTCGTAGTTATGGACTGCCATGGATCGTTGCTTCTCCTAGTTCCCTGATCTCTTTGTTAGCTGCAAGCTGCAAGCTGCAAGGCAAGATGATTCCCCTACGCTACGGGCGACAAGGGGCTCCTTGTACCTTCCTCCTTGCCGCCCGGGCGAAGGGCGTTATCGCTTGGTGGCGTCATAGCCCAGGTCGGCGCCGCGGCTTTCGTCGCTACGACGGCGGGCACCGGCCTGGCGCTTGCGGTTCTCTTCCTCGCACACCTCGTCCTTGCCGCCGCAGATATCGCAGCCCTGCTTCAGGCCCAACTGATTCAGCCCACCGCAGGAGCCGGCGATGGGCTTGCGGCCGAGGATCACGCCGATGGCCATGGCGGCCACCAGCAGCAGCATAAAACCGAATACCAATACCCAGATCATCATAAGGGTGTGCCTCCTATCAATAGGCTCCGGAAGCGGGGTCTGCCCCCTCTTCCTGTGCACCAAGGCGCGTGGCCATGGCGCCACTCATCCGCTCATCGGTCCCCGCTGGAGTTGTGACAACCCAAAGCGCGGGATGGCTCCAGGAGACGGCGTGCTCGGGAAACGTCTCGCCTTGCCAGCGCCAGGCCAAGGACAGGGCCTCCAGGGCGCTATCGGCCACCACGCTGAGTCGCTGCCGTCGCTCGGCGTCGCGCCAGACCAGGCTGGCCAGGGCCTCATCATCGAGTTCGAGTCGACGATCCTCTCCCGGCAGGGCCACCCACCAGGCCCCCTGGCCACGGCGAATGCCCCCCACTTCCACCAGGAACTCATCGAGCCCTTCCCCCTGGAGGCGTTGATGGAGGCGATCCACCAGCCAGGCATGCCCCAGGACGTCCGGCCAGGGTGACGGAGGCGACATGCCGGGCAACACCCCCGGGCGCCGCCAAGATGCCATGGCCTGGCCGAAGGCCGTCCAGCGAGCCGCCTGCTGAACCAATTCACTCTCGATGGCGACCTCCAGCCGCGGCATATCGAGATCGCCATGGAGAGTGAGATGGTAACCGGTGTCGAGTACCACGCCTTGCAGGCGATGGTCCTGGGGGCCTCGACCACAGGCCGAAAACAGCAAGGCCGTCGCCAGGAGCCCCCCGAACAGCAACAGGGCCGGCCCACGCCGGACCAGCCCTGTCTTACGCCGGGCAGAGCCCTCGATCATCCGCCGAAGTCGTCGAGCAGGATGTTCTCGGGTTCGACGCCCAGGTCCAGCAGCATCTTGATCACCGAGGCATTCATCATGGGCGGACCACACATGTAGTACTCGCAATCCTCGGGGGCCGGATGGTCCTTGAGGTAGTTCTCGTAGAGGACGTTATGGATAAAGCCGGTGGGGCCTTCCCAGTTATCCTCGGGGAGCGGGTCCGACAGCGCCAGGTGCCAGTCGAAGTTGTCGAACTCCTCGGCCAGCTGGTCGTACTCGTCGTTGTAGAAGGTCTCGCGCCAGGAGCGGGCACCGTACCAGAACGAGATCTTGCGCTTGGACTTGAGGCGCTTGAGCTGGTCGAAGATATGGCTGCGCATCGGCGCCATACCGGCACCCCCGCCGACGAAGACCATCTCGGCGTCGG
This sequence comes from Halomonas sp. H5, assembly GCF_050613175.1. GTDB lineage: Bacteria > Pseudomonadota > Gammaproteobacteria > Pseudomonadales > Halomonadaceae > Bisbaumannia > Bisbaumannia salifodinae. The sequence continues at coordinate 2,380,728 of NZ_CP192510.1, forward strand.
TGTCCTTGGCGAAGAATTCACCGAAGGGCCCCATCACGGTCACCTTGTCACCCGGCTTCATATTGAAGACATAGGTGGACATGATCCCCGGCGGATGGCTGGTGCCGGGAGGCGGCGTGGCGATACGGATATTGAACTTGAGGATGCCCTTCTCTTCGGGGTAGTTCGCCATGGAGTAGGCGCGGATGGTTTCCTCGGTGTTCTTGTGGGAGATCTTGAACAGATCGAACTTCTCCCAATCACCGCGGTATTCCTCCTCGATATCGAAGTCGGAGAACTTGATATCGTAGGACGGAGCCACCAGCTGCACATAACCACCGGCACGGAAGTCGACGTTCTCGCCTTCGGGGAGCTTGAGGTTGAGCTCCTTGATAAAGGTGGCCACGTTGGGGTTGGCGATGACCTCGCATTCCCACTTCTTGACCCCGAAGACCTCTTCCGGCACCTCGATCTTCATGTCCTGCTTCACCGGCACCTGGCAGGAGAGGCGCCACCCCTCCTTCTTCTCGCGCATGGTGAAGTGGGACTCTTCGGTGGGCAGGATGGCACCACCGCCGTCTTCCACACGGCACTTGCACTGGGCGCAGGAGCCACCGCCGCCACAGGCGGAGGAGAGGAAGATGCCGTTGGCGGCCAGGGTGTTGAGCAGCTTGCCACCGGCCTGGGTGGTCAGGGTGTGCTCGGGGTCACCGTTGACTTCGATGGTCACGTCACCGGTGCTGACGAGCTTGCTGCGGGCGGCCAGGATGATCACGGTGAGGGCGATAACGATCACCGTGAACATGATGACGCCGAGCAAGATGACGGATGTATCAACCATGTCGGGTTCCTATTGGGTTTCGTTGCCTGATCGGTACACGACCATCCCGGTTACAGGGAGATGCCGGAGAAGGACATAAAGCCCAGCGACATCAACCCCACGGTGATGAAGGTGATGCCCAGACCCTGCAGGCCACCGGGCACGTCGCTGTACTTGAGCTTCTCGCGGATCCCCGCCAGGGCGGTGATAGCCAGTGCCCAGCCCATCCCGGACCCCAGGCCATAGACCACAGACTCGCCGAAGTTGTAGTTACGCTCGACCATGAACAGCACGCCACCGAGGATGGCGCAGTTCACGGTGATCAGCGGCAGGAAGACACCGAGGGCGTTGTAGAGCGCCGGCACATACTTGTCGAGGAACATCTCGAGGATCTGCACCAGGGCGGCGATCACGCCGATATAGCTGAGCAGGCCGAGGAACGACAGGTCGATATTCTCGGCACCGCTGATCCCGGTCCAGGTGAGCGCCCCCTCGGCCAGCAGGCCGTTGTAGATGACGTTGTTCACCGGCACGGAGATGGTCAGTACCACGATCACCGCGATACCCAGGCCGAAGGCCGCCGAGACCTTCTTGGAGACCGCCAGGAAGGTACACATGCCCAGGAAGAACGCCAGGGCCAGGTTCTCGACGAAGACCGAGGCGACGAACAAGCTAATATAGTGTTCCATTTACACGGCCTCCTTCGGTTCGGTGTTGTGCTTCATCTTGTACTCGTTCTCCTCCACCTGCTCCGGGTTGAGCGAACGCAGCGCCCAGATGATCAGGCCGATGATAAAGAACGCCGAGGGCGGCAGCAGCAGCAGGCCATTGGGCACATACCAGCCGCCGTTCTGCACGGTCTCCAGCACGGTGAAGCCGAACACGCTACCCGAGCCGAACAGCTCGCGGAAGAAGCCCACGGTCATCAGGATGAACCCGTAGCCCAGGCCGTTGCCGATGCCGTCGAGGAACGACAGGCCCGGGCTGTTCTGCATGGCGAAACCTTCCGCCCGGCCCATCACGATGCAGTTGGTGATGATCAGGCCAACGAACACCGAGAGCTGCTTGGACATCTCGTAGGCGTACGCCTTGAGGATCTGATCCACCACGATCACCAGGGAGGCGATGATGGTCATCTGCACGATGATGCGGATGGAGGACGGAATATGATGCCGGATCAGCGACACGAAGAGGTTGGAGAAGGCGGTCACGAAGATCACCGCACAGGTCATGACCAGCGAGACGCTCATGCTGGTGGTTACCGCCAACGCCGAGCAGATACCCAGTACCTGCAGGGCGATGGGGTTGTTCTTGAACACCGGCGTCGTGATGACGCCCTTCGGAGTGGTATCCGCCATGATCAGGCTCCTTCCGCTTCGAGTTCGACGTCGGCGTGTTCGGCGTCGGCCTGGTCCACGCCGCTACGGAACTTGGCCAGGTAGTTGCCGAAGCCTTCCGGGCTCAGCCAGAACTGCAGCATATTGGTGACGCCGTTGCTGGTCAGGGTGGCACCGGAGAGCGCATCGATCTCGTTCTCGCCGCTGGCCCCGCCCTTGGTCAGGTGGATGGCCGGTTCCAGGCTATCGCCGTCGGCGAAGACCCGCTTGCCTTCCCACTGGGCCTGCCAGCGCGGGTTGTTCACCTCGGCACCCAGCCCGGGGGTCTCGGCATGCTCGTAGTAGGTGATACCGACGATGGTGTTGCCGTCGCCCTCCACGGAGAGGAAGCCACGCATCAGGCCCCACAGCCCCTGGCCGCGAATCGGCAGGATGATCTGCTCAGGCTGGTCGGGGTCGCCCACCAGGTAGACGGTGGCGAAGTTCTCGACCCGAGTCAGGCCGGCCGGATCGCGCTCGCCGGAGAGCGTGCGTGACGCCGCCGGGTCGCGACGCGCCTCGAAGCCGTCATAGGTCGCCGGATCATGCTCGGGCGAGTACTCGCCGGTACGCAGGTCGACGACCCGAGCGGTGACCTCGCCGAAGGCCGCCTCCACATCCATGCCGGGCTCGTAGAGGTTGGCCACGTTGAGGATATTGGTCTTGCGATCCAGCTCCTGATTGAGCTGTTGCTGGGGACGCAGGGCCACCGCCGCGGTGGAGACGATCACCGAGCAGACGATACACAGGGCGAAGGCCACGCCCAGGATCTTCTTGATGCTGTTATTGCTGGTTGCCGCCATCAGGCACTCTCCTCGGCCACGGCGCCGGTACGCTTGAGACGACGCTTGATATTGGCCTGGACAAAGAAATGGTCGATCAGCGGGGCGAACAGGTTAGCGAAGAGGATCGCCAGCATGATGCCCTCGGGGAAGGCCGGGTTCACCACGCGAATCAGCACGGTCATGATGCCGATCAGCACGCCGAACAGCAGGCGCCCCTGGTTGGTCATGGAGGCGGACACCGGGTCGGTGGCCATGAACACCATGCCGAAGGCGAAGCCGCCCACCACCAGATGCCAGTACCAGGGCATGGCGAACATCGGGTTGCTGTCGGAGCCGATCAGATTGAACAGCGCGCTGGTCGCCGCCATGCCGAGGAAGCAGCCCAGCATGATGCGCCAGGAGGCGATCTTGGTCCATAGCAGCACCGCCGCCCCGATAAAGATCGCCAGGGTCGAGACCTCACCCACCGAGCCCGGCAGGAAGCCGAGGAAGGCATCCCACCAGCTGTACTGGCTGGAGAGCGACGCCATGCCGTCCTGGAAGGCGATGGACAGCGGGGTCGCGCCGGTGAAGCCATCGGCCGCCACCCACACCGCGTCCCCGGATATCTGCGCCGGGTAGGCGAAGTAGAGGAAGGCACGGCCGGTCAGCGCCGGGTTGAGGAAGTTCTTGCCGGTACCGCCGAAGATCTCCTTGCCGATCACCACGCCGAAGGTGATGCCGAGCGCCACCTGCCACAGCGGAATGGTGGCCGGCAGGACCAGGGCGAAGAGCACGGAGGTGACGAAGAAGCCCTCGTTGACCTCGTGGCCACGCTTGATGGCGAACAGCACTTCCCAGAAGCCACCCACCACGAAGGTCACCAGGTAGATGGGCAGGAAGTAGGTGGCACCGAGCACCAGGTTGGACCACCAACTGCCGGCATCGTGGCCGCCGGCCAGGGTCATCAGGATGGCTTCACGCCAGCCGCCCATGGAGGCGAAGCCGTCGGCGATGGCCAGGTTGGCCTGCCAGCCCGCCGCCCACATGCCGAAGAACATGGCCGGGAAGGTGCACAACCACACCGTGATCATGATGCGCTTGAGGTCGATGCCGTCACGCACATGGGCGGTGGTCTTGGCCACGCTGGGCGGGGAGTAGAAGATGGTGTCCACCGCCTCGAAGAGGGGGTAGTACTTCTCGTACTTGCCGCCCTTGTGGAAGTGCGGCTCGAGGTTGTCGAGTGTCTGTCGGATACCCATCATCAAGCCTCTTTCTCGATCGTGGTGAGGTTATCGCGCAGGATGGGACCGTATTCGTACTTGCCGGGGCACACATAGGTGCACAGGGCGAGGTCCTCTTCATCGAGCTCCAGACAACCCAGCTGCATGCCGACCTCGATATCGCCGACGATCAGCGTGCGCAGCAGCTGCGTGGGCAGGATATCCAGCGGCATCACCTGCTCGTAGGCACCCACCGGCACCATGGCCCGCTCGGAACCGTTGGTGGAGGTGGTCGGCGCGTAGTCCTTGAGCCCCAGGAACTTGGACAGATAGATGCCCATCACCGAGTGGCGATTGGCCCCCAGCGACATCCAGCCCATGAAGACGCGCTGATTGCCCTCCTCGAGGAGGCTGACCTGATTGTGGAAGCGGCCCAGGTAGCGCAGGCTGCCCTCGGCGGTGAAGCCGGAGAACACCGAGCCGGAGATCACGCGGCTGCCTTGCGGATCGACCACCTCACCGGCCAGCAGTTCCTCGGTGCTGGCCCCGAGCCGGGTACGCAGCAGTCGCGGCTGCTCGGCGCGCGGGCCACCCACGGCGATCACCCGAGCGGTGTCGAGCCGGCCTTCCACGAACAGCTTGCCGAAGGCGATGACGTCCTGGTAGCCGATATGCCAGACCCGCTTGTGCAGGCCGACCGGCGACAGGTAGTGGATATGGGTACCGACCAGACCGGCGGGATGGGGGCCGCGGAAGGTCTCCACCTGGACGCCGTCGACATCGCCGCCGGGCACCTTGGCGTCGGGGGCGGTGCACAGGTAGACCTTGCCTTCGGTCAGCCGCTTCAGCACCTTGAGGCCCTGTTCGAAGGCTTCCGGCTGCTCGTTGATGATCAGCGCCGGATCCCCGCTCAGCGGATGGGTATCGATGGCGGTGACGAAGATATCGGCCGGCGCGGCATCCAGTGCCGGGGTCCGCGAAAAGGGACGGGTGCGCAGCGCCGTCCACAGGCCGGCGGCATTGAGCTGCTCGACCACGGTGTCACGATCCAGGCGTTCCAGGGCGTCGGCCCCATGCGCGGTGAAGGCTTCCGCCTCTTCGCCGCCCTCATCGACCTTGATCACCACCGAGAGCAGCCGGCGCTTCTCGCCGCGGTTGATGGCGACCACCTCGCCGGCCGCCGGCGCGGTGAAGCGAATGCCCTCGATTTTCTTGTCGGTGAAGAGCAGCTGGCCCAGCTTGACTCTGTCCCCCTCCCGGACCTCCATGGTCGGCTTCATGCCGACGTAGTCGGTGCCCAGGACTGCCACGTGACGGACCGGCCGCGCATCGACGATGCGCTGCTCGGGCGCCCCCGTGATGGGGAGATCCAGGCCTAGTTTGACTTCGATCATAGTCTCGCCCAGTTTCGGATCTGATTTTCAGGAAAGGGGTTCGGCAGACGTGCACGACACGGGATAGCCTGGCGTTGCGCCCTACCCGGTCTCAGCCACGGCCTACGAATTCTTTTCTTATCAGAAGGTTAGTAGTTCGGCCCGAACATGGCAGGCCGTCCCAAAAACGCGAGCATTATAAAGAGATATGCGTCGAAAGGCCACATGCCCTAAGTCGCAAATAGGCGCCATCGGGTCGGCCCCGATGGGCAGGAGAGGCGAGGAAAGCGACCGCCCCGGAGAGGGGGGGCGGTCGGCGACTACGACCTTGGTCGCAGCCCTGGGGAGTCACGGTGCCCTTTAATCACGGTGCCCTTCAATCACGGTCCTTGGGAAAGGCCAGGAAGCTGACATTGGACATATGCTGCAGGATACGCACCACCTGGCAGCTGTAACCGAACTCGTTGTCGTACCAGGCGTAGACCACGGCGTTATTGCCATCGACGATGGTGGCCTTGGCGTCGACGATGCCGGCGTGGCGGTTGCCGACGAAGTCGGAGGAGACCACCTCGGCGGAATCCACGTAGTCGATCTGCTTCTGCATCGGCGAATGCAGGGCCATCCGGCGCAGGTAGTCGTTGAGGGCCTCGGCGTCGGTGGCCTGATGCAGGCGCAAGTTGAGGATCGCCATGGAGACATTGGGGGTCGGCACGCGGATGGCGTTGCCGGTCAGCTTGCCGGCCAGCTCCGGCAGGGCCTTGGCCACCGCCTTGGCGGCGCCGGTCTCGGTCAGCACCATGTTGAGCGGCGCGCTGCGGCCACGACGATCGCCCTTGTGGTAGTTGTCGATCAGGTTCTGATCGTTGGTGTAGGCGTGCACGGTCTCCACGTGGCCGTGCTCGACGCCGTAGTGGTCGTTGAGGGCCTTGAGCACCGGCACGATGGCATTGGTGGTGCAGGAGGCGGCGGAAACGATGCGGTCATCGGAGGTGATATCACCGTGGTTGACGCCATAGACCACGTTCTTGATATCGCCCTTGCCCGGGGCGGTCAGCAGCGCCTTGGCGGCGCCCTTGCAGGCCAGGTGCTGGCTCAGGCCGTCCTCGTCGCGCCAGATGCCGGTGTTGTCCACCACGATGGCGTTATCGATGCCGTAGGCGGTGTAGTCGATCTCGCTGGGCGAGTCGGCATAGATCACCTTGATGACATTGCCATTGGCGGTAATGGTGCGCGCCTCCTCATCGACACTGAGGGTGCCGGAGAAGGGCCCATGCACGGAGTCACGACGCAGCAGGCTGGCGCGCTTCTCCAGGTCCTTGGCGATATCGCCGCGGCCCCGCACGACGATGGCGCGCAGGCGCAGCATATTGCCGCCGCCGGCCTTCTCGATCAGGATCCGTGCCAGCAGGCGGCCGATCCGCCCGAAGCCGTAGAGCACCACGTCCTTGGGCTCGCCGGTGCTGCCGTTACCGCCATGCCCATCGACGATCTCGGCGAGCTCACGCTTGAGGAAGGCCACCACGTCGGTCTCGCCGGAATGCTTGAAGGCCACCGCCAGCTTGCCGATATCGACGTGGGCCGGGCCCAGGTTGAGGTCGACCATGGCCTTGACCAGCGGGTAGGTATCCTGGACGCTGAGCTCGGTGCCCTCGACCTTCTTGACGAAGCGATGATCCTTGAGGATGCGGATCACGCTCTGGTTGATCAGCGAGCGCCCGAACAGCGAGGAGACGATGTTGTACTGGCGATAGAGCTTGCCCAGCAGGGGAATCATTTCCTCGGCAAGGGCTTCGTTGCTCTGCCATTCCTCAAAGATGGTGTCGAGCTTTTGCTGAGTCACGGGGGCCTCTCTTGGTTACGGCTTGGGGTCGTCGACGGCGTTTCTGAAATCAGGAGCGCTGCGAACCTGGCACGAACTCGCGTGCATAAACATTTGTTATTATCCCGGGCCAACGGCAATGCAGCAATTGCTGGATGGTCGCACCCGTTGTAGGGCAATTACAGAAAGTGCCCCTTGACTACAAGCGTGATTTCGGCGTGCCACCGTCTTTCCTGGCTGTCGACCCCATCTCAACCGGACCGGACACGACACGACCCATGCCCCACTTCTCGCCTCTCGATCCGCCCCAGCCCAGCGGGGCCCGCGACACCCTCTACTGGCAGGCCCCCCAGGGCAGCGCCCAGGCCCTGGGCCTGGCACGGCTGGCCGATAGCGCGCCGCTGCTGGTGATCACCGCCGATACCGCCGCGGCCCAGCGCCTGGAGGAGGAGCTCGACTTCTTCGCCGAGGTGCCGGTGATGCCCTTCCCGGACTGGGAGATCCTGCCCTACGATGCCTTCTCGCCTCACCAGGACATCGTCTCGGCGCGGCTGCGCACCCTGCGCCGGCTACAGCAGGTCGACCGGGGCATCGTGGTGGTGCCGATCAACACCCTGATGCAGCGCCTGCCTCCCACCGACTATGTGGCCGGGCGGGTGCTGAGCCTCGAGGTGGGGCAGCGCCTCGACCGGGAGAGCTTCCGGGAGACCCTCTCCCGGGCCGGCTACCGAGCAGTGGAGACCGTCTATGAACCCGGCGAATACGCCCTGCGCGGCGCCCTGATCGATCTCTTCCCCATGGGCAGCGAGGCGCCGCTGCGTATCGACCTCTTCGACGACGAGATCGACAGCCTGCGTCACTTCGACCCGGACACCCAGCGCAGCCAGGACAAGATCGACGCCGTGGAACTGCTGCCCGCCCACGAGTACTCCCTGTCGCGCGGCGCCATCGCCTGCTTCCGGGAGGGCTTCGAGACCCTGTTCGACGTGGACCCGCGCCAGTGCCCGCTCTATGTGGACGCCCTCAAGGGCATCCCCTCCCCCGGCCTGGAGCAGTACCTGCCGCTGTTCTTCGAGGCGACGGCGAGCCTCTTCGATCACCTGGCCGAAGGCACCCGCGTCGCCCTGCTGCCCCAGGTGTTCGAGGCCGCCGAGCACCACTGGGCGGCCATCGAGAGTCGCTTCGAGAACCTCGGCGTCGACCCCAGCCGCCCCCTGCTACCGCCGCATCGAGCCTTTATCCCGGTGGCGGAGCTGTTCGCCGCCATCAAGGCACGCCCCCGGGTCGCCCTGGTGGAGGACGCGGCCCACCCCCACGCCCGGATCTCCCATACCCAGGCGCCACCGGTGGTGGCCATCGACAACCGTGCCCAGCATCCCCTGGCCGCCCTGGAACGCTTCCTCGATGAACAGGCGACCACCCGGGTACTGCTGGTGGCGGAGTCCCGGGGACGCCGCGAGGCCCTGGAGGAGCTGCTCGCCCCGCTGCACCTGGAACTGCCCCACCTGACGGGTTGGCGGGCCTTCCTCGAGGCCGACGGCCGCCTGGCCATCACCGAGGGGGGGCTGGCCAGCGGCCTTTGGCTCGACGAGGGCATCGCGGTGCTCACCGAGACCGAGCTGTTCGGCGAGGTGGTACGCCAGAGCCGGCGCCGCGAGAAGGCCACCGACGACAACGAGCTGGCGGTACGCCACCTGGCGGAACTCAAGCCCGGTGCCCCGGTGGTGCACCAGACCCATGGCGTGGGGCGTTACCTGGGCCTGGAGACCCTGGAAGCCGGCGGCCAGGCCGCCGAGTTCCTGGCCCTGGAATATGCCGACGGCGCCAGGCTCTATGTGCCGGTGGACAGCCTGCACCTGATCGCCCGCTACGCCGGCGCCAGCGACGAGGGGGCCCCGCTGCACCGGCTGGGCTCCGAGCAGTGGGAGAAGGCGCGGCGCAAGGCCGCCGAGAAGATCCGCGACACCGCCGCCGAGCTGCTCGATGTCTACGCCCGCCGCGAGGCCCGAGAGGGCTTCGCCTGCGACTTGCCCGCCGAGGAGTATGCGCGTTTCGCCGCCAGCTTCCCCTTCGAGGAGACTCCGGACCAGCGCGAGGCGATCCGCGCGGTGATCGGCGACATGACCTCGCCCCGGCCCATGGACCGGGTGGTGTGCGGCGACGTCGGCTTCGGCAAGACCGAGGTGGCCATGCGCGCCGCCTTCCTGGCGGTGCATTCGGGGCGCCAGGTAGTGGTACTGGTGCCCACCACCCTGCTGGCCCAGCAGCACTTCGAGAATTTCCGCGACCGCTTCGCCGATACCGCGGTCCAGGTGGAACTGATCTCGCGTTTCACCGGCGGCAAGGGCCAGGCCGAGGCCCTGGAGCGCATCCAGGAGGGGCGTGCCGATATCGTCATCGGCACCCACAAGCTGCTCTCCAAGTCGATGAAACTGCCCAAGATGGGCCTGCTGGTCATCGACGAGGAACACCGCTTCGGGGTCGCCCAGAAGGAGCGCCTCAAGAGCCTGCGCGCCGAGGTGGATATCCTCACCCTGACCGCCACGCCGATCCCGCGGACCCTGAACATGGCCATGAGCGGGATCCGCGACCTCTCCATCATCGCCACCCCACCGGCGCGACGGCTATCGGTGAAGACCTTCGTTCAGCAACGCAACGAGCCGGTGATCAAGGAGGCGCTGCTGCGGGAGATCCTGCGCGGCGGTCAGGTCTACTTCCTGCACAACGAGGTCAAGACCATCGAGGCCGCCGCCGAGAAGGTCCGCGAGCTGGTCCCGGAGGCGCGGGTGGCGGTGGCCCATGGCCAGCTGCCGGAACGCTCCCTGGAGCGGGTGATGTCCGACTTCTATCACAAGCGCTTCAATGTGCTGGTCTGCTCCACCATCATCGAGACCGGCATCGACGTGCCCACCGCCAACACCATCGTTATCGAGCGCGCCGACAAGTTCGGCCTGGCCCAGTTGCACCAGTTGCGCGGCCGGGTCGGCCGCAGCCACCACCAGGCCTACGCCTACCTGTTGACGCCGCCCCCCAAGGCGATGACCCGCGACGCCCTCAAGCGCCTGGAGGCGATCGGCGCCGCCGAGGACCTGGGCGCCGGCTTCACCCTGGCCAGCCACGACATGGAGATCCGCGGCGCCGGCGAGCTGCTCGGCGACGAGCAGAGCGGGCAGATGGAGACCATCGGCTATAGTCTGTATATGCAGATGCTCGACCGGGCGGTGAAGGCGATCAAGGCCGGCAAGACGCCCAATATCGAGGCGCCGCTGGACGATGGCGTGGAGGTCAGCCTCAATCTACCTGCGCTGATCCCCGAGGATTACATGGCGGATGTACAGCAGCGGCTGATCATGTATAAACGCATTGCCAGCGCCGCCGACGAAGCCGAACTCAAGGAACTGCAGGTGGAGCTGATCGACCGTTTCGGCCTGCTGCCGGCGCCACTCAAGACGCTGCTGCGCCAGACGCGCCTGCGCCAGCGGGCCGAGCGGCTGGGCATTCGACGCCTGGAGGCGGGCGCCGCCCGTGGCCGGGTGATCTTCGCCGCGGAGACCCGGGTCGACCCCATGACCCTGGTGGGGCTGATCCAGAGCGATCCCCGCCACTACCGCCTGGAGGGTGCCGACACCCTGCGCTTCGAGGCGGCCATGGAGGACGAGGCGGCACGCTTCACCGCCGTGGAGAGCCTGCTCGATACGCTTAACCGCAAGACGCAAGCCGCATAATCCGGGGCGGCCAGGAAGGCCGCCCATGATGGCAAAGAATAGGAATTGACCATGAGACCGTTATACCGGGGCCTTGCCCCCCTCTCCCTGGCTCTGCTCGTGCCCGGCCTCGGCTGGGCCGATGAGCTGCCCCTAGGGCACTATCCGCTTCCCGAACAGGGCGATGTGATCGGCGAGGTGCGCACCGTCACCGCCGAGGAAGAGGACACCCTGCTGGATATCGGCCGACGCCATAACCTCGGCTTCGACGAGATCCAGCGCGCCAACCCGGGAGTCAGCCTGTGGTATCCCGGCGAGGGCACCGAGATCGTCTTGCCGACGCAGTTCGTGCTACCGGATGCCCCCCGGGAAGGCATCGTGATCAACCTCTCGGAGCTGCGCCTCTATTACTACCCGGCCAATGATTCGAGTCGCGTGGAGACCTACCCCATCAGCGTGGGCCGCGATGGTTTCTCCACCCCGGTGGGAGTGACCCGCACCACCGTCAAGGTCAAGGATCCCGCCTGGGCACCGCCCCGATCCATGCGTGAAGAGGCCGCCGCCCGCGGTGAGCCGGCCCCGTCCATCGTGCCGCCGGGCCCCGACAACCCCCTGGGCCGCCACGCCATCCTGCTAGGCCTGCCCAGCTACCTGATCCATGGCACCAACCGCCCCGACGGCGTCGGCATGCGGGTCAGCCGGGGCTGCATCCGCATGTTCCCGGAGGATATCGAGAGCCTCTACGAGCGCGTGCCCAACGGCACCCGGGTCAATATCGTCGATCAGCCCTTCAAGGCGGGCTGGGATGGCGACACCCTGATGGTGCAGGCCTATCCGGCCCTGGAGGAGAACGAGGCGAGCTTCGAGCCGGTGCTCAATGCCCTGGAAGTGCTGAGCCGCGCCTTCGGCGACGAAGAGCCGCCCATCGACTATGCCCAGCTGCGCCAGGCGGTGGAGCAGCCCAGCGGCCAGCCGGTGGCGGTACTGCGTGAGGCAGAGGAAACGCCTTCGACCCCCGAGGCGGAACCCGGCCCCGAGAGTATCTATGAGGTGGTCGAGGTGGCCCTCCACTGATTCACCCCTATAGAGGCCTCATAGGCCCCGCCCCGAGCCTATGAGGTTCTCATACCCGGCGAGTGGTTACTCCCGGGTCATGGGATCGGCCAGCCGCTGCCGCAATGACGCCAGTGGCTCGGCGAGCCCCAGCAGGGGGCCACTGCCCCACTGATAGCCCAGTCCCTTCACACAGCTGAGCTGATCGGCATTGTCGAGTTCGGTCACGATCACCCTCACCCCCAACATCACCGCCGTCTCGCGGATGCCCTTGAGCAACAACACGGCCCGCTGATTACCGGGTAGGCCCCGTACCAGATCCCCCGGCAGGCGAAGCACGGTCAAGGGCAGGCGCAGCAGCGCCAGCAGTTCGGCGCCCCCCTCCCCCCCTTCGATGGACAGGCCCACTCCGAGCTCACGGAGTCGATGCAGGTTCTGCAGGGCAACGTCGCTCGGCGGCAGCGACAGCCCGTCCACGCACAGCTCGATACTGCCGTGGGGCACGCCCCGCTCCTCGCAGCGGGCCTCCAGCCAATCGCAGAACATCGGCGACTCCAGGTGCTGGGCACTGATCGGAAAGCTCCAGCTCAACCCCGGCATCGGCGCTCCCTCGCCTAACTGGCGCAGGCCGGCACTGAGCAGGTAGCGCTCGAGCCCCAGGATTTCCTGGCTCATACGGGCCAAGGGGCGCCAGGTTCCGGGGGCGATGCCCCCCCAGCGAGGATGTTGCCACTCGAGCTGAAAACTGCCACCGGCGAGTCGCCGATTGCCCAGGCGATAGCAGGGGTTGACCCGGATCAGGAACTGCTCCGCGGGATGCCGGACTCCTCGGCCGAGCTCATCCAGCAGGGCCGCCTGCTGGCTGGCCGCCTCCAGCTCGCCGGGACGGAACCAGCGGGGGCGTCGCTCGCCATCACTCAATACCCGGTCCGCCGCGCTGGCCGCCGCCCGCAGCAGGTTACGCGGGCTATCCCCCTCCCCCTGGCTCTCGACCACGCCCAGTCGCGGCAGCAGCAGATGCCGCTCGCCGCCCAGCTCGATACTGTCATTGAGTCCCCGCTGCAGACGCTCCACGAAGAGCCGGGCCTGGGCCTCATCGGTGAAGAAGGCCATGATCGCGAAGGCGTCTCCCTCGAGACGCGCCAGATAGGCCTGGCCACCCACCAGCTTGCGCAGACGCCGGGCCACGGCGGGCAGCAGCCGATTCACCAGGGCAGGGTCCAGGGACTCCTCCAACTGGGCCAGCCGATCGAAACCGACCCAGCAGAGCTGGAAGGGATACTCCTGGTGCAGGTAGCGATTCATGCGTGCCGCCAGGGCCGGCCATTCGGGGAGCCGAGTGCGCTCATCCAGCTGCAGCAGGCGTCGACGCCGACGGCGTCGCACTTCCGCCCAACCGGCCACGAGCAACAACAGCAGCGCCAACACGCCGGCAGCCAGCGCCACGCCGACGAGCCAGCCTCCACGCCGCTGACGCTCCGCCAGGGCCTCACTCATACCGAAGGTGGCAACGCCCTGGCCGGCGACCCGTTGGCGCTGGGTATAGTGAACACGAGGTACGGCGGCCGCGGGCTGCACGCCGCCCCCTTCCTCGACCAGGGCATCCAGCAGTTGGCTGGCCGCCGCCGCCTCATCGACGATGACCCCACCGAGGCAACCGGCTTCCAGCCAGGCCGGATCCAGGCACCAGAGGTACCAGCCCTGGCGACGCAGCACATCCGCTCGCTGCCGTGCCTCGGGGGTGGGAGGCGCCACCAGGAAGCCCACATCCCGCACCACCTCGCCACTGGCGAGGCGGCGCTCGGCCCACGGCAAGGCATCACGACCCAGCCGCTCCCAGCGCAGCCGGCGCCCGGCCAGCTCGGTGCTCCCGGCAATGGACGGAGACAGCGCGGCGGCCTCACCCTCTCCCCAGAGCACCAGGGGGGCATCCTCCAGGTGGGCGACCCAGGCGAGGCTGCGTTGCAAGACCGGGCGCAGGTCCACCAGGGGTATGTCCTGCTCGAGGAGCCAGTCACGATGCTCGGGATCGAAGGCCCCATAGGCCACCGCCGCCATCGCGCCCAGGGAATCGACATGGCGCCGATAGAAGGCCACGGCGGGGTCATGCAACAAGATGACACGCAAGGCGGACATGCCACGGGCCAGGGCCAGGGCCTGCTCCGCCGGCAGGCCCCGCCCGCCCTGGTTGCGTAGATAGGCTACCTCCACCTGACTCCCCCGCGCCTCGATCTCATCGACCAGCGCCTGCACCAGGGTGGCATCCTGACGATGGCCGGGGCTGCCCGGGGCGATCACCAGGGTCTGATGGGCGGCCAGGGCCTGGCCGCCCCAGCCGAGGAGCAGGCAAAGCGTCAGCAGAGACAGGAGGCGCCCCAGCGTCATAGGCGGATACTCGAGGTGGAGGTTAGCTCGGTAAGCTCCTCACTCGGAATCGAGAAGCCGATCAGATTCAGCCTTGGAAGTGCCAGTGCTTGACCCGGGCCAACAGTGATGCGAAAGCACACATCGAGTTGCCCTCGCACATCTCCCTCCTCCCGTTTATAGAGGTAATAAGGCCCCTCGTCACATCCACTTAGCCAGCCCTTGACCCAACTATTCTCGATGCTTTCCTGAATCACCTCGTCGATGGCCGTCTCGATGTCCGATGTCGATAGTTCAGGATCATTGCGATGCACGGCCACGGCCGCCCGGGTCGCCTCGGAGCTAAGAGACAGCAGCGTTTGTTGAGTGGCAAAAATCACTGAATAGCTGACGATGCCATAGAAAATCACCAGAAACAGAGGGAAGAGGATCACAAACTCGATGGCGACCGCCCCCCGCTGAGACCGCTTATGGCATGACGATGTGTAGTTCATAGCGCCAACTCCGCTCCACCGACCTCGACTTCAATAATATGGACCTCGATTTCGGCCACGCCGATACCCAGTCCTTCCAAGAGCGGCTCGATCAAGGGGGCCAGCACCTCCGATGTCAGGTTACCGAGCAGAGTAGCGAGGCTATCTGTGAGTCCACTCACATTGTTGATCGCATCGAGAACCGGCTCGAGCACATCGGAAATGCCCCCGAGCAGGCAACCCAGGCCGCTACACTCTTCCTCGGCATCGGGCCCGAGAGTAATGGAGACATTCAGTCCCGAGAGAAGGTTATCGAGCAGGTCTGCCACGCCATCGAGGCCCGATGACAAGATGGCGACCGTTTCCTGACTGTCGGCGGCGGGCCATTCGACCACCTCGCTGACATGCTCGCTGGAGAGGATGGCCTGACTGGCCTCCGTGGTCGAGTCGATACTCAGTGACAGGAGCCCCTCGAAGGCGGGAAGCAGGGCAAGGTCGATGCTGGCATCGATACCCAGCAGCGAGGTCACGGCCCCGACTTCCGCCTCGTAACGCTGGTCGGCCAAGCGCCCCAGGCGTTCGATACCCGCCATGCCGTTGGCGCCGGTGAGCTCAAGGTCAAGTGACAGGCGGGCCAGGCCGATCAGATCGAGCGCCAGGGAGAGATCCAGATCGAGCTGTGCCGACGAGGCCTGCGTCTGCCAATAGTTACCATCGGCATCGGGAATAGAGCATGGCGGTGAGTGCCCATCGATACAGCCGGGTGGCCCGATCGCCACCTGGGGGGGAGTGATAATATCGAGGGAAAGATCAGCCGTTACCAACGGCCCTACGTCGAGCTCCAGGCCTGACACCGAAACGGCGCTATCCTTATTGGCAAGAAAGATCGCCGAGTTCAGGAGATCGCCCACGGATATCAGCGCTTCCAACGCACCCTGCTGGTCATTCCCCGGAGTGTTGACGGCGAGAATATCCCCTAATCTGATATTTCCCAGGCTGACCTGCGTCAGGGCCTCCAGCGCATCTCTTGCGCCTACTGTCAGTACCTGGTCGCCCTCAGCGCCTGCTTCCAGCGCAGAAATCATCAGGCTGGCCAAGCCATTATCGCCTCCAATACCGATGGGCGCATCAAGGAGCTCGTCCATTGTGCCCACATCGGGAGAGGCCTGAATAAGGTCCAAGAGGGAGATGCCCAGATTGGCCAGCCCGGTAAAGCTGACTGCGGAGATATCGACTTCACTGCCCAGCAGGCTTTGCAGGACAGGGCCCAATAAAGGCGAGCCACTGAGATCAGCCGTCAGCAAGGAGGTGCCCGCCGAAAACGCCACCACACCCGGTTGCTGAGCTACGGCCTCCGCTTCCAACCATACATGTGACTCGATCTTGGTGCCGGGTATCAAGGCAGCCAAATTGGCTACCAGGCTCGTCGGAACCCGGTGTTGTGCCAGAACATGCACGGCTTTCCCGCTTCCAGCGCCCGAGTGAACGAAGTGATTTCGGCCATTGAGGATCTCGATCTCACCCTGGGTGGTTTCGATCTCGCGTTCCCCTTCGGCAATGGAGAAATCATTGAGGACGGCGCTCTCTTCGGCGAGAGCCTGGAGACTCGTGGAGGCGGCCCCATCCATTAGGTTCGCCCCCGCCACGCTATCCAGGGCCGCCATATCTGCCACCCGCTGAAGGTTCTGCTTTTGCATATAGAGGCGGCCGGTATCCAGGGCCACCACGATGCAGAGAACTACCAACGACATCACGGCAGCGGCCGTCAGGCCGATGGCCCCCCGCTGGTGCCGGGGACCCGCTTCCCTGCGGTAAAGGGTCATGGCCATGCCCCGTTACTCGCTGGTAAAGCGGGTGTCGATATAGCGTTCGGGAATCGGGTGAGAGAAGCTCTCCAGATAGCGCCGGTAGATGCGCGCCTGGACGTCCCCCGACACATACTGCCGATGCGGCGAGGCCAGTTGCTGGCTGCGCTGCAGCGCCAGCATACCCTGCACCGAGCGGGAGCCGGTGGTGACCCGAGGCGCCGTTTCACCGTCGCGGGTGATGGCCCCGGCCTGCGGTGAGACCGTGGTGTCCTGGGCCAGTGCCGAGCCGCCCAGGCCCATGCCAAGAACAAGCAGGCAGAAAGCGGAGATCCTGATGAATCCGTTCATATGACTAACCCCTTGCGTACGCTGGTATCATACCGTCAGTTGTTGGTTTCGAGTTGGCGTAGCTGCGCCAACAGGGCGCTATCCACCCCGTAGCGACGCGCCATGCGCTCGGCCTCGTCCTGACGGCCCTCCTGCATCAGGCTAAGCACCAGGTTGGTGGCCGCGTTACGCTGGCCTTCATCGAGTTCGAGAGCGGTCAGGAACTGCTGGTGAGCCCCGCGATGATCCTGACCCAACAGCAGCAGATAACCGAGGTCGTTACGGATCCGGGCATCCGCGGGACGCCGATCCCGGGCCGACTGCATCAACGCCAGGGCCTCGTCGAGCGCGCCGCGGCTTGCCGCATTCAGGGCCAGGCCCCGATAGGCATCCGCCGCCAGGCAGGTGTGGCGCAGTTCCCCATAGACGCGGTCCGCCAGGGCTCGCTCGTCGATACGCCGCAGGGCCTCGGCCCGCAGCAGCTTGGCATCCGGATAGTCGAAACCGTGGGTATCGAGATAGGCGAGCGCGGCTCGGGGACGTTCGTCGTCGAGTTGCTGGCGAATCATCGCCAGCTGGACCCCGACCTCGCCGCCATAACGCTCTCCGCAGGAGCCCCGCGCCTCATGACGCGACTCGTTGGGCGCTCGCGTATCGGAGACCAGGGTGGTGGTCGTGGTGCAGCCCCCCAACAGGGCCACCATGACCAGAGGTGAAAGGCGGTGAAGGTAGCGTCTTGCCAGCATGCTTAGCTCCCCAGGGCATCGAAGAGCCCACCCAGATTGACCACCGCCGGCCCGGCCAACACGATCAGCAACGCCGGAAAGAGGAACAGCATCATCACCAGCGACATCTTGCCGGAGAGCTTGGTGACGACCTCCTGGATACGCGTGCGGCGGCGATCGCGAATCAGCGCACTGAGCGTGATCAGCGACTGACGCGCCCCACCCCCGGAAGCCGACACCTGGGCCAGCAGCTTGAGAAGGTCCTGGAGGCCCTCGCAGCGCTGCACCTCGGCCAGCGCCTCCAATACCTCTTCCCGGGCCTGGCCGGCCTCGATGCGCTGCAGGGCCAGACGCAGCTCGCGTACCGATTCCGGAGCGATGGGACCGAGGTTGATGATCAGGCTACGCAGCACCCCTTCGAGGGTCATGCCGGCATCCCACAACATGCGCGTCACCTGGACCACCATCTCCACCTCTTCCTCGAGGCGAGCGGTGCGCCGGGCACGACAGGCCTTGATCCACCACCAGCCCAATACGCAGGCCAGCAGGCCGAAGGCCACGCCGCCGAGTCCGGCGCGCGACCAGGGCTGCCCCTGCTGCCAGCCATAGAGAGTGCCACAGGCCACGGCTCCCAGGGCCACCAGGAGCACCGCCCCCATGACCTGGACCTGAGCGCGGGTGCCGATAAAGCCCGCCTGACGCAGGATCAGCGCCAGTTCGGCCAGCCAGGGCCGCCGGCTGGCCTGCTGACGCCATAGGCTGCGTCCGCCACCCAGCAGACGGGACTCGAGATAGGCATGATGACGTTGCATGGCCTGCTGCCCGGCCGCGTTCGGTAGCGAATCCCGCTCGCCGCCATGAAAGTCCCACCCCGGCTCCCCGGTTTCCCGTTGCGCCTGGGCCGTCTCGCGGTGTGCCGCCAACCAGCAGACCCAGGCCGCGAGCAGGAGGGTCAGGGCCCCCAAGATAAGAAATACCGCCATTCGCTTGTCCCTGCCTTATATGGCGCCTGTCCGGCGCTCTGGGCTCGGTACGAAACCTGTCTGCGTTCGCCGACTTTTCGTACAAAACCTCGGTAGATCTAGATCGAACGCAACATCCGCCAGAGGGTGAAGCAGCCCCCCAGCTCCAGCCCCAGGGCGACCCACAGGGCCGCCTGGCCACCGGGACTCTCCAGCATCGGCGTAAGAAACTCCGGGTTGCTGACCAGCATGAAACTGGCCAGCGCCACGGGCATGCCCGCCAGCACCACCGCGGTGACTCGGGTCTCACCGGTCAGGGCCTTGAGCTCCCGACGCCCCCGCTCCTGCTGGCGCAGCAACTCCACGAAGCTACCGAGGATCTCCTTGAGGCTGCCCCCATGCACCTGGTTGACCTCCACCGCCGTGGCCAGCAGGTCAAACTCATGGATCTTGAGCAACTGCGCTTCTCGCTGCAGGCCCTCATGCAGCTCCATGCCCAGATCCCGGCGTACGGCGATACGACTCAGGGCATCCCGCAGGGGCAACGGCACGCGCGCCACATTGCGCCGGAAGGCGATCTCCAGGGTCGCGCCCACGCCGATCTCGCGAACCACTTGCTCCATGAAATTGGGCAACTGATCACGAATCTTCTGACGCAGGTGCTGGGCGCGCAGGCCGAGGCCTAGGTTGATCACCACCAGGCCGCCCAGCACCAGCAGCGCACCGAGGCGGTTGCCGAACATCAGCAGGATGCCGAGTATCGCGACCAGCAGTAGCCCGCCGGCCAGGAGCAAGCCCCAGCCGCTCAGGTGGATACCCGCCGCCAGCAGGTAGTCCAGCACCACCTCCTGCAGGGAGTCCCTTGGCAGGCGTCGCCGGCGGTTGGGCAGGCCATCCCCTCCCAGCGCCTTGTCGCTCTGGTGCTCGGCGCTCTTCCACAGCAACCCGGCGGCCACCAGCAGCAGCACCATGGTAATCAACCATAACTGCCAGGGGCTCATGCCGGCTCCTCGATCCGCTTGCGCCAGTCGATATCGACACCGAGCCGCCGATCATCGCGATGATAGAGGCGCTTCAGGGCCACCTGCCCGCCCTTGAGGCCTTGCACCTGCTGCACCTCCACCACATGGCGATGCCCGTGGGCGTCCCGGGTGATATGTACCACCAGATCCAGAGCCGTGGCGATGATCTGGTTGACCAGGCCATCGGTACCCTCGAACCCCGCCAGGCGCACCATCATCTGCAGGCGCACCAGGGCATCCCGCGCCGAATTGGCGTGCACCGTGCTCATGGAGCCCAGGTGGCCGGTATTCATGGCCTGCAGCATGTCCAGGGCCTCGTCGCCCCGACTCTCCCCCAGGATGACCCGGTCGGGTCGCATCCGCAGGGCATTCTTGACCAGTTGCCGGGCG
This sequence comes from Halomonas sp. H5, assembly GCF_050613175.1. Classification (GTDB taxonomy): domain Bacteria; phylum Pseudomonadota; class Gammaproteobacteria; order Pseudomonadales; family Halomonadaceae; genus Bisbaumannia; species Bisbaumannia salifodinae. The sequence continues at coordinate 2,400,910 of NZ_CP192510.1, forward strand.
CCGACCTCGCCCTCCCCTTCGCTATTGGGGGCACGGGTCTCGAGGCGCACCACATGGCTATTGCCCAACTGCAGCTCGGCGGCATCCTCGATGGTCACCACCCGCTCGTGATGGGGAATCTCACGACTGAGGATATTCAGCAAGGTGGTCTTGCCGGAGCCGGTGGCCCCGCTGATCAGGATATTGCGCCGCTCACGAACGGCCTGCTGCAGCAGGTCCATCAGGGGGGCACTCAACGCATCGCTGGCGATCAAGTCCTCTGCCGTCAGGGCCTCGCGACGGAACTTGCGGATCGACACACAGGGACCATCGAGTGCCAACGGCGGAATGATCACATTAACCCGGGAGCCATCCGGCAGGCGCGCATCGACCATGGGGCTCGACTCGTCCAGGCGCCGCCCCAGGGGGGCCAGCATGCGCCGTACCACCCGCAGCACATGGGCATCGTTGAGGAAGCGCTCCGGCACCTGACTGAGGATGCCGTCTCGTTCCACGAAGATCCGCCGCGGGCCATTGATCAGGATATCGGAGATGCCATCGTCACGGAGCAGCGGCTGCAGCGGGCCGAAACCGGTCAACTCATGCAGCACTTCCCGGGTCAAGGGCTCCAATGCCTGGGGCAGGAGCATCAGGTTGCGGGCATCCAGATACTCGCGAACCAGGCCCTCGACCCGCATCAGCATCGCCGTGGGCTCATCCTCCAGGAGCCCATTCTCGTCCTCGAGCCGCTCGATCACCGCCTGATGAAGGTCGTTCTTGAGGGCGGGATCGTCCGCATCCACCAGGGTGCGCTTGGCCTCACCGCGGCCACGCTGGAATTGTTTCAAAGGCATGGTTTCCCCCTTAACGTGAGAAGCCGACCTCGCCCAGACGCTCGATGGCACGGGCATCCTGCGGATCGAAGAGCAGCTCGAGGAAAGTGGGATCATAGCGACGCAGGGTCTCGCCGGGCAGGTCATCGAAGGTGGTGCCCGCCGTCATCGGCGCCACCAGGTGTGGCGTGACGATCATGATCAACTCCTTCTCGTCACGCTCGAAGCGAGTCGAGCGGAAGAAGGCCCCCAGTACCGGGATATCACCGAGCCCCGGAATCTTGTCGACGTTCTGCAGGGTGTTGTTGCTGACCAGGCCGCTGATGATAAAGCTCTCGCCATTACCCAACTGGATGGTGGTATCGGTGCGCCGCACATTGAGTGCCGGCACCTGGACCCCTCCCGACTGGATACTGCGGGTAAAGTCGAGCTCACTGACCTCCGGGGCCACCTTGAGCATGATGCGATTCTCGTCGAGCACCGTGGGGGTCAACTGCAGGCGAATCCCGAACTCCTTGAATTCCACCGTCACCTCGCCATCGCGACTGCGCGCCGGGAAGGGAAATTCGCCACCGGCCAGGAAGGTCGCGCTTTGCCCGGAGAGGGTCACCAGGCTGGGCTCGGCCAGGGTATAGGCGAAGCCGTTGTTGCGCAGGGCGCTGATGGCGCCGAGGATGCCCCGGTTGGCGTTACCGCCGATAATCGAGAAACCGTCAGACAGGGGCGGCACCAGGCTGCCGTCGTTGATAAAGGCCGAGGAACTGCCGGTATTACCGATGGCGAACTGGGTATTGCCGCCATTATCGCGGCCGAGGAAGAAGCCGGCGGACTCCAGGCGACGGCGATTGACCTCGATCACCCGGATATCGGCCTGCACCTGCAGCGGCCCCACCTGGCGGCTGGCATCCACCAGCGGCTGGCCCTCGAAACGCTCACGGGCCTGGGCATGGCGATCCAGGCTCGCCGTATCGCCGATCATCCGCGGCACCCCCGAGGCCTGGCTGAGCTGATATTCCCCCTCCAGCCCCAGGGAGCCGCTGGGCGCCACCTCGATCCGATAGAGGCGCGGCTCATTGGCACCCTCGAACCAGACCCGCAGCGAGGTCGCGCCGCTAGCCAGGCCGGTGATCAAGAGCTCACGATCACTCGCCAGTTGCGCATTGGCGATCTGTCCCGAGCCGATGGCGGTGCGTGCCACCGACTGGGGCAGAGGCAAACGCTGCTGGTCGCCCACCACCAGGCCGATAATACGATCGCTGGGGGGCGTCACATCGGCCTGGGCGGCCAGGGCCACCAGCAGGATCGCCAACAGGAAAACGCTGCGAGAGAAAGAAGCATATGCCGTCGAGATAGACATGCATCAACATCCTTATAGGCATAAGATCATGCCAAAAAATAGTCTGGATAGATCAGTTGCCGGGCACCTGCACGACCCGAGTCTCACCACCCACATGCTGGATCACCTGGCGTCCGGAGGATGTGCCTGAGCGATGCGGTGCCGGAGAGGAAGCCGCCGGTGGGCGCCGCTCCCCGGCCTCGACCCGAGTCAGCTCCTGGAAGAGCACGGCGGGCCCCATCTCCTCTTCCGCCTCCTCGTCGGCGCCGGCGTCCAGGGAGGCGCGCCTCAGGCCGGGCAGCCCATCGGGGACAAGCCCGTTGTCCCGGGGAGATGCCAGCCCTTCGGCCCGTTCGCTGGCCCCGATCACCGCCAGGCGCAGGCGACCGGTGGTCTCCGCCAGCAGCAACCGAGGGGCCTGATCCTCGTCCAGGGCCAGCACCGCGGTGCGGCCGCTACGCTGGGGGCCCTGATCGCCATCGGCGGGCATGCCACGCAGGTCGGCCCCGAAGCTCAGTACCTCGACGTCCCGAAACAACCGTCGTGCCAGCTGTGTGCGATCCTGGCCATTGGCCTGGGCATAGTAGAAGACGTCGACGCGATCCCCCGGGGCGATAAAGCCACCGCCACCGATCACCTCATCGATGCTGACCGCCAGGGCCCGCTTGCCGGCCGGCACCGCCTCGGCCAGCAGCCCGCCGAGGGCGAAATGCTCGGGGCGCAGGATATCCCCGGGTGCCAGGGGGCGAGTCAAGATACGCCCCTCCACCTCGGAAAGATCGGCAAAACTCTCCACCACCGCTACCGGGTAGTCGACGGTGCGCAGCAACGGATCCCCCGCCTCGGGGCGAGCCTCGAGGCGGGTACCGGTATCGAGCCGCTTGGCGGCGGTTAATACGGGAAAGCCGGGGAGGGCCGCCTCTTGCGAGGGCATCTCCACCACGGGGGCCGGCTCCATGGCCGGCGGCAGGTCTCGGGTCAGCTGCCAACCGGCGAAGGCCAGGCCGATGGCAATCGCCACCAGGACGGCGGCGATACCCTTAAGTAGATTGGGGGACATACGCGTTTCCCTGCGCGATTTTTATCATATTCAAGGACATGACCCTCGCCATGAAGGGCCGAGGAATAATTAATTCCCCTCAACAGCATCCTTTACTTCCGTGAAGAAACTGGTGAATGCCTCGGTCAGGCCAAGCTGGCCGCCTGCAAAAACCGCCAGAGCAATCACCGCGGCAATAATGACATACTCGATTGCACTGGCTCCCTGCTGCCTACGGAATTTCGGGCGATTTAGCTGCATGGCCACGGCGCCACGCCGGGTAAATTGGCTAGTCTTTTCGATCAGCTTTTTCATGGTTACCACTCCCTGCGTTAACCAATGCCCCTTATTGGTGCGGGGCTATTTTCTGCGTTACCACCCCAAGGTGGTGCTTTTCTCGACGCCCCGCCATGCCGAAGCGAAACGAAACGTCAACGTAGCCCGGCGATCATGCCGGGCCATACCACGTCTAGCCGCCCAGATTCCAGCTGATCCGGGCATTGATCCGGCCATCGCGGCTATTGGTGTCCAGGTCCCGATCGCCGATGGGCTGGGCATATTCGATCCCCAGGCGATAGAAACTCCCCTGACTTAGCTCGAATCCCGCCACTGCCGAGGCGATCTCATGCTCGGTATCCCGCTCGTTGAAGCGCGTGCGGGCGCCATCGACCAACAGATAGGGCTCCACCGAACCGACCCAATCGCTGGCCACCGGCTGCAGATAGCGCAGCTCGATCTCGCCAGCGACGCCGTAGTCGCCTTCCGCCTGGCTATCGCCATAGCCGCGACCGAAACGGTTGCCGCCGTAATTGCCCTGTTCCGGCGACGGCAGGGTGTCATTGGACCAGAAACCGGCGACGCGGCTGGTCAAGCGCCAGCGGGCCCCCAGCCGTTCCACCCAGCGCGCCTGACTGCCCAGGCGGGTAAAGTGCAGCTCCTCCGGCTGATTGACCGAGGCGAAAGCGCTGCTCAGGCGGTTGCGATTGCCTCCCAGGTCGACCCCCTGGCGAAAGTCTCCGCGCCATTCGAGGATGCGCTCCTGGCTGGCCCGCTGCAGGCGGGTATTGAGCTCCAGAGCGGAGAAATTGAGGCGTCGTTCCAGCAGGGGCAGCCCCTCCTCGACGAACAAACTGCGCTGATGATGGTGATCCACCTGGCCACCAAGGTACCAACTGAACTGCCGCGACAGGTACAGCGGATAATCGAGTCCGGCACGATAACGCTCGGTGATCTTCTCCTCCCGTGCCTGCTCGTTGCCCAGCAGGCTGACACCCGTCGGTTCTTCGGTCTCGAAACGGCTACCCGCGAGGCTCAGGCGCAGGCCATCGGTGCCCAGTTCCTGCTGGTACTCGGCGGCATAGAACTCATCGTCGCCATCGATCGGCAACAGGGCCGCCAGCGACAACCGCTCGGCGTAACGGGTATTGGACTGCAGGGTCAGGTTGGCCAGCAGCTGGATATCGTCTTCATCGCCGCCCTGCAGCGAGAGGCCACCATCCAGGGCGCGCATGCTGCGCTCCTCCACGCGCAGGGTCGTTCCGCCGCTCGGCGTGCGCGGCACCGGCGCATTGATCGCCAGCTGCGCCCCGGGAATTCGCTCCATCAAGGCGGTATAACGCTCGAAGGTGGACCGGGTCAGCGGGCGCTCATCGACGATACGTTCGGCGAGACGCTGAACTCGACTGGCCACCGAGGCCTTGTCGATGGCGATCTCGGTACGTGCGATATAGCCCTCGACCACCACCACGGTGACCACGCCATTGCGGAAGTTATTATCGGGTAGATAGGCATAGGAGAGCGGATAGCCCGCGTCCTGATAGCGACGCGTGATCGCCTCGACGCCATCGATCAGCTCGCCCACGGTCACGCGCTGTCCCAGCATGGGACTCATGCCACTGGCGAGATCATCGAGCTCGAAGACGGTACCGCCACGAAAATCAAGATGAGATACCGAGACCTGAGTTTCGCGGCTGATAGCGCCCGCGACCTGAGGCAGAGACACTTGAGTGGCGGTACGTCGCTCCGAGGCATCGCGCATCTGCTCCAGCCCAGGCACCTGGGTGGGTTGTCGCTCATCCACCAGGGACGGAGAGTCGCTGGCATGGGAGGTAACAGCCAGGCTCATCAGGCCAGCTGCCGTGATGGCAAGAAGCGGAGATCGTGCTGCATTGGCGGCGCTTGGTTGCGCCAGTCTTTTGATTGCGTTCATATATCCTTTCCCTGGACCAGTGGCGCTCTTCGGCACCGACTATAATTATTCTTTGCCTTGATTGTAAGTTAGTATCTACCAAAGAATAGCGACTCACACCAGCCCTACTGTCAAGAAATGTCCGGCGGTCGACCCTGGCTGGCTCCGGGGGATTGCCCCCGGAGCCAAGTGCCACGATCTTAGTCGCTAGCGCCGGACGAACCGCCCAGCAGACCACCGCCCCCCAGGAGACTGCCGGTCAGGCCATCCACGGTGCCAGTCACCCCACCCAGCAGCCCATCCTCGCTACCGAGCAGACCACCGGTCAGGCCATCCCCAGTGCCGCTCTCACCACCGATCAGGCCACCAGTCAGACCATCTACGCTCCCGGTCACCCCACCCAGCAGGCCATCCTCGCTACCCAGTAGACCACTGGTCAGGCCATCCACGGTGCCGCTCTCACCACCTTTCAGGCCACCCAGCAGGCCGCCTTCGTCGCCGAGGAGGCCACCATCACCGCCCAGCAGGCCGCCGGTCAGGCCATCCACGCTCCCGCTCTCACCACCTATCAGGCCACCCAGCAAGCCGCCTTCGTCGCCGAGCAGACCACCATCACCGCCCAGCAGGCCGCCAGTCAGGCCATCCACGGTTCCGCTCTCACCACCTATCAGGCCACCCAGCAAGCCGCCTTCGTCGCCGAGGAGGCCACCATCACCGCCCAGCAGGCCGCCTTCCAGCAGGTCAGAAGCCTCCCCGGCAGTCAGCAGGCCACCGGTATCGGCCACCAGTTGCCCCACGCCGCCCAGGGTTCCACCGAGACCACCCAGCAGCGGATCCTGACCGCCCAGGGTGTCACCCAACATGACCACGACACCTCCCCCCTCGTTAAGCAGGCCATTGGCGACTGGCCCAATCACCAGGGCATCCCCGAGCTGCTGGGTCGTCCCTTCCACGGAGAGCAATACCGGGCGCACCACCCCGGTCAACTCCGAGGTCAGACCCGCCAGGTGGCCATTTTCATCGGTCAGGGTGAGCGTCAGTGAGTCGCCCAGGGTAGATACCGTGGCCCCAAGCTCTCCCACCGTCTGACCCAGGGTGGTAACCAGCCCCGTGGCTTGATCCACTTGCATCAACACCGGCAGGGTATTCAGCGCGGCCACGGTATCTCCCAGGGTGCCCACGGCGCGACCGGCATCACCCACGGTGCCGGTAACACCACCGAGAGTCGTCCCCAGGGCATTGTCATTGGTGGTATAGCTACCCAAGCCATCCCGCAGGCCACTGGCCAAGGTATTTACCCCGGTGCTGAGATGGACCAGCACCTCGCCACCACCATCGGTCATCGAGCCAGTCAGCGGAAGCTCCTGCTGACTGATCCCCTCACCGAGCACGGTAAGGGTATCACCTGCCCCATCGCCGGCATCAGCGGTGTCCTGGACCATCCTCTCCAGCACGGTAAGGCCAGCCTGGTCACCATCATCGCCGCCGCCATCATCGCCGCCACCGCCATCATCGCCGCCGCCGCCATCATCGCCGCCGCCATCATCGCCGCCGCCATCATCGCCGCCGCCATCATCGCCGCCGCCATCATCGCCACCGCCGCCATCATCGCCGCCGCCATCATCGCCGCCGCCATCATCGCCGCCGCCATCATCGCCACCGCCGTTATCGCCGCCGCCGTTATCGCCACCGCCGCCATCATCGCCGCCGCCGTTATCGCCGCCGCCGTTATCGCCGCCGCCGTTATCACCACCGCCACTATCGCCGCCGCCGTTATCTCCGCCGCCGTTATCGCCGCCGCCGTTATCACCGCCGCCGTTATCACCGCCGCCGCTGTCTCCCCCATCCGCAATACCGCCATCACTCGAAGGCAGTGTCAGTGTTGAACTCCCGCTGCAACCGGCCATTGAAATAGCAGCGACAAGCACCGCCAGGGGAAATAGACGAGTTCCTTTAATATTCATGGCAGTTTCCTTTGAATGATATCCCTATCCTTCGCCGAGCAGCTCACGGACTCGACGAAGAACAACAGCAGCATATTTATGACTTGTTATTTATATCGCCAAGAATCAGAAATCTCTTACAAGAGGCAGGGTCAATAGCCCAAGCGAATCACCAGCCAGAAACTTACAGCGACAGCGATTTTCAAGGGAAAACCATCGGGCTCTCTGACTCGAAGGCACGAAGAGAAGAGGTGGCGGAGTCACTCCGCCACCTTTTCCAGTCATCACTCCCCTCCAAGCAATCCTCCGCCGAGCAGCCCCCCGCCGAGAAGGCCATCATCGCTACCCAACAGACCGCCGACTACTCCATCCACGGTATCGGTCACACCGCCCAGCAGACCGCCTTCCACACTGCCTTCAGCACCTCCTTCCACGCTACCGCTAACACTGCCGGTCACGCTGCCCAGCAGACCGCCGCCCACTAGCCCCTCATCACCGCCTAGCAAGCCGCCTTCGTCGCCGAGCAGGCTACCGGTCAGGCCATCCACGGTGCCGGTAACACCACCGAGCAGACCATCGTCGCCATCCAGCAGGCCGCCGGTCAGGCCATCCACGGTGCCACTCTCACCACCAACCAAGCCACCGAGCAGACCATCGTCGCCATCCAGCAAGCCGCCGGTCAGGCCATCCACGGTGCCGCTCTCACCACCAACCAAGCCACCGAGCAGGCCAGCATTGCCGCCGAGCAGACCACCGTCGCCATCCAGCAGGCCGCCGGTCAGGCCATCCACGGTGCCGCTCTCACCACCAACCAAGCCACCCAGCAGGCCAGCATCGCCGCCGAGCAGACCACCGTCGCCATCCAGCAGGCCGCCGGTCAGGCCATCCACGGTGCCGCTCTCCCCACCAACCAAGCCACCCAGCAGGCCGGCATCGCCGCCGAGCAGACCACCGTCGCCATCCAGCAGGCCTCCGGTCACACCACCCAGCAGGCCATCCTCGCTACCAAGCAGGTCGCCGGTCACACCCCCCAGCAGGCCGGCATCGCCACCGAGCAGACCACCGTCGCCATCCAACAGGCCGCCGGCCAGGCCACCTTCACCACCGAGCAGGTCGCCGGTCAGGCCACCCAGCAAGCCTCCATCATTGCTCAGCAGGCCACCCACGAGCCCGGCCTCACTGCCCAGCAGACCGCCACCCAAGAGGCCTCCATCGTCCCCCGCGGTCAGCAACCCACCGAGGTCGCCCACCAGGTTGCCGGCACCGGTTACCGTGCCACCCAGGCCGGCGAGCAGTGGGTCCTTGCCACCCAGGCCCCCTCCCAGGTCAACCACCACGCCGCCCACTTGTCCCAGCAGGTCATTGGCCACCGGCCCCACGATCAACGCATCGCCGAGGTGTTGCGTGGTGCCCTCGACAGAAACGAGAACCGGGCGCACCACCGCACTCAGCTCACTGGTCAAGCCGGCTAGATGGCCATTCTCGTCGGTCAAGGTCAGGGTCAGCACATCACCGACGCCGGTCACGGTTGCCCCCAGGTCGCCAACGGTCTTGCCAAGCGTCGTCACCAAGCCGGTAGTGGCATCGACCTGCATCAACACAGGCAGGGTGTTAAGGGCTTCGACGGTATCGCCAAGGGCCCCCACGGCCCGCCCGCTATCGGAGACGGTACCGGTGGCACCGGCCAGCGTCGTGCCCAAGGCATTGTCGTTCTCGGTAAAGCTGCCCAGCCCATCCCTCAGGCCGTCAGAGAGGCTGTTAACGCCATCCCCCAGATGCACCAGGACCTGGCCTGTGCCGTCGGTAACGCCACCGACCAACGGGATCTCTTGCTGACTCAAGCCGTCGCCGAGCACCACGACGCTATCCCCCAGCCCCTGAGTGACATCGCTGGTGTCTTGAACAATTTGCTCGATACTGCCACCGGCCACCTGACCGTTATCGCCGCCGCCGTTATCGCCGCCACCGCCATTATCGCCGCCGCCATTACCACCACCGCCATTATCGCCGCCGCCATTACCACCACCGCCATTACCACCACCGCCATTACCACCACCGCCATTACCACCACCGCCATTACCACCACCGCCATTACCACCACCGCCATTACCACCACCGCCATTACCACCACCGCCATTACCACCACCGCCAGCGCTATCGTTTCCGCCGCCCGGAACGGTCAAGTTGCTACTGCCGCTGCAACCGGCAAGAGAGATGGCGGCCACCAGGGCAGCCAGAGGAAGAAGACGAGTTCCCTTCGCACGCATAACGCTATCCTCACTGATTCATTATTGGGGATTTTTCTGTGAGCTAAGCGTATGCCGACATCGCGCCGTTCAGAAAGGCACGGGACAAAAAGTTGAGATATGGCTTACACGCCAGAGAGAGGAGGGACTACGTCACTCCTCACACTTAGGCCATGGTGTTTTCCGCCCACTAATCATCAAATAAAAAAGCAATGACTGCTTTGCAGTTACAACAATCCTCTCGCTCCTGTGGAACCACACCTCCTGAGCTCCTTAACCAGTATCTCCTTCAAGTGCCGAGAGACTCGGCCTGCCAGAAAAATGAAGAAAACAAGACGAGTGGGTGACAAGTGTCCAAAAAGACAGAGTCAATAATCCTATGATGCTCGACGACAGAGTAACCGCCGAGATTCGCGCCGCAGAACTCTGGCTGGACAATACCACCACCCAGGCCTGCACCATCAGCGAGCTGGCCACTTACCTGGGCTATTCGGAGTCCCATATCCGGCGCCATTTTCTCCGGCACTTCGGCATGGGACCGGCCCGCTACCGCAATACCCTTCGCCTGGAGCGGGCGGCCAGCCTGCTGCTTCGCACCCGTGCTCGAGTCATCGATATCGCCACGAGCTGTGGGTTTCGTAGCCACGCCATCTTCAGCCGCGCCTTCCAGCACCACTTTGGCATCAGCCCCTCGGGGTTTCGTCGCCGTCATGACACGCCGGCGACAAAGGGTCCGCACCATACTGTCAGCGTGGCGCAACGGCCAGCCATCTCCTTATGGGCCATTCGCCATTACGGCCCCCCTAACCCCCCGTCACTACCGCACCTATGGCAGCAGTATCGAGGTATCCCCTCCAACCCCAAGGCGCCCCTCCTGGAAGGCGCCGCTTTCCTGCTGCCGGATGACCCCGCTATCACCCCGAGGCATCGTCAGCGCGTCGATATCGGACTCCAGGGCACCCATCCCTGGCCACCGAGCCCCTATCACCGCCGCCTCACCTGCCCCGGCACCCTGGCCGCCTCGATAACCTTCGATGATCTGGCGCTGCTGCCCATCCTGCATGCCTACCTGCTCGATCACTGGTTGCCTCATCAGCCATGGGCCTATAACGCCGATCCCGTGCGAGTCATTCAGCATGGGCAGCCCCAACACTTCGAGCTGCTGCTGCCCCTCGACCGCGGCGAGCCCTGAGCCATCAAACGCATAAAGCAAGACCCCCTGCCGAGGCAGGGGGTCTTGAACAGGCTGGATGCCTGAAGCAACGCACCGGGATGCCAGTGCCCTGCTGGTACAAGCATTACTTGTACATGGAACGCTCGAACATGCGGTTCATCTCTTCACGGTTCTGCTGAGACATCTGCAGGGCCGCTTGAGCGTCACGCTGAGCCTGGTTGGCGGTGTTCTGAGCCTGGGTGGCGATGCTGCGAGCCTCGGCCGCGTCGGCCTGAGCGGACTCGGCAGTCATGCGCACTTCTTCCAGGGCGCTGGTAGAGGCACAGCCAGCCAGGATGGCCAGGGAGGCTGCAGCAGCGGTCAGCTTCAGAGTGCTCTTGAGGGTCATAACGTTCTCCTTGAGGGTCTTCCTTGGTTTAGCCCGGGTCGGACAAGGTCCGATTCCCTGGGCAGGTCTGCTTGCCACCGAAGCGAGTCATCTCGCCTTCCACTTCGGTCAGCGTGACCATAACGGCCAAGCCGTCTTAGTCAAACGCCGTTTTATTATAGACGTAGTGCCTTTGTCTACTACAGAAGTTCTTGGTTTCACGATCCTTAGCCTAGCGGATCACTACCCGCGTGCCAATGTCGACCAGTTGCGACAGGCGCTCGATCTGCTCGTTGGTCACCGCCACGCACCCCTGGGTCCAGTGGAACTGCTGATGGATGCCGGGATCGCCCTCTCCCAGGCCATGGATGCCGATATAGCCTCCCAGGATGGTGTCCTGGGGAGGACGACCATGGCGTCGCAGGTAGGCGAAATAGTCGTCGTACTCTGCCCGGCTCATGACCCCGGCATTAAGGGCATCGCGGGCATGCCAGGGGGTCGGGTAGTCGAGCCCCATGAAGATATGGAACGGGCTCTCAAAATTGAAGCGATCGATGTGGAATTCCCCAGTGGGCGTGCGACGGTCACCGCGGGTACGGATGGGTGCCGCACCGGCCCGCCCCAGGGAGACCGGATACATCCGCTCCAGCTCGCGATGCCCGCGGTAGACGAAAAGGGTGGAGCTACGATCATCCACCAATAGCCACAGTTCGTTGTCATGGCGCGGCGCGAAACGTTCCTCAAGATCGACCAGGCTGGCCTGGGCCGTCGCCATCAGCAGACACAACACCCCCATCAGGGCGACGATGCGAAGCAGGTAACGCATTCGAGACTCTCTTGCAGTAATGAAGCGGACCCGGGCGCCTCGCGCCCGAGCGGAATCACCGCGTATCCTATCACCCCCCGGGCTCAGGTCACCCCGCTTTTCCCTTCCGGGGAGACGATAAAGTGATTGTTGAGTAGCCGCGTCTTCCCGGAAAGCACCATCTCGGTCTCATCGAAGGTGAAGGTCTCGATGGCCTCACGTTTATTGGCCAGAGGGCGGTGCTCATGAATCAGGGCCGCGGCACAGCGCTCGCGCATGGTGTAATAGACCACCCCGATGCTGTAGCACAGTTCCTCGTTATCACCCAGCTTGGCGAGCCAGCGCTCACGGGTCTCGTGGTGGGCAATGGCATAGCTCACGTTGCGCGACTCGCCAATATAGATCAGCCGATGCAGGGAATAGTCGCCGGTCGCCGCATCGTACTCCCCGCCATAGACACAGAAGACCCCCCCATCGCTGGGGATCTCCGTGCGATTGGCATCCCGCCAATAGCCAATCAACTCCAGCGAAAGATACTGTCTCGACATGATCCTCTCCTTAGGCCCCAGAAGCGGTGGGCGCCATGCTAACGCCCCCGGACGGGCGCTCTCCTTTATCCCAGCAAAGCTTGGTCAAACGCGCCAGCCAGTCCCTCAACCCTTTATCACCCCCGCGCACCCAAAACGACGCCGCCGCCCAGAAGGCGGCGGCAAGATCACGCAGGCGGGCAGGACGGGTCAGTGCAGGGTCGCCGGCGACGCCTGGGCCTCTTCCTCGTCCCCTTCCACCAAATGACTGCGCGACAGGGCATGATCGATCATCTCCTGTGCCACCTCGAAGCGGGCGCGGCGCAGCAGCTCGGCGGCCTCCTCGGAGAAGCGGATCCTCACTAGAGGCTCGCCCTCTCCCTCAGCGCTGCGTAGCACGATCTCGCCATCGGCGAGCTCGACGATTTCCAGGACTGCGGTATCGGACACCCGAACCTCCTCAATTCGATAACAATAGAAAGCGGCCATGGCAAATCCATGGCCGCTAACGTCGCTACTAGCCTAACATTGTGACTCGGTAGCGACTAGCGGCAATCTCCCGGGGCGGAGGCGCCCGTCAGCCGAACAGGCCCTGGCTCCTCAGGTAGTCGTCGTAGCTGCCGCTGAAGTCGGTGATCCCCGCCTCGCCCATGTCGAGGATACGGGTGGCCAGGGAAGAGACGAATTCCCGGTCGTGGCTGACGAAGATCAGGGTCCCCGGGTAGTGCTCGAGGGCCAGGTTGAGCGCCTCGATGGACTCCATGTCCAGGTGGTTGGTGGGCTCGTCCATCAGCAGCACATTAGGCCGGGTCAGGGTCAGCTTGCCGAACAGCATGCGCCCCTGCTCACCGCCGGAGATCACCTTCACCGACTTGCCGATGTCGTCGCTGGAGAACAGCATGCGCCCCAGGGCGCCACGGATCACCTGTTCGCCGCCGTCGGTCCACTGGGCCATCCACTCGAACAGGGTCGCGTCATTGGCGAAGTCGTCGGCGTGGTCCTGGGCGAAGTGGCCGAGCTCGGCGCTGTCGGTCCACTTCACACTACCGGCCTGGGGAAAGAGCTCCCCGGCCAGGGTCCTGAGCAGGGTGGTCTTGCCGATGCCGTTGGGGCCGATGATGGCGATGCGCTCGCCGGCCTCCACGGTCATGCCGAAGCGCTCGAACAGCGGCGCCTCGCCGGGGTAACCCTGGGTGACCCCTTCCACGTTGACCGCGTTGCGATGGATCTTGCGGGCCTGCTCGAAGCGGATAAAGGGGCTGACCCGGCTCGACGGCTTGATCTCCTCGAGCTTGATCTTGTCGATCTGGCGCGCCCGGGAGGTAGCCTGCTTGGCCTTGGAGGCGTTGGCCGAGAAGCGGCTGACGAATTGCTGCAGCTCGGCGATCTGCGCCTTCTTCTTGGCGTTGTCGGCGTGCTGGCGCTCGCGGGCGGCGGTGGCCGCGGTCATGTAGTCGTCGTAGTTGCCCGGGAACAGCCGGATCTCGCCATAGTCCAGGTCCGCCATATGGGTGCAGACGCTGTTAAGGAAGTGGCGGTCGTGGGAGATGATGATCATGGTGCTGTTGCGCGCCGTCAGCACCCCCTCCAGCCAGCGGATGGTATTGATATCCAGGTGGTTGGTGGGCTCGTCGAGCAGCAGCACGTCGGGGTCGGCGAACAGCGCCTGGGCCAGCAGCACCCGCAGCTTCCAGCCCGGCGCCACCTCGCTCATGGGGCCGGTGTGCTGCTCGAGCGGGATGCCGAGTCCCAGCAGCAGCTCGCCGGCTCGGGCCTCGGCGGTGTAGCCGTCCAGCTCGGCGAAGCGCACTTCCAGGTCGGCCACCGCCATGCCGTCTTCCTCGCTCATCTCGGGCAGCGCATAGATGCGTTCCCGCTCGGCGGCCACCTGCGAGAGCTCGGCATTGCCCATGATCACGGTGTCGATGACCCGCTCGTTCTCGTAGGCGAACTGGTCCTGGCGCAGCTTGCCGAGCCGGGCCCCCGACTCGACCATCACCTGGCCCGAGGAGGGCTCCAGGTCGCCGCCGAGGATCTTCATAAAGGTGGACTTGCCGCAGCCATTGGCGCCGATCAAGCCGTAGCGATGGCCGTTGCCGAACTTGATGGAGACGTTCTCGAACAGGGGCTTGGCCCCGAACTGCATGGTGATATTGGCGGTGGAGATCAAGGATAAGGGTCCGGTCGATGCATAGAGGGCCGCGATTGTACCGGTTATGGCCGCCCGACACACCGGGAAGCGTCCTATGCAAGGCTATCGCGGCTGGAATGGCTGAGGGGCGCCCTTTAGGCATTCCAGCCGCACGAGCCCGCTACCACTCCTGGCTGGTCTCGCGCAGGGCGGGCAGCAGTGCCTTGAACTCCTTGAGACACCCGGCGAGCTCCCGGGCCAGGGGCTCGCCGGCAGAGGCGGCGATCAGGCCGCCCGCCGCCTCGCGGCGGGCCGCGCCCTCGACCCCATGCAGGGCCTCGAGACGCACCAGCAACACCGCCAGCCAGCTCTCGGGACGCTCGGCCAGGGCCCGCAACTGGGCCAGCTCCGCCACGGGCTCGTCGCCACCCAACAGTTCGCGCCAGTCGTGGCGTGCCAGGTGGGCATGCTCGGAGACCTCCCGCAGCAGCGAATTCAGCGCCAGCTCCAGGGTCGCCAGGGCGCCCTCTTCCAGGGCGCGCCGCCGGGCCTCGGCATGCTCATCGCCGCCCTCCGGCGAGAGGGTCAGCAGCAGCTCGGCCTGGTAGAGCAACTGGTTAGTGCGTCCCGCTGGAGTCATTTACTTGTCACCCTCGATAAAGGTTCATCGCACTTTGGCGTGAACCCCATCGTGGGAGCGCGGATTCCGCCGGTCCGACGCCTCGGCGATATCGCCCGAAGGGCGATCAAGGCACCTGACGGCGCCAATCGTTCGGCAGAGCCGAACTCCCACAATAGCAAGCTGGAGCCTTCCCAGGCCGTGGTTTCACGCTGCTCTGCGAAGAACCCGATAAAGGCGGCCTTGCCGCGCGTTTCGACCAGGGTCATTTACGCTTGTCCTCCACCTGCCACTTGCCGCCCTCGAAGGTGGCCTTCCAGCCGCTGGCCTTGCCGCCCTCCTCGGTCATCACGTACTGACTCTTGGTCTTGCGGGAGAAGCGGATCTGCGCCGGGCGACCATCCGGGTCTTCGCTGGGCGCCTCGAGCAGGAAGTGATACTTCTCGGGGAGCTCCTCGGCATGGGCCTTGAGCTCGCTGACCAGCGGCGGGCGGGTCTCGCGATTCTTGGGGAACTGGCTGGCGGCCAGGAAGAGGCCGCTGGCGCCGTCGCGCAGCACATAGTGGTCATCGACCTTCTGGCAGGCCAGCTCCGGCATGGGAATGGGGTCCATCTTCGGCGGCGCCACCTCGCCGCTCTTGAGCAGCTTGCGGGTGTTCTTGCACTCGCCGTTGGTGCAGCCGAAGTACTTGCCGAAGCGCCCGCTCTTGAGCTGCATCTCCGAGCCACACTTGTCACACTCGATCACCGGTCCCTCGTAGCCCTTGATGCGGAACTTGCCCTGCTCCACCTCGTGGCCATCGCAGTCCGGGCTGTTGCCGCAGATATGCAACTTGCGGGTCTCGTCGATCAGGTAGCTGTCCATGGCGGTGCCGCATTTGCCACAGCGATGCTTGGCACGCAGCGCCTCGGTTTCGGCCTCCTCGTCGGCATCGGCGGCCACCGCCTCCTCGCCGGGGATCAGGTCGATGGTGGTCTTGCAGCGCTCCTTGGGCGGCAGGTTATAGCCGGAGCAGCCCAGGAAGACGCCGGTGGAAGCGGTGCGGATCTGCATCTTGCGACCACAGCTGGGGCAGTCGATATCGGTGGGCACCGGCTGGTTGGGACGCATGCCATCGTCGCTCTCGGCCCGCTCCAGCTGACGCTTGAAGTCGGCATAGAAGGCGTCGAGGAGTTCCCGCCAGTTGCGCTCGCCCTCGGCCACCTGGTCGAGGCTGTCCTCCATGCGCGCGGTGAAGGAGAAGTCCATCAGGTCGCGGAAGGACTCGGCCAGGCGGTCGGTGACGATATCGCCGAGTTTCTCCGCGTAGAAGCGGCGGTTCTCCAGCTTGACGTAGCCGCGCTCCTGAATGGTGGAGATGATCGCCGCATAGGTGGAGGGGCGGCCGATGCCGCGCTTCTCCAGCTCGCGCACCAGGCTGGCCTCGGTGAAACGCGCCGATGGCTTGGTGAAGTGCTGCTGGGGATCCAGGGTCACCAGGTCGAGCGGCGTGCCCTTGGCCAGGTCCGGCAGCGACTGGTCCTCCTGCTTGCCGGCAGGCTTCATTACCCGAGTATAGCCATCGAACTTGAGCACCCGGCCCTTGGCCTTGAGTTCGTAGCCCTGGGTCTCGACGGTCAGGGTGCTGGAGAGATACTCCGCCGGGGTCATCTGACAGGCCACGAACTGACGCCAGATCAGTTCATAGAGCCGCTCGGCGTCCCGCTCCATGCCGGAAAGGTCGGTGGCTTTGCGGGTCACCTCGGAGGGACGGATCGCCTCGTGGGCCTCCTGGGCCCCTTCCTTGCTGGCATAGCGATTGGGCGACTCGGGCAAGTAACGCGCCCCGAACTCCTCGGCGATATAGTCCCGGGCGCTGGCCACCGCATCCTGGGAGAGGTTGGTGGAGTCGGTCCGCATATAGGTGATATAGCCCGCCTCGTAGAGGCGCTGGGCCAGGGTCATGGTCTTCTTCACCGAGAAGCCCAGGCGAGCGCTGGCGGCCTGCTGCAGGGTCGAGGTAATAAAGGGCGCGTTGGGCTTGGAGCGGGTCGGCTTGTCCTCCCGGGCGGTAATCGCCAGGCTCGCCTTGCGCAGCGCCGCGATACGTTCCAGGGTCTCCGCCTCGGAGGTGGGGCGGAAGGCCTTGCCGTCCTGACGCACCAGCTCGAAGCGGATCGGCGCCTGTCCCTCGGCGGCCAGGTCGGCATGCACGTCCCAGAACTCCTCCGGCACGAAGGCGCGAATCTCCCGTTCCCGCTCGACGATCAGGCGCACCGCCACCGACTGCACGCGGCCGGCGGAGAGGCCCCGGGCCACCTTGTTCCAGAGCAGCGGCGAGACCATGAACCCCACCACCCGATCGAGGAAGCGCCGCGCCTGCTGGGCCTCGACCCGCTCCATCTGCAGCTTGCCGGGGTCCTTGAAGGCCTCCTGGATGGCGTTCTTGGTGATCTCGTTGAACACCACCCGCTTGTAGCGGGACGCATCGCCGCCGATGGTCTCCTTGAGGTGCCAGGCGATGGCCTCCCCCTCGCGATCCAAGTCGGTCGCGAGGTAGACGGCATCGGCCTTCTCGGCCTGCTTCTTGAGCTCGGCGACCACCTTCTCCTTGCCGGGCAGCACCTCGTAACGGGCCTCCCAGCCATGCTCCGGGTCGATGCCCATGCGCCGGATCAGTTGATCCCAGGCCTTGCGCTTCTTGTAGGTGGCCTTCTCCTCCGGCGACATCTTGCGGGTCGCCGCCGCCTGGCGGGCGCGCTCCTTGGGATCCGTGGCACCCTTGCCGGAGCCGCTGGTCGGCAGATCACGAATATGCCCCACGCTCGACTTAACGACGAAGTCGTTGCCGAGATACTTATTGATCGTCTTGGCCTTGGCCGGTGACTCGACGATGACCAGTGACTTGCCCATAGTGCTCCACTTTCTATGTGCCCGAGACCGGAGGGTCCCGGCATCGATCCCTCGCCGAAGGGCTCTTCGACGGAAAAATGCGCTTACCCTACCCCAGCCGGCCCCTTCACGCCAGGCCCGCCGCTTTCTGAACCTAGCCCCCGGAATCGGGCCAGGCAAGCGGCGGACGATGTCACCTCATCGTCATCCATTCGTTACAGACTCCCCCGGTACCCGCTGGAGAGACCCTTTTCACCGAGCGTCGGGCATGGTCTACTGTGATGTAGTAAAATCACTACATCACAGTCATCGAGAATGACGGCGGTCCCGGCCAAGGTGCCCAGACCCCACCCCACGCAGATTCCAGAGGAGTCCTACCATGTCGATCGCCCATCCCCCCCTGCGCCGCACCAAGATCGTCGCCACCCTGGGTCCCGCCAGCGACCGGGAGGGCGTCCTCGAGGCGATGATCGACGCCGGCGTCGACGTGGTTCGCCTCAACTTCTCCCACGGCACCGCCGACGACCATCGCCGCCGCCTCAAGGCGGTGCGCGAGATCGCCGCGCGCCTCGGCAAGAGCGTCGCCGCCCTCGGCGACCTCCAGGGCCCCAAGATCCGCATCGCCCGCTTCACCGAGGGCGCCGTGACCCTCGACGAGGGCCAGGCCTTCGTCCTCGACATGGCCATGGACACCGAGGCGGGTACCGCCGAGCGGGTCGGCTGCGACTACAAGGCCCTCGCCGGCGACGTCGCCGTGGGTGACGTCCTGCTCCTCGACGACGGCCGCCTGGTGCTGGAAGTAACCCAGATCGACGGCCCCGAGGTGCACACCACCGTGACCGTCGGCGGGCGGTTGTCCAACAACAAGGGCATCAACAAGCAGGGCGGCGGCCTCTCCGCCGCGGCCCTCACCGACAAGGACAAGGCCGACCTCAAGACCGCCATCGACATCGGCGTCGACTACCTGGCGGTGTCGTTTCCGCGCAGCGCCGCCGATATGCAGGAGGCCCGCGCGCTGCTTGGCGAGGCCGGCAAGGAAATCGGCCTGGTGGCCAAGGTCGAGCGCGCCGAGGCGGTGGCCGACCCGGAGACCCTGGACGGCATCATCCGTGCCTCCGAGGCGGTGATGGTGGCCCGCGGCGACCTCGGCGTGGAGATCGGCGACGCCCAGCTGATCGGCGTGCAGAAGCGCATCATCAGCCGCGCCCGCAAGCTCAACCGGGCGGTGATCACCGCCACCCAGATGATGGAGTCGATGATCAGCGCGCCGCTGCCCACCCGAGCCGAGGTGTTCGACGTGGCCAACGCCGTGCTCGACGGCACCGACGCGGTGATGCTCTCCGCCGAGACCGCCGCCGGCGACTACCCGGTGGAGACCATCGAGGCGATGCACCGTCTGTGCCTGGGCGCCGAGCGCGAGCGCACCGCCCAGGAGTCGGGGCACCGCATCCACGAGGGCTTCTCGAAGATCGACGAGACGGTGGCGCTGTCGGCCATGTACGCCGCCAACCACCTGGAGGGCGTGGCCGCCATC
This sequence comes from Halomonas sp. H5, assembly GCF_050613175.1. Taxonomy (GTDB): domain Bacteria; phylum Pseudomonadota; class Gammaproteobacteria; order Pseudomonadales; family Halomonadaceae; genus Bisbaumannia; species Bisbaumannia salifodinae. The sequence goes on from NZ_CP192510.1 coordinate 2,420,503, forward strand.
GCCTGCATGACGTCCACCGGCTATACGCCGCTGATCGCCTCGCGCATCCGCTCCGGCCTGCCCATCATCGGCCTGGCCCATAGCCCCATTGCCCAGCGCCGCATGGCCCTCTATCGGGGCGTGGTCTCGGTGTTCTTCGACACCAGTGAGATGACCCCCACCGAACTCAATGCCCGCGCCCTGGACGAGCTCCGGGCCCGCGGCATCGCCGGCCCCGGCGACCAGGTAATCCTGACCCGCGGCGATCATATGAACGCCCACGGCGGTACCAATACCCTGAAGATCCTGACCGTCCAGTAAGCGAGCGAGAGGAGGCCCCATGAGCGAATCCCGTCCCCGCCAGGCGCGCCGGCGCCGGCTACCCGAGCGCAAGCGCATCGCCCTGATCGCCCACGACGGCAAGAAAGAGGAGCTGCTGGCCTGGGCCGAGCGCTGGCGCGACACCCTGGCCCAACACGAGCTGCTGGGCACCGGCACCACCGCGCGGCGGGTCGCCGAGCGGCTGGGGCTGGAGGTAGAGGGAGTGATGAGCGGCCCCCTGGGGGGCGACCAGCAGATCGGTGCACGCATCACCGAGCAGCGACTGGACCTGCTGGTGTTCTTGTGGGACCCCTTCGCTCCCCAGCCCCATGACCCGGACGTCAAGGCGCTGCTGCGCCTGGCGGCGCTGTGGAACGTGCCGGTGGCCTGCAATATGGCCAGCGCCGACTTCCTGCTGAGTTCGCCACGACTGGCCGAGGCGGTCGATATCGAGATCCCCGACGCCGACGACTGGATCAGCTCGCGAAGCTAAGCAACGCTCGCCACGGCGGCGTAAAAGCAATACGAAGGGCGCCCAGTGGCGCCCTTCGCTGGTTTCACAGCAGCCAGACCGTCATATCACTCCTCCCCGACGATCTCCACCAGCACCTCCCCCGGGGTGACTCGATCGCCCCGGACCACATGCACGGCGCCGACCCGGCCGGCCAGGCGCGCATGCACCTCGGTCTCCATCTTCATCGCCTCGGTGATCAGGATCGCCTGCCCTTCCTCGACCCGCTGGCCGACGCCCACCAGCACCTCGACGATGGTCCCCGGCATGGCGGTGGTCACATGTCCGGCGGTGGTGGCCCGGGCACGGGGCGCGGCGGTCGGGGCCGGCTGGCTGGCCCGCGGCTCGAAGACCACCGCCTCGGGCATGCCGTCCAGGCTCAGGTAGACCTGGCGACGCCCGCCCACGTCGCGCCCCACCCCGGTGATCTGCACCTCATAGGACTCGCCGTGCACGTCGATCACGAAATCGGTGGGCGGCGCCTCGGCCACCGGGCGGCGCGCGGTGCCGGCCTCCTCCAGGGACTCGGGCACCAGGCTGCCCTCCCGGCGCCCGACCAGGAAGTCGCGGCCGATATCGGGGAAGAGCGCGAAGGTCAGCAGGTCCTCCTCGCTCTCGGCCAGGTCGCCGATGGCCTCCCGCAAGCGCGGCAGCTCCGCCGGCAACTGGTCCGCCGGCCGCCCCTGGGCCACCGGCTGATTGCCCACCGCACGGCTGCGCAGGGCCTCGTCCACCGGCCCCGGCGCCCGACCATAGCCCCCCAGCAGGTAGCGCTTCACCTCATTGGTGATCGCCTTGTAGCGCTCGCCGCTGAGCACGTTCATCACCGCCTGGCTGGCGACGATCTGGGAGTTGGGGGTCACCAGGGGCGGATAACCCAGCTCGGCACGCACCCGGGGGATCTCCTCGAACACCTCCTGGATCCGCGACAGGGCGTTCTGCTCACGCAACTGATTGGCCAGGTTGGACATCATGCCACCGGGAATCTGGTTGAGCTGCACGCCGATATCCTCCCGGGTGAACTCGCTCTCGAAGCGGGCATACTTGGTGCGCACCCCGCGCAGGGTCTCGCCCACGCGACGAATCGCCGCCAGGTCCAGGCCGGTGTCCTGGGGCGTCTCCTGCAGGGCCGCCACCAGCGCCTCGCTGGCCGGGTGGCTGGTGCCGCCGGCGAAGGCGCCGCTGCAGGTATCCAGATGGCGGCAGCCCGCCTCCACCGCCTTGAGGTGGCACATGGCGGCGAGCCCCGAAGTGGCATGGGTATGCAGGTGCACCGGCACCTCCAGGGCATCCACCAGGGCCGCCACCAGCTCGTAGGTGGCGTAAGGCGTGAGCAGCCCGGCCATGTCCTTGATGGCGATGGAGTCGGCCCCCATGGCCACCAGTTGCTTGGCATCGGCGACGAAGCTGGCCCGATCATGCACCGGGCTCACCGTGTAGCAGAGCGCCGCCTGGGCATGCTTGCCGCTGGCCTTGACCGCGGCCAGGGGCACCTCCAGGTTGCGGAAGTCGTTCAGGGAGTCGAAGAGGCGGAAGCTATCGATGCCCCCCGCCGCGGCCCGGGCCACGAAGGCCTCCACCACGTCGTCGGCATAGTGGCGATAGCCCACCAGGTTCTGGCCGCGCAGCAGCATCTGCAGGGGCGTCCTGGGCAGCGCCGCCTTGAGGCGATGCAGCCGCTCCCAGGGGTCCTCCTTGAGAAAGCGCACGCAGGCATCGAAGGTCGCCCCACCCCACACTTCCAGGGCGTGGAAACCGATGGCATCCAGCTCGGGGCAAGCCGGCAGCATGTCCTCGGTGCGCAGCCGGGTGGCGATCAGCGACTGATGGCCGTCGCGCAGCACCACCTCGGTCAACCGCACCGGGTCGTTGGATTCACTCATTCGTCTCTGTCCTTACAGGCCCGCATGGGCGGCGATGGCGGCGGCGATCACCAGGGCCACCTCTTCGGGATGACGCTTGCTCGAATAGTCGAGCAGCTCCGGGTGGGCGGCCAGGAAGCCGGTATCGAAATGGCCCTCGCGCAGCGCCGGGTGGCGGAGGATCTCCTCGTAATAGGCCGCCGTGGTCTTGATGCCCTGCAGGCGCATGTCGTCCAGGGCGCGCACCGCCCGATTGAGGGTCTCCTCCCAGGTCATGCCCCAGACGATCAGCTTGAGGCAGAGGGTATCGAAGTGCGGCGGCACCCGGTAGCCGGTATGGATGGCGGTATCGACCCGCACCCCGGGGCCGCCGGGGGCATAGTAGCGGGTGATGCGCCCGAAGGAGGGCAGGAAGTCGTTCTTGGGATCCTCGGCATTGATGCGGCACTGGATGGCGTAACCGTGGTGGCGGATATCCTCCTGGCGGAAGGCCAGCTTGTGGCCGGCGGCGATGCGGATCTGCTCGCGGACGATATCCACCCCGGTGACCGCCTCGGTGACGGTATGCTCCACCTGGATGCGCGGATTCATCTCCATGAAGTAGATCTCGTTGCCGCGTACCAGGAACTCCACGGTGCCGGCGTTCTCGAAGCCCACCGCGGCCGCGGCCTGGATCGCCAGCTCGCCCATGTAGGCGCGCTGCTCCGGAGTCAACCGGGGGCTGGGGGCCACCTCGATCAGCTTGCGATTGCGCCGCTGCAGGGAGCAGTCCCGCTCGAAGAGGTGAATCACCCCGCCGTGGCGATCCGCCAGCACCTGCACCTCGATATGCTGGGCCGTGGCGATGCACTTCTCCAGGTAGAGCTCGGCCTCACCGCTCTCCCCGGGCAGGGTCTCCCAGGCCCGGGTCAGTTGAGTCACATCGTCGCAGCGGCGCAGGCCGCGCCCGCCACCGCCGCGCAAGGTCTTGAGCATCACCGGGTAGCCCAGGCCATCGGCCAGGGCCCGCGCCTCATCGAGGCCGCCCAGGGCCGCCATGCCCCCCGGGGTAATGGGGATACCGGCGCGGTGCATGCTGGATCGCGCCGCGACCTTGTCGCCGAGGGCGGCGATGGCCTCGCTGTCGGGGCCGATAAAGGCGATGCCCGCCTCGGTGCAGATCCGCGCGAACTCGGCGTTCTCGGCCAGGAAGCCATAGCCGGGATGGATGGCCTCACAGCCGGTCTCCCGGGCCAGGTCCACCAGGCGCCGCGGATCCAGGTAGCCGGCCAGGGGGTCGTCGCCGACGAAATAGGCCTCGTCGGCGCGCTTCACATGCAGGGCGAAACGGTCCGGTTCGGTATAGATGGCCACCGAGCGGATACCCATCTCGGCACAGGCGCGCTCGATGCGCACCGCGATCTCACCGCGATTGGCGATCAACAACTTCGTGAACACGACGGCCTCCAGGGTTGCGTCCATGACGGGCATGGGGAAGACTGTGCCCGCGGCCAGGCCGAATCCAGGGCTCCGGCCCAACCCTCTAACCTAGCCGGGCCAACACCAATAGAAAAGCCGTAATTTTTTTGCCAACCTATAAGTCAGGACTTATAGCTAGCGGAAGCCCAACCATGTCACGTCCCAGTCTGCTCAACCGCCTGACCTTTCGTCAGCTGCAGGTGTTCCAGGCGGTCTACCGCCAGCAGTCCTATTCCCGGGCGGCGGAGCAGCTCGGCTTGACGCAACCGGCGGTGAGCGCCCAGATTCGCCAGTTGGAGCAGGTCCTCGAGCAGCCGCTGTTCAAGTATGCCGGCAAGACCCTGCATATCCTGCCCGCCGCCGATGCCCTCTCGGCCTCGGTGCAGGCGATCTTCGGCCAGGTCTCGAGCCTGCAGATGGAGCTCTCGGAACTGGCCGGCACCATCCGTGGCGAGCTCAACCTGGCGGCGGTCTCCACCGCCCAGTACGTGGTGCCGCATATCCTGGCGCGCTTTCGTGCCCGCTATCCGGAAGTCCAGGTGCGGCTGCGGGTGTGCAACCGCGGCCAGGCCCTGGAGCGCCTGGCGGAGCGCCGCGACGACCTGGTGATCATGGGCATGGTGCCCAGCGACCCCAACCTGGCCTTTATGCCGATCCTCGATAATGAGCTGATTCCGGTGGTGTGGCCGGGCCACCCCCTACTCGGGGCCAAGGCACCGACCCTGGACGATTTCGCCCACCACTACGTGCTGATGCGCGAGCCCGGCTCGGGGGCACGCACCGCCTTCGAGGAGTTCGCCGCCCGGGAGCGGGTCTCGCTCTCGCATACCATCGAGCTGGGCACCAACGAGGCGATCAAGCAAGGGGTCATGGCGCACCTGGGGGTGGCGGTGCTGCCGCGCCTGGCGGTACAGCTGGAGATCGCCTCGGGGCTGCTCGCCTCGCCGCGCCTGCCGGGCTTCCCGCTGCGCCGCTCCTGGTGCACGGTGCACCCCAAGGACAGGCCCCCCTCCCCGGTCACCGAGCTCTTCCTGCGCTTCGTGCGGGAGATCCTCCCGGAGCTCAATACCCACTTCCAGGCGCCGCTGACGCCGATGCCGGGCCATGGTGTCGCCTGCCTGCCGCTCGACTCCTGATCTGCCTTATGGCCGCCAGGCAGGGGGTTCGCCTGTGCCAGCCCGGCGCGGCTGTGGTAAATTACCGGCCTGCAATCCACGTAGTCGCCAGCACGCCCTGCTGACTGCCCGCCCCGGGCGACAAGCCGCGCACCGCCTGGCCCTGGCAGCCGCCTAGCGGAGGAGCCCACCCCCGATGAATGACACCCCCTCGAAACCGATCTCCAGTGGAGCGAAGTTCCGCACCGAGCAAGGCTTCACCGCCATCAAGGACGGCATCAAGCAACGCCGCCAGGAGGGCGAGGGGCCCGAGCTGGGGCGCAAGCCGAAATGGCTGCGCGCCCAGATCCCCGGCGGCGAGCGTTTCGAGGCCGTCAAGCGCAACGTCAGCGAGCACCGCCTGAGCACCGTCTGCGCCGAGTCCCATTGCCCCAATATGGGCGAGTGCTGGAGCAACGGCACCGCCACTATCATGCTGATGGGCTCGGTGTGCACCCGCGCCTGCCGCTTCTGCGCCGTGGATACCGGCAACCCCAAGGGCTGGCTGGACAGCGAGGAGCCGGCCAACACCGCCAAGTCCGTGGAGCTGATGGGGCTGCGCTACGTGGTACTGACCTCGGTGGATCGCGACGACCTGGAGGACGGCGGCGCGGCCCACTACGCGGCCTGCATCCGCGCCATCAAGGCCAACACCCCCGAGGTGGTGGTGGAAGCCCTGACCCCGGACTTCGACGGCGCGCATGCCGCCATCGAGGGCGTGGTGGAGTCGGGCCTCGAGGTCTTCGCCCAGAACGTCGAGACCGTGGAACGCCTCACCGAGCGGGTCCGCGATCCCCGCGCCGGCTACCGCAAGACCCTGGATGTGCTGGCTTATGCCAAGCGCCACAAGCCCGAGGTGCTCACCAAGACCAGCCTGATGCTGGGCCTGGGCGAGACCGAGGAAGAGATCCTCGCCACCTTCGACGACCTGCGCGAGATCGGCGTGGATATCGTCACCCTGGGCCAGTACCTGCGCCCGACCCGCAACCACCTGCCGGTGGAGCGCTACGTCACCCCTGAGGAGTTCGAGCGCTACCGCCGGATCGGCCTGGAGAAGGGCTTCATGGAGGTGGCCTCGGGCCCGCTGGTGCGCTCCAGCTACCGCGCCGATCGGGTGTTCGAGAAGAATAACCTGGGCCTGGCCGCCCCCGCCGAGGTACCCGGACAGCAGGCCGATCCCAATCGGATCGATGCGATCAACGTCGGTTGAGAGCGCCTAGCGCCTAGCAAGGTAGTGGCACCGCGGCACCGCTAGTGCTCGCGTCATAGAAGAAACCCCATGGGTTAAACACCCATGGGGTTTCTCGCTTTCATTCCCGGCATCGACTGCCCGTTACTGACCAACCAGGCTATGTCCGAAAACTGGCTGCGCTCGGTCATACGGCGTTAAAAAACGGCTCAAAGTACTCATTTACACCCCGTAAACTCCGTCTTTTCGCCGATTTTTGCCTTGTCTGACCTTCGCTCGCCGACTTTTCAGACAAAGCCTAGGCGCTCGTAGCTTGGCGCTCGGCGCTGACCAACTCCCTGCCCAGCTCCCGGGCCAGGCAGTGCGCCAGACGCTCCCCCACCGCCTCCACGCCGGGGCAGTCGTCTACCAGGTCCAGCAGGCGGGTCATGGCCATGCCGGCATAGCCGCAGGGGTTGATGCGCTGGAAGGGCGAGAGGTCGCCATCGACGTTGAGGGCCACCCCGTGGAAGCTGGCGCCGCGGCGGATCCTCAACCCCAGGGAGGCGATCTTGTCCTCGCCCACATAGACGCCGGGGGCATCGGGGCGTGCCCGAGCCTCGACGCCCTGCTCGGCGAGCAGGGCGATCACCGCCTGCTCCAGGGCCGTGACCAGGTCACGCACCCCGAGGCCGGCCCGGCGCACATCGATCAGCGGATAGAGCACCACCTGGCCGGGACCATGGTAGGTGACCTGGCCGCCGCGATCGCTCTGTACCACGGGAATCTCGCCGGGCATCAGCAGGTGCTCGGGCTTGCCCGCCCGGCCCTGGGTAAAGACCGGATCATGTTCCACCAGCCAGAACTGGTCGGGGGTCTGGGCGTCACGCTGGTCGGTGAAGTCGCGCATCGCCTGCCATACCGGCTCATAGGGGCGTCGGCCGAGGCGATAAAACTCGATGGACGGCAGGGCCGGAGTGGACACCATCACACCACCATATGCACGCGGCCGGTGGCCTTGAGGGCGGTAAAGAGGCGCTGCAGATGCGCTTCCCCTTCGGCGGTGATGGTCAGGCGCACCGACTGGAAGCGGCCGTTGCGGCTGTCCACCACCTGGACGCTGGTGCGGTCGAAGCCCGGGGCATGGGTCTCGACGATGGCCACCACGGTCTCGCGGAAATCGTCGGCGGCATCGCCGACGATCTTCAGCGGGTAGTCGCAGGGGAATTCGACCTTGGGGCGCGCCGCGGCGCCGGGGGCCTGGCGCAGGTCACGCAGGGAGTTGTCGCTCATGGGAATACTCGACGCAAGTCATGTCCGAGTATTCTACTCAACCTATCCCCTGCCACCAAGGGAGTCGGCAGGGCTATCGCAGTTAGCACGTTAAACCCCGCTCCGACCTGTCCCCAGCGCCCCTTAGCCATTCCCATCGGGGGCGGTGACGGCTTAGGAGCGCGGGGTCAGCTAAAGAAGCCGCTGATAAACTGGCGAATGGTATCCAGCAGGCGCTTGAAGAGCCCGCCCTGCTCCACCGGCTCCAGGGCCACCAGGGGGCGCTCGGCCACCACCTCCTCGCCCAGCACCACCTGCAGGGTGCCCAGGGTCTCGCCGGCGGCCACCGGCGCATTGATGGCATCGGGCAGGCTCAGGCGCGCATTGAGTCCGTCGTTACGCGACCGGGGCACGGTGGCCCACAGCGCCTCAGCGACGCCCAGGCGCAGCTCGTCCACCTCGCCGCCCCAGATACGCGGGGTGGCGATGGTCTCCCCCTCGTCGTAGACCTCGAGGGTCTCGTAATAGCGGAAGCCGTAGCTGAGCAGCTTCTGGGTCTCCTGGGCCCGGGCCTCTTCGGAGTCGGTGCCCATCACCACGGAGATCAACCGCATGCCGTCGCGCTCGGCGGAGGCCACCAGGCAGTAGCCGGCCTCGTTGGTATGGCCGGTCTTGAGACCATCCACGGAGCTATCGCGCCACAGCAGGCGATTGCGGTTGGGCTGGCGAATATCGTTGTAGGTGAAGTAGCGCTCGGCGTAGATGGCATAGTGCTCGGGGTAATCGTCGATGATATGCCGCGACAGGGTTGCCATGTCCCGGGCCGAGGAGTAGTGATCGGCGTCCGGCAGGCCGGTGGGGTTGACGAAGTTGGTGTCGTGCATGCCCAGGCGGGTGGCATGCTGGTTCATCAGGTCGGCGAAGGGACGCTCGCCGCCGGCCAGATGCTCGGCCACCGCCACGCTGGCATCGTTGCCGGACTGGATGATGATGCCGTAGAGCAGGTCGTGGATGGAGACCTGGGTATCGACCTCGACGAACATCTTGGAGCCCCCGGTACGCCAGGCGTGCTCGCTGATGGTCACCATGTCTTCCATGGCGATATTGCCACGATCCAGCTCCCGCTCCACCAGGTAGGCGGTCATCAGCTTGGTAAGGCTGGCCGGCGGCAGGCGTTCGTCGGCATTGTGTTCCGCCAGCACCTCGCCGCTATTGGCATCCATCAGGATCCAGGAACTGGCGGCCAGCTGGGGCGACGCCGGTATCATCGTCTGAGGGGCAGGGGCGGGAGCGGGCTGCTGCGCCTGGGCCGCCAGGCTCAGGGCGGCGACACAGAGCAACAGGGTGCCGAGCAGGCGCCGCAGCGGCGAACGGAATGACAGCTGGCTCATAACGCGATATCTCATCGAAGGATGCATGGGGGAAAATCGTTACTCTTGGCGAATCAACAGGGTCTGGGCGAAGCCGGCCCGGCGCAGGGCATCACGCAGGGGATCGAGGCGTCCGGCATCCGCCACCGGCCCCACCTGGACCCGATGGATCCCGGCCCGACTCTCCACCCGCACCGGGTGCCCCAGCTCGGCCTCCAGGCGCGCCTGGAGCTCCTCGGCATTGCCCGCCGAGCCGAGCGCGGCCACCTGCAGAAACAGGGGATCGTCGGCGGCCTCGGCCTGGCCTCCGGACGGGGCTTCGCTTGCCATGGCACGCTCGACGGGCGCGGCCACCTGGTCGCGTTCGGTCGGGCCGCGTTCGGTCGGGCCGCGTTCGGCCGGCGCCGCCCGGGGCGCGGCGGTAGGCCGGCCGTTCCGGGCCAGCCATTCCTCGGGATCGATGGCCTCCACCGTGACCCGGCCGGTGCCGGCATCGAGGATCCCCAGGCGCGCCGCGGCGGCATAGGAGAGATCGATCTCGCGATCCTCATGGAAGGGCCCACGATCATTGATCCGCACGATCACCGAGCGACCATTGTCCTGGCTGGTGACCCGGGCATAGGTGGGCAGCGGCAGCGAGCGGTGGGCGGCACTCATCTTGTACATGTCGTAGATTTCGCCATTGGAAGTGGCGTAGCCGTGGAACTTCTCGCCATACCAGGAAGCGATGCCGGCGCCTCGATAGCCCCGCGCATCATCCAGCACCCGGTAGCTCTGCCCCCAGACCTGATAGGGCGAACGGTTGCCGCCCCGGGAACGCGGCTCGATACGTGGCACCGCATCCGCCACATTGGAAACATCGGGGGGCAGCTCCGGGTAGGCGTCGCTGGCCCGCGCATAGCGGCCGGTGGCGGTTTCGGTGGCAGTTTCGGTGGCGTTCCCCGTCTCGGCGCGAGGCGCGGGCGCGCCAGCGCCGCCGCCACTGGCACAGCCGGCCAGCAGCATCACCACGGCCATCAGGCCCAGGAAGGGTGTCTTCATGCCTCCTCCTCCCGGGCCGCGGCGATGGCCTCGGCCAGCTCGGTGACCGCCATGGCATAGAGATGACTATGGTTGTAGCGGGTAATCACATAGAAGTTATGCTGACCCAGGCGGTAGCGATAGTGCGTATCGCCGGCGTCATCCAGGGTATCCAGGGCCAGGGGAATCACCCGGGCGTCATCGTCGAGGGCACCATCCAGCGGCTCGATCCCCTCGGCTGCCAGGCTGGCCAGGCCGACATAGGGAGGCCGGGTCTGGTTGAAGTCGATGCCGCCGGGGAGCGAATCCGGCCCCCGGGCTTCGCTATAGATCGTTCCGCCCGGGCGCCAGCGGTGCTCGGCGAAGTAGTTGCCGACGCTGCCGATGGCATCCACCGGATTGAACCAGAGATCACGCAGCCCATCGCCGTCGAAATCCACCGCATAGGCGCGATAGCTGGTGGGAATAAACTGGGGGTAGCCCATGGCGCCGGCATAGGAGCCCTGCATCTCGCCGGGCTCGACGCCCTGCTCGAAGGTGATCTCCAGGAAGGCGGCCAGCTCGCCGCGGAAGAAGTCGCCCCGCCGCGGGTGGTGAAAGGCCAGGGTCGCCAGGGAGTCGAGCACCCGATGGCGCCCCTTGAACTGCCCGAAGCGAGTCTCGACCCCGATGATGGCGGCGATGATCTCCGGGGGCACGCCGAACTGTGCCTCGGCACGCTCGAAGGCCTCCCGATGGGCGGCGATAAAGTCGACCCCCTCGGCCACCCGCTCCGGCTGCATGAAGATGGCGCGATACTCGTCCCAGCGCAGGCGACGTTCGGCGGCGCCGGCCATGGCATCCAGCACGTCCTGCTGGAAGACCGCGTCCCGCAGCTGCTCGCTTGACCAGGCAACGGGGATCTCCCGGGCCACCAGCTCCTCCACCAGGGCCGCCGCGCCCTGGTGGGCCGCCGGATCGAAGTCGGCGGCCTCGACCGACAGCACCGTCCCCAGCCCCAATCCCAGGCTCAGCAGCCAGGCCGAGCCGGCTCTCACTCGCGTCATCGTCTCTCCTCTCCCTGGTATGCCATCGCTATCTTGGCAGCAGCCGCCGGTGGGCCTGAATGGCCATGAGAATACCGAAACCGGCCAGCAAGGTCACGCTGGAGGTGCCGCCATAGCTGACCAGCGGCAGCGGCACCCCGACCACCGGCAGGATGCCACTGACCATGCCCACATTGACGAAGAGGTAGATGAAGAAGGTCAGCACGATACTGCCCGCCAGCAATCGCCCGAAGCTGTCCTGGGCGGTGTTGGCCAGCCACAGGCCGCGCCCGATGATCAACAGGTAGAGCGCCAGCACCGCCAGCATGCCCACCAGTCCGAACTCTTCGCCCAGCACGGCGACGATGAAATCGGTATGGCGCTCGGGCAGGAACTCCAGCTGCGACTGGGTGCCCTGCAGCCAGCCCTTGCCGGTGAGGCCACCGCTGCCGATGGCGGTGGTCGACTGGATGATGTTCCAGCCCGAGCCCAGGGGGTCGCTCTCGGGGCTGAGGAAGGTCAGTACGCGCTGGCGCTGGTAGTTGTGCATGTTCATCCACAACAGCGGCAGGGCCGCGGCGACCAGGGCCCCCATGGCCAGGATAAAGCGCCAGGAGAGCCCCGCCAGCAGGATCACGAAAACCCCGGAACAGGCCACCAACAGGGAGGTACCCAGATCCGGCTGGCGGGCAATCAACAGCACCGGCACCCCCAGCAACACGCCACACACCAGCAGGTCCTGCCAGCGCGGCGGCAGCGGTCGCCGGCACAGGTAGGCGGCCACCATCATCGGCATGGCCAGCTTCATCAGCTCCGACGGCTGGAAGCGCATCACCCCGGGAATCTCCAGCCAGCGCTGGGCCCCCATGCCCACGTCGCCCATGATCTCCACGGCGAGCAGCATCAGGACCCCGCCCCCATAGACCAGGGGCGCCCAGCGCATCAGGCTGGCCGGTGACAGGCGGGCCAAGACCAGCATCACCACCAGGGCAACGGCGAAGCGGGTCGCCTGGGCCTGGACCACCGGCAGGCGCTGCCCGCTGGCGCTGTAGAGCACCAGCAGCCCCCCGCCCATCAGCACCAGCAGCAGCGCCAGCAGCCAGGGGTCCAGGCGCAGCCGCGTCCATAGCGACTTGCGCCGCGAGATACCGCTTTGCGGGGGACGCACCGGGCGGGCGCGCCAGGGGGCTAGCTGTTCCAATCGAGTCATCTCAGTTTCCCGCCACCGTGCCGTCGTCACTTTCGATGCGCTCGCGCAACTCGTCCACCTCCGGCGCCTCCTCCTCGAGCAACCAGGCATCGGTCATGGCCCGGGCCAGGTGTGCCGCATGGGTGCTGCCGCCGCCGGCATTCTCGACGATCACCGACACCGCGATGCGGGGATCCTCCAGGGGGGCGAAGGCCATGAAGAGGGCATGATCGCGCAGGCGCTCGGCCAGCTCCTCGGCGTTGTAACGCTGATCCTGGCCCAGGGAGAAGACCTGGGCGGTGCCCGACTTGCCCCCCATGCGGTACTCCAGGCCGACGCCGGTGCGGCGCGCCGTGCCCTCGTGGCCGGTCAACACCTGTTCCATGCCGGCGAAGACCCTATCCCACCACTGGTCGTTATCCAGGCGTATCGATTCATGATCGGGCGCCATGACCACCGGCTCGTCCCCCACCGCCCGGGCCAGGTGCGGCGTCATCCACTCGCCGCGGTTGGCCAGCACGGCGGTGGCGGTGGCCAACTGCAGGGGCGTGACCATCCAGTAGCCCTGGCCGATACCCACCGAGAGGGTCTCGCCGGGATACCAGGGTTGGTTGAAGCGCCCCCGCTTCCATTCCCGGGAGGGCATCAGGGCGGCGCTCTCGCCGAACACATCGTGCCCTACTCGCTGGCCGAAGCCGAAGCGACTCATATGGGCATGCAGGCGATCGATACCCAGGTCATGGGCCAGGGTGTAATAGTAGGTGTTATTGGAAACGGCGAGGGAGCGTTCCAGGTCGACCCGCCCATGGCCCCAGCGCAGCCAGTTGCGGTAGCGCCGCGTATCGTTGGGCAGCTGGTAGTAACCGGGATCACGCACCACGGTATCCGGGGTAATCTCCCCCTCCGCCAGCCCGGCCAGGGCCAGGAAGGGCTTGATGGTGGACCCCGGCGGGTACTGGCCGCGAATGGCACGGTTGAACAGCGGCAGGTCGATATCGTTCTGCAGGGCCCGATAGGAGGCGGCGTCGATGCCGGTGACGAACTGATTGCTGTCGAAGCCCGGGGTGGAGACCATGGCGAGGATCTCGCCGCTGGCGGGCTCGATGGCGACGATGGAGCCGCGACGGCCGTCGAGCAGCTCATAGGCCAGGGTCTGCAGCTCCTTGTCCAGGGTCAGGGTGAGGTTCTGTCCCGGCACCGGGTCGCTGCGTCCCAGCTCCCGCAACACGCGCCCGCGGGCGTTGGTCTCCACCTGACGCAGCCCCGCCTGGCCATGCAGCAGGTTCTCGTACTGTCGCTCCACCCCGGTCTTGCCGATGAAGTGGGTGCCGGCGTAGTTGCCGGCATCCAGGGTCTCCAGCTCTTCGGCATTGATGCGCCCCACATAGCCCAGGGCGTGGGCCATGATCTCGGCATCCGGGTAGTAGCGCAGCAGCTGCGCCTCCACCTCGACACCGGGCAGGCGATGGCGGTTGACCGCCAGGCGGGCGATCTGCGCCTCGTCCAGGTCACTCATCAGCAGTGCCGGCTGGAAGGGGCGCTGGCGCTGCCGGGAGCGCTCGCGGAAGGCCTCCACCTCATCCTCCGGCAGCTCGAGCAGTTCCACCAGCAGCGCCAGGGTGGCGTCCAGGTCCTCGACTCGCTCCCGCACCAGGGTCAGGTTATAGGTGGGGCGGTTCTCGGCCAGCAGCACGCCGTTGCGGTCATAGATCAACCCCCGGGTCGGGGGCAGCGGCTCGACCCGCACCCGGTTCTTCTCCGAGCGGGTGATATAGACCTCGTGCTGCACCACCTGCAGGTAGGCCAGGCGGCCCATCAGGGTGGCGGTCAGGGCCACCACCAGGAACGCCGCCAGCAGCGAGCGCCAGCGGAAGATGCGCACTTCCTGTTCGGGGTTCTTCAGCGCCTGGCGGGAGTTACGCATGGATGTGGCTCGGCGACATGAACTCGCTCAACGGTGATAAGGGTGGCCGACCAGCAGGGTCCAGGCCCGATAGAGTTGCTCGGCGAGCAGGAGTCGCACCAGGGGGTGCGGCAGGGTCAGCGGCGACAGCGACCAGCGCTGATGGGCGCTCGCGGAGAGCCCCGGCTCCAGGCCATCGGGGCCGCCCACCAGCAGGGCCACGTCACGCCCTTCCAGGCGCCAGTCCTCGGCCTCCCGAGCCAGCTGCTCGGTGCTCCAGGGCTTGCCGCCCACCTCCAGGGCCACCAGATGCTCGTTGCCCTTGAGGCGTTCGCGGATGCGTTCCGCCTCCTGGGCGATGGCCCGCGCCGGATCGCTGTTCTTGCCCCGGGTGCCCGGGGCGATCTCGACGATCTCCAGGGCGAAGTCGCGGGGCAGGCGCTTGCGATATTCGGCCACCCCGGCCTCCACCCAGGCGGGCATGCGATTGCCCACCGCCACTACCTTGATCTTCACACCGCGCCCCCGCGGCGCTCCCCGTCAGTGGGCAGATCGGCCCAGAGCCGCTCCAGGTCGTAGAGGCTGCGGGTCTCGGGCAGCATCACATGCACCACCAGGTCGCCCAGGTCCACCAGCACCCAGTCGTCTCCGGCGCGGCCCTCGGTGCCCAGGGGCTGAACCCCGGCGGCCTTGGCCTTCTCCACCACGTTATTGGCCAGTGCCGCCACATGGCGGCTGGAGGTACCGCTGGCCACCAGCATCAGGTCGGTGACGCTGGTCAGATTGGAGACATCCAGCAGGGTGATGTCCCGGGCCTTGAGCTCTTCCAGGGCGTCCACCACCAGGGTCTTGAGGGAATCGATATGCATAGCGTCTCGTATCATGGCAGGAGTCTAAAATGCCATTCTATCGCGTCTCGCCGCCGGGAGCAGCGTCGCCGCCACGATAAAGGCCGCGGGAGTCGATATGGGCGCGCACCGCCTCGGGCAGCAGGTAGTGCACCGAGCGCCCCTCGGCCAGGCGGCGACGAATACCGGTGGCGGAGATCGCCAAGCGGGTCGGCAGCGACAGGCGCAGCAACCGTCCGCGAGGCTCCGCCAGCAGGGCCTCGACGGAGGCCACCTCGCGACCGGCCAGCAGAGACTGGAGGCGGGACGGCAAGGGCGCGCCATGGTCGGGACGCTCGATCACCACCACATGGGCCTGGGCGAAGAGCCCCTCGGGGTCCCGCCACTCGGCCAAGCGCAGGAAGGCGTCATGGCCCACCGCCATGATCAGCCGGGCCTGCGCGCCGAGCTCGGCGCGCAGGCTGGCCAGGGTATCCACCGAATAGGAGGGGCCGTCGCGGCGCAGCTCGCGATCGTCGGCGACAAGCCCCGGCGTCTCGCCGATGCCCAGGCGCAGCATGGCCAGGCGCTCGCGGCTTGAGACGCCGGGAGCGGCGCGGTGGGGGGGCAGATGGGCCGGGATCATATGCACGCGATCCAGGCCCAGCACCTCGCGCAGCTCCACGGCGCTGCGCAGGTGCCCCAGGTGTACCGGGTCGAAGGTGCCGCCGAGCATGGCCACCGCCGGGGCGCTGACCGGGATGCCATCAACCACGGGTATGGCCGTCCCCCAGCACCACGTACTTGCGGGTCGTCAGTCCTTCCAGCCCCACCGGGCCACGGGCATGCAGCTTGTCGGTGGAGATGCCGATCTCCGCGCCCAGGCCATACTCGAAGCCATCGGCGAAGCGGGTGGAGGCATTGACCATCACCGAACTGGAGTCCACCTCGGCGAGGAAGCGCCGCGCCAGGCCGTAATTCTCGGTGACGATGGCGTCGGTGTGGTGGGAGCCGTAGCGGTCGATATGCGCCATGGCGGCGTCGACGCCGTCCACCACGCGGATCGCCAGGACCGGCGCCAGGTACTCGGCGGCCCAATCGGCTTCCTCGGCCACCCCCAGCTCGGCGACGATGGCGCGGCTGCGCTCGCAGCCGCGCAGCTCCACGCCATGCTCGGCATAGGCGGCCACCAGCCTGGGCAGCAGGGCCTCGGCGATGGGCGCATCCAGCAGCAGGGTCTCCATGGTGTTGCAGGTGCCGTAGCGCTGGGTCTTGGCATTGACGGCGATGGCCAGGGCCTTGTCGAGGTCGGCGCTGGTATCCACATAGACATGGCAGACGCCGTCCAGGTGCTTGATCACCGGCACCCGCGCCTCGGCGGAGATGCGCGCGATCAGCGACTTGCCACC
Organism: Halomonas sp. H5; assembly: GCF_050613175.1. Classification (GTDB taxonomy): domain Bacteria; phylum Pseudomonadota; class Gammaproteobacteria; order Pseudomonadales; family Halomonadaceae; genus Bisbaumannia; species Bisbaumannia salifodinae. The sequence continues at coordinate 2,436,971 of NZ_CP192510.1, forward strand.
GCGGGGAATGATCACGTCGACGAACTCCGGCATGGCGATCAGGCGGCCCACGGCGGCACGGTCGGTGGTGGCCACCACCTGCACCGCGGCGGCCGGCAGCCCCGCCTCGGCGAGGCCGTCACGGATGCAGGCGGCGATGGCGGCATTGCTGTCGCGGGCCTCGGAGCCGCCGCGCAGGATGCAGGCATTGCCCGACTTGAGGCACAGGCTGGCCGCTTCCACCGTGACGTTGGGCCGCGATTCGTAGATGATACCGATCACCCCCAGGGGGACCCGCATCTGCCCCACCTGGATGCCGCTGGGGCGGGCGCGCAGGCCATCGATCTCGCCCACCGGGTCGGGCAGGGTCGCGACCTGCTCCAGGCCCTCGATCATGGCGTCCAGGCGGGCCTCATTCAGGGCCAGGCGATCGAGCAGGGCCGCATCCAGGCCATTCTCGCGCCCCCGGGCCAGGTCGCGGGCATTGGCCTCGAGCAGGCCGGCCCGGGCCGCCTCGAGATGACGGGCGATGGCCCGCAGGGCGGCATTCTTGCGTCCGGTGGGCTCGCTGCGCATCCGGGTGGCGGCCTGGCGGGCAGCCTGACCGAGTTCGGTCATGTAGGCGTCGACATCGGTGATCCCGGCGTCGATCGCAGGTTCTTCGTTGACCTGGGGGACGTGACGTGACATGCCGTAGGGTATCTCCTCAACAGGGGACAAAATAACGACCGCCCGCGGGCCGGCGGCGTTTCGATAATCAGCAAGCAGGGAACCAATATAAGTCACCATGGATAGCAAGTACAAAGCCCGGTTGTTCCGCACCGCCCTGGTCGGGGGGGCGCTGCTGCTGGCCTGGCAGGCGAGCCTGGCCAGCGACACCCCCGCGGTGATCCTGCTCGGCCTCGGCGCGCTGTGGCTACTGGCCACCAGCCTGTTCCAGGAGCAGAGCCTGCGCTGGCCGGCGCTGTTGCCCTGGCAACTGGTCCCCGGCAGCCTGCTGGCGGCCCTGCTGTGGGTCGATCCCGGCCGCCATGGTGCCTGGCTATGGCTGTGGGCCATCCTGGTGATGCTGCCCCAGCCGGCCTGGTTGCTGCCCGTACAGGGCGGGCTGGCGGGGCTCAGTTGGTGGCGTATCCAGCAGGACCTGATCCCCGAGCAGGGCGTGCTGGTGGGCCTGCTGCTGGGGGCCGTGGTGCTGCTGGGGCTGGGGCGCGCCCTCTACCTGCGTCCCTTGTGGCAGGGCGTCAGTCGACGACAGCGCCTGCTGCCCGGCACCCGGCTCTGGACCCGGGAACAGCTGGTACACGATCTCTACCGGGAGCGATTGCGCTGCGAGCGCAAGGATTACCACGCCGAACTGCTATTGCTGCGGACCAAGGCCCGCCACTGCTGGCCCCTGGTACGCTGGCTGGTCGCCCACCTGGAACCGGACGAAAATGTCTATCGACTCGACCGTTGCACCCTGGCCACCCTGTTGATCAGCCGCAATGCCGACAACGGCAACCAGCGTCGCAACCTCCTGCTGAAGACGCCCCCCTGGCCGCTCAAGGCTCGCGCCATCGACCTCGGCAGTCGTCATGCTCTGAGCCTGGAGCAACGCGCCCTGGCACGCCAAGCCGAGGATCTGGTGATCCTCCCCCGACCAAGGGCCGTCGATCATGCCTAGCCTCCTGCCCGAGGAAGAGAAGCTCTGGCCCTCGCGGCTCTTCGCCCTGGTCTATGCGGCCGGCGCGGTCATGATGGCCGGCTATGCCCTGTGGCACTACCTGATGGGGGACTACGGCCTGATCCCCCTGCCGACCCTGCTCACCCTGCTGCTGGTGGGCGCCACCCTGCTGCGCCTGAGCCACCATCCCCAGCGTTATCTCTCGGCCTATCTGGTGCTGATCAGCGCCTACCTGCTGATCGCCGTGGAGGTCGCCAAGCTGGAGGGCGGTGCCGGCCTGTGGCTCGGCCTGCCGCCGGTCCTGGCCTTCCTGGTGCTGCCACCGGCCTCGGCGATCCTGCTCAATGTCCTGCTGGGCGGCCTGTGGCTGGTGCTGCTGGTCAACCCGGAGCAGGCCGGCGACCTGGCCATGGCCTATCTGGTATTGACCCTCCTGGGCGCCCTGGCCGGCGGCGAACAGGCCCGCCAGCGCGAGCTGCTGGATGCCACGCGCCCCCATGACGATAGCTGCGATGCACTGCGCGCCAGCGCCATTCGCGAGTGCCTGGCCCAGGAGTTCTTCCGTGCCCGGCGGCTCGAGCATCGCCTCAGCGTCCTGGTCATCCACCTGCCGCAGCTGGATAACCCCGGGGACGCCTTCGGCGGCCTGCCTCGCCGGCAGTGCTTGCAACGCTTCGCCGAGGTCACGCAACATAGCTGCCGCGCCCCGGACCAGTTGGGCCGCCTGAGCGACTCCCTGTTCTGGCTGCTGCTACCGGATACCGGCGAGAATGGTGCCTTGATGGTACGTCAGCGCCTGCTGGATGCCCTGGAGCGAATCACCCTGCCCGGGGGCGAAGGCCTCTCCCTGCGGGTGGCCCTGTGTGCGCCCCACGACGACGAGAGCCCGGCCACCTTCGAGCAACGACTGATGCTCAAGGCGAACCTGTTGAGGGAGTCGACCACGTGAATCTTGCCGACTGGCTCTACCAGCTCACCCCCTCCCCCGGCCTGCTGCTGCTGATCATCGGCACCATCGCCCTGCTGGAGAGCCTGGCCCTGGTGGGCCTGGTCATCCCCGGGGTGGTGCTGATCAGCGCCGCCGCCTCCCTGGCCGGCCATATGGGGCTGTCGGTCCCCTGGATCCTGTCGGCCGCCTTTATCGGGGCGGTGATCGGCGACGGCTTGAGCTTCGCCCTCGGCTATACCCAGCGCGAGCGGGTTCCTCACCTCTGGCCCTTCAGCCGCCATCCGGAGTGGCTGGCCCGGGGGGCCCGTTTCTTTCGCCGCCACGGCGCCCTGTCGGTGCTCTTCGCCCGCTTCGTGGGACCGGTGCGGCCCATCGTGCCGATGATCGCCGGCATCCTGCATATGTCGCCCTGGACCTTCACCTGGGCCAATCTGGTCTCGGCGCTGCTCTGGGCCCCCGCCTATGTGCTACCCGGCTACCTGCTGGGGCGCACCTGGCAGCAACTGCTGGCGATTCCCCCCGGGGTCCAGCAGTGGCTGCTGTGGCTGGCCATCATCGTGGTGGGAGCGGCACTCATCTTCAGTTGGCTGCGTCATCAACTGGCCCGGGAGGGGCGCCTCTATCGTGGCCTGGCCCGACTGGCTCGGGGCGGTATCGGACGCCGTCGACTCTGGCAGCTGCTGCGTGCCCCGCGCCCCCGGGGCGAAGTGCCCCTGGCGTCCCTCAGCCTGCTGATGATCGGTCTGGTCGCGCTCTGCCTGTGGAGCCTCTGGGTGCTGGAGGCCCACGGCCCCCTGCCCATGGACAGCGAGATCCATGCCCTCTTCGCCAGCCTGGACTGGGACTGGCTCGAGACCGCGGGTCAACTGCTGGCCCGGGTCGGCGACGCCTATGGGATCCTGGCCCTGACCCTGCCCTGGCTGCTGTGGCTGCTCTGGGCCCGCCACCTCTCCGCCTTCCTGCACCTCGGCCTGGGGCTGGGCGGCATCGCCGTGGCCAACACCCTCTTCAAGCACCTGGCAGGCCGCGCCCGCCCCGATACCCCGGACTACCTGACCGGCTCCCTGGCCTATCCCAGCGCCCATACCTCCACCGCCGTGGTGCTGTTCGGCCTGGCCGCCGCCTTCGCCGCCCAGGAGCTGCCGCCCCGGCACCGCGCCTGGCTCTACTGGCTGGCGATCCTGGCCTGCGTGCCCATGGCCCTGTCGCGACTGGCCATCGGCGTGCACTGGGCCAGCGACCTGGTGGGCGGTGCCCTGCTGGGGCTGGTGGCCTGCGCCCTGGTGCGCCTGAGCTACCAGCGCTTCTCCCATCGCCCCCTGAGCCCGGCCCCCTGGCCGGCGCTGGTGATCCTCAGCCTGCTATTGCTGATGGGCAGGCTGGCCTGGCTGCCGCCGGCCTGAGCCATAGGGTGTCGGCAAAGGTCGGCGAGCTCAGCCTTTCCCGGTACCCCTGGCCCCAAGAGACGGGCTTAGCCCAGCGCCAGCCAGGCGCCGACGCCGATCATCAGCACTCCCGCCAGGCGATTGAGCAGGCGGACCTTGCCGCGCTCGCCCAACAGGCGCCGGGCGCCGCGTCCGCCGCTGGCATAGAGCAGCAGGCAGGTGAATTCGATGGCCAGGATCATCGCCACCAGCACCGCCAACTGCGAGCCCAGGGGACGTCCGGCATCCAGGAAGGGGGGCAGGAGGGCGACGAAGAAGGCCCAGCCCTTGGGGTTGGCCACGGCGGTGACCAGCCCCTGGGCGAAGAGTTGACGGCGTGAGGCCCGCGGAGCCGACACTTCACCGGAGGGAATCGCCATCCGCCCCCGGGAGCGCCATAGCTGCACCCCCAGATAGGCCAGATAGGCGCCGCCCAGCCACTTGAACAGCGCGAAGGCCTCGGGGTAGCGCAGCATCAGGGTCGCCACCCCGGCGCCGGCGGCCACCGCCACCAGCCCTACCCCCAGCAGCTCACCGGCCATCATCCACAGGGTGCGCCTGACCCCCTGGGTCATGCCCAGCACCATGGCCAGGGTCATGCACAGTCCCGGAGTCAACGAGACCAGGAAAAACGTGGGTACGAACACCGACAGCTGGGCCGGACCGATCATCGCAATAACCTCCCTGTCAATTGGCTGGGCAGTGCCCCCTACCGCCGGTCGCCCCGGGTCGGTTTTTCTTCCAGCTTCAAGCTTATGGCTTCAGGCTCACGGCGAAGCCGGGCCCCCCCAACGGGGCATCAACCGGTGCTCGATGCCCAACTGATTGAGGATCCGCGCCACGATAAAGTCGATCAGGTCCTCCACCGTCTTCGGCTGGTGGTAGAAGCCCGGCGCCGCCGGCAGGATCACCGCCCCCAACCGGGTCAGGCTGAGCATATGCTCGAGATGGATCGCCGAGAGTGGCGCCTCCCGGGGCACCAGGATCAGTTGGCGACGCTCCTTGAGGGCCACATCGGCGGCGCGCTCGATCAGGTTATTGCTGGCCCCCGTGGCCACCGCCGAGAGGGTGCCGGTGGAGCAGGGGCAGATCACCATGGCCGACGGCGCCCCGGAACCCGAGGCCACCGGCGCCATCCAGTCCTCCCGAGCGAAGCAGCGGATCTGCCCGGGCCGAGCGCCACAGCGCTCGGTCAGCGCCTCGGCCAGGCGTTCGGGCTGGGCCGGCAGCCTGACCTCGGTCTCGGTGCTGATCACCAGGTGAGCGGCCTTGGAGATCATCACCCAGACCTCCCGATGGGCCGCCACCAGCGCCTCGACCAGGCGCAGGCCATACTGGGCACCGGAGGCGCCGGTCAGGGCCACGGTGACCGGGGGGCCGAAGGCGGATTCATGCTCAGCCATGGGCCATCTCCAGGGCGGCCAGCAGCTTGTCGTGGATGCCGCCGAAGCCGCCGTTGGACATCACCACGATGCGATCGCCGGGCCGCGCCTCGGCCACCAGGGCCGCCACCAGGGCCTCGATCTCCGCCTCGACCCGTGCCGGCACCGGGCTGGCCGCCACCACCTCCTCCAGCGACCAGTCGAGCCCCGCCGGCTGGTACCACCAGACCGCATCGGCCTCGGCCACGCTGTCACCGAGGCGGGCCCTGAGGCTGCCCAGGCGCATGGTATTGGAGCGTGGCTCGATCACCGCCAGCAGACGCCCGGCGTCGCCGGCGGCCCTGAGCCCGCCCAGGGTGGCGGCGATGGCGGTGGGATGGTGGGCGAAATCGTCGATCACCCGGATGCCCCCCACCTCGCCGCGCAGCTCCTGGCGCCGTCGCGGCGTTTCGAAACGCGACAGGGCCGCGGCGCCCCGGGACAGGTCCAGGCCGCACTCATGGGCGGCGGCCAGGGCCGCCAGGGCGTTGCGGGCGTTGTACTCGCCGCTCAGCGACCATTCCACCACGGCGTCCGCCTCGCCATGAATTACCCGGAAACGGCTGGCATCCGGGTGCTCGAGTACGAGTTGCCAGTCGCTGCTCTCCTCGGCGCCGAAGCGCACCACCGGGCTCCAGCGCCCCATCTCCAGCACCCGCTCCAGGGCCGGGGCGTTATCGGCCACCAGCAGGCGCCCCTTGCCGGGCACGGTACGCACCAGATGGTGGAACTGGCGCTCGATGGCGGCCAGGTCGGGGAAGATATCCGCGTGGTCATACTCCAGGTTGCCCAGCACGGCGATCTCGGGGCGGTAGTGGACGAACTTGGAGCGCTTGTCGAAGAAGGCGGTGTCGTACTCGTCGGCCTCCACCACGAAAGGCGCCCCGGGGTCGCCGAGGCGCGCCGAGACGCCGAAGTTGCGCGGCACCCCGCCGATCAGAAAGCCCGGCGCCAGCCCGGCGCTCTCCAGCAGCCAGGCGGTCAGGCTCGCCGTGGTGGTCTTGCCGTGGGTGCCCGCCACGGCGATCACCCGCCGCCCGGGCAGGACATGCTCGGCCAGCCACTGGGGGCCGGAGACATAGGGCAGGCCGGCATTCAGCACCGCCTCCACCTCCGGGTTGCCCCGGGACAGGGCGTTGCCGATCACCACCAGGTCCGGCGCCGGGGCCAGGTGCTCCGCCCGATAGCCCTCCCGCAGGGCGATCCCCGCCGCCGCGAGCTGGGTGCTCATGGGCGGGTAGACATTGGCGTCGGAGCCACTGACGTCATGCCCCAGTTCCCGCGCCAGCAGGGCCAGACTGCCCATGAAGGTGCCACAGATTCCGATGATATGCAGATGCATCCCGAGCCTCCTTGACGATGGCGGGGAGACTAGCATGGGCCCGAAATCGCCACCAGCGAGGCCGTCGACCTCACACGTCGATGGCCGAGGGGCGCTGGGGGACAGGACGGAGCGGGGTTTTTTTGCCATGGATGGCAAAAGTAGCGCCCAGGGAGGGGTTCACAGCGCCCCGCGACGGCCTACCCCCAGGGTAGCCCCCGGCCTTCGTGCACAATGCGTGCTGACTGGGATCGCCCCGCCCCAGGCAGCGGATGCAGCCAACGCCACTTTCGACTAAGATAGGCCACCGACTTTACCCCCTAATGACGATCAGCCCTCAGGAGCGAAGCTGCCCCCATGGCCACGCACAACGCCTTCTATGCCCAGTCCGGTGGCGTCACCGCCGTTATCAACGCCAGCGCCTGCGGCGTGATCGAGGCCTGCCGCCGCCACGACGACCGCATCGGCAAGGTCTACGCCGGACACAACGGCATTATCGGCGCCCTCACCGAGGACCTGATCGACGTGTCCCAGGAGTCCGACGAGGCCATCGCGGCGCTGCGCCATACCCCCGGCGGCGCCTTCGGCTCCTGCCGCTACAAGCTCAAGGATATCGAGACCCACCGCGCCCAGTACGAGCGCCTGATCGAGGTCTTCAAGGCCCACGATATCCGCTACTTCTTCTACAACGGCGGCGGCGACAGCGCCGATACCTGCCTCAAGGTCTCCCAGCTCTCCGAGAAACTCGGTTACCCGCTGACCGCCATCCACGTGCCCAAGACCGTGGACAACGACCTGCCGATCACCGACAACTCCCCCGGCTTCGGCAGCGTGGCCAAGTATATCGCCACCTCCACCCGGGAAGCGGCCCTGGATATCGCCTCCATGTGCGCCACCTCCACCAAGGTATTCGTCCTCGAGGTGATGGGTCGTCACGCCGGCTGGATCGCCGCCGCCGGCGCCCTGGCCGGTAACGGCGAGGGCGAGCCGCCCCACCTGGTGATCTTCCCCGAGGTGGCCTTCGACCGGGAAGCCGTCATGGCCCGGGTCGACGAGGCGGTGCACAAGTACGGCTACTGCGTGATCGTGGTCTCCGAGGGCGCCCATTATGGCGACGGCACCTTCCTCGCCGACTCCGGCAACACCGACGCCTTCGGCCACCGCCAACTGGGCGGCGTGGCGCCGACCCTGGCCGGCATGGTCAAGCAGGACCTGGGCTACAAGTACCACTGGGCCGTGGCCGACTACCTGCAGCGCGCCGCCCGCCATCTGGCCTCCAAGACCGACGTGGAACAGGCCTATGCGGTGGGCAAGCACGCCGTGGAACTGGCCCTGGCCGGCAAGAACGCCATGATGCCCGCCATCAAGCGCGTCTCCGATGCCCCCTATGAGTGGGCCATCGAGGCCGCCCCCCTGGCGGAGGTCGCCAACCGCGAGAAGTTCATGCCCAAGGAGTTTATCCGCGAGGATGGCTTCGGCATCACCGAGGCGTGCCGTCGCTACCTGTCGCCGCTGATCCAGGGCGAAGACTTCCCGCCCTTCGAGAACGGCCTGCCCAAGGTGGCCAAGCTCAAGCTGGCCAAGGTCGAGCGCCGCCTGCCCGACTTTACCCTCTGATTGACCCGCCAAGTTCAGGAGCCCCGCCATGCTCGCCGAGCTTCCTCCCAGCCTGTTGTGGCCCCTGGCGGCGGTGCTGGGGCTCTGCCTGGGCAGTTTCCTCAATGTGGTGATCGCCCGCCTGCCGGTGATGCTGATGCAGGGCTGGCGGGCCGAGGCCCGGGAGGCCCTGGAGCTGGAGCCGGAGGCCGGTGAGCGCATCGGCCTGGCCCGCCCCGCCTCCCGCTGCCCCGGCTGCGGCACCGCCATCGCCTGGCATGACAATATCCCCCTGTTGGGCTACCTGAAGCGGCGCGGACGCTGCGCCGACTGCGGCATGCGCATCAGCCCCCAGTATCCGCTGGTGGAGCTGGCCGGGGGGGCGCTGGCCCTGGCGGTGGTCATCCTGCATGGCGCCGACCCGGCGGCCCTCTTCCTGCTCGGTGCCTGTTTCGCGCTGCTGGCCCTGGCCGCCATCGACTTCCGCACCCAACTGCTCCCCGATGTGATCACCCTGCCGCTGCTCTGGGCGGGCCTGCTCTACCAGTTGTTGTTCCAGCCACTGATGCTCTCCAGCGCGGTGATCGGTGCCATGGCCGGCTACCTGTCGCTATGGGGCTTCTACTGGCTGTTCAAGCTGATCACCGGCAAGGAAGGCATGGGCTATGGCGACTTCAAGTTGCTGGCGGCGCTGGGGGCCTGGCTGGGCTGGCAGTTCCTGCCGCTGCTGCTGATCCTCTCCGCCGGCATCGGCGCCATCATCGGCATCCTGGTGCAACTGGCCCTGCCGCGGCTGCGCGGCGCCCCCCTGCCCTTCGGCCCCTTCCTGGCCCTGGCGGGCTGGGTGACCCTGCTGTTCGGCGCCCCGCTGCTGGCCTTCTATCAGGGCCTGACCGGGCTATAGAGCGCCCATGAGGAGACCCTAATGAGCCTGACCATCGGCGTCACCGGCGGCATCGCCTCCGGCAAGTCCACCGTGGCCCGTGCCTTCGCCGCACTCGGCATTCCCTGGGTGGATGCCGACGATATCGCTCGGGAGGTGGTGGAACCCGGTGAGCCAGCCCTGGCCGCCATCGCCGAGCGCTACGGCGAGCGGCTGCTGGATGCCCAGGGACGCCTGAATCGCCGTGCCCTGCGCGAGATCGTCTTCGCCGACCCCGAGGAGCGCCGCTGGCTGGAATCCCAGACCCATCCGCGCATCCGCGAGCGCCTGGAGGCGCGCCTGGCACAGATGGCCGCCGGCCCCGCCCCCTATCACCTGCTGGTCTCGCCGCTGCTGTTCGAGTCGGGGCAGGCGGCCCTGGTGGATCGCAGCCTGGTGATCGACGTCCCGGAGGCGGAGCAGATCCGCCGCACCGCCAACCGCGACGGCGTGGACGAGGCCCAGGCCCGGGCCATCGTCGCGGCCCAGCTGGATCGCCAGGCGCGACTGGCCCGGGCCGACGATATCATCGACAATAGCGGTGACGAGGCGGCCCTGAGGCGTCAGGTCGAGATCCTGGATCGTCGCTACCGCCGACTGGCCGGGGCATCACCCTGAACCGCCCCGCCCCCGCAAGACCGGAGTGTTCCCATGAGTCAGACCGCCCCCCTGGAAGTGCCCTGCCCCACCTGCCACAAGAAGGTGGCCTGGAGCGAGGCCAATGCCTATCGCCCCTTCTGCAGCGAGCGCTGCAAGCTGATCGATCTGGGCGCCTGGGCCGACGGCAGCCATCGCATCGCCGGCGAGCCCGCCATGGACGAGACCGAGATCGATGAGATGGTGCTGCGCGCCGAGCGTGACGCCGGCCTGGAGCCCTGATGGCCCCGGAGTACCGGTTGCTGGCCGAACTCGAGGCGGCCTTCGATCAGGTGATCGAACGCCTCGAGGCGCTGGTATCGACCTACGCCGAGGCCCCCGGCGCGGCCTGGGCCATGGGCGAGGGTGAGGTTTCCCCCCAGGCCGACGCCGACTGGCTGCGCCGCGCCCTGCTCGACTTCTGGTACCAGGATGGCCAGGACGGACGAGCCACCCGCAGCTACGTGGGCCTGGTGGCCGCCGATGAAACGCTGATAAGCGCCGTACGGGAGGCCAATGCCGCCAAATCGGCCTTTGCCGCCCTGCTGCGCCAGATCCGCGAGGAAGCGGCGGGCCTGATTCCCGAGCTCAAGGCGATACTGCCCTTTCGCCACCCGGCCCTGCATGATCACCTGCGCGGCCAGGGCCTGGCGCGGCTGCACCTGAAGCAATGTTGGCGGGCCATCCCGCTGGCCGAGGCGCCCCTGGCCCGGGTGCGCCTGGCCTGGTATCGCAGCGGCCGTTCCATCAAGCGCCTGACGGTGCGCGAGGCGGAGGCCCTGCTACTCGGCCTCGACCAGGAGGCGCCCCATGTGCGCATCCAACAGCGCCATCTGGCCGGCATCCCCGACGGCGAACCCCTGGCCCAGGTCCAGGACCAGGCGCCGCTGATGCGCGCCAACCTCTTCTATCGCGAGCCACTCCCGGACGGCCGATTGCGCCGGGCCATGAACGTGGCCCTGCCGCTCTTCGTGCCCAGCCCCGACGGCCGCCTGCCCGATTGCAATACGCCGCCGGCCTCGCCGCCGACCGCCCGCACCCGGGCCCTGCGCAGCGACGCCCGCCTGGAGAGCGAACCCTTCCTGCCCAGCCTGCGCATCTACCGCTATCGCTGACGCCCTGCCGCTCCGCCTCTCACCCTAGAGAGAGCGAGCCCTTCCTGCCCAGCCTGCGGATCTACCGCTATCGCCAGGGCTGACTCAAGGGATGACCAGCACCGGTAGGCGGATAGCCCTCAGCCAATCGGGATCCTCCGCCAGCAGCGCGGCCAGCTCATCACGCCGCAGCAACAGACCGCCCAGGCGCTCCCCGGCCAGGCGTCGGGACAGCTCCCCGGCGGGAGCCAACGGCAGCCACTGGATGCGATCGAAGAGCGGCCCCGCCCCCCACCAGTCCGGCAGTGCACTCGCCTCGGGCTCTCCCAGCACCCGCAGCGGGCCCCGCGTCATGACCAGGGCCTCATCCCAGATCAGCACCGCACAGGGCGCCTCCAGCAAAAGCCGGCGGCAGGTGGAGCCCAGGGGGCGACCCCAACGCGCCGAGAGCCCGGCCCGGCCCAGCACCAGCAGGTCGGCGGCCCGGGCCAGGCGCAGCACCTCCGCCACCACCGAGCCCTGCCCCACCTCCAGCGAATGAGTCAGCTGACGCTCGCCCAGGGCCCGGCGCAGGGCCTCGCGGATCCTCACCAGACGACAGGCCTGGGCGGAGGCCATATCGGCCAGGGAGAAGGACCGAATGGCCCCGGACACCGCCCCCACCTCACGGGTAAAGGGCAGGGCCGCGCACTGGGCCAGCTCCGGTTCCTCCACATAGAGGGCCACCAGCTCCGCGTCGCGACTGGCCGCCAGGGCCACCGCCACCGGCAAGGCGGCCAGGCTGGGTCGGGACGCATCCAGCAGGGCCAGCACCCGTAGCGGGGCCTTAGTCGTCATGGGCATCCCCCTCTTTGCCGGCCTCCTCGATACCGCCATTTCTCTCCTTGCCGGGCTCATCGGTGCCAGCGCTTCCCTGCTTGCCCTGGCGCTTCAGCGCCAGGCGGAAGCTCTCGAGCCGCGCCACCACCCGGGCATTCAGGCTGCCCTCGGGGAAATCGCCGTCGGCACCGCGCGACCCCGGGACCTGACCGGTCAGCAGCTCCAGGGCCTCATCGAGATGACCGACGGCATAGAGGAAGAAGCGCCCCTCGGCCAGCGCCTCGCGCACCTCGCCATCGAGCATCAGGTGGGGCACATTGGCCGCCGGCAGGATCACCCCCTGGCCCGCCAGCCCCGCCTCCCGACACACCGCGAAGAAGCCCTCCACCTTCTCGTTGACGCCGCCCACTGCCTGCACTTCGCCATGCTGGTTGATGGAGCCGGTCACCGCCAGGGACTGCGTCAGGGGCACGCCGGCGATCGCCGAGACCAGCACGCAGGCCTCGGCCACCGAGGCGCTGTCGCCCTCGATGCCGCCATAGGACTGCTCGAAGGCGAGGCTCGCCGAGAGCGACAAGGCCCCCCGCGGCGCATAGCGGTCGGCCAGCCAGCGAGAGAGGATCATTACCGCCTTGGTGTGGATGCGCCCGCCGAGCTTCGCCTCGCGCTCGATATCCACCACCTGCCCCGGCCCGGGACGCGCCGTGGCGGTGATGCGACTGGGCTGGCCAAAGGCGAAGCCCCCCAGCTGCAGCACCGAGAGGCCATTGACCTGACCGACCACTTCGCCGTCGGTGGCGATCATCACGGTGCCACGATGAATCCGTTCCTGGCTCAGCTCGTAGACGCGCCCGGCACGACGCCGCTGCTGGACTACCGCCTGCTCCACATGCGCACGCCGAATCACCGCCGCGTCGCCGGCCCAGTGGGCGGCCTCGGCCAGCAGGTCATCGAGGGGCCGGGCCTGGGCCATCAGGCGCTGCTGGTCTCCGGCGAGCCGTGCGGCCCGCTCGATCACCGCCGCCACCCCGGAGGGATCCAGGGGCGGCAACCCGGCGGCCCGCGCCAGGGTGGCGATCAGCCGCGCATACTCCTCCAGGAAGGCATCGTGCCAGGGCAGCTCGTCGTCGAGATCCGCCTGCACCTTGAACAGCTCCAGGAACTCCGGATCGTGCTCGCTGAGCAGGTAGTAGAAGTGCCGCTCACCGCACAGCACCACCTTGACCTCCAGGGGGATGGGCTCCGGCTCCAGGGTCACGGTGCTGATCAGGCCATAGGCCTGCTCCAGGGACTCGGTGCGAATCTCCCCGGCACGCAGCGCCCGCTTGAGGGTCTCCCAGGCGCCCGGTTGCTGGAGCAGGGCCCGGGCATCCAGCACCAGATAACCGCCGTTGGCCCGATGCAGGGCGCCGGCCCGGATCAGCGAGAAATCGGTCAGCAGGGTGCCCTGATGGACATGGTGCTCGATGCGTCCCACCAGATGCTGGTGGCTCGGCAGGCCCACCTGTACCACCGGCGCCCCCTCGCAGGGGCCGTTGTCGACCAGCAGGTTGAGCTGGCAGCGGCTGAAGATCGCCTCGGGGGGAATCTCCGGGTCCTCCGCCAGGAAGGCCTCCAGGTGCAATAACAGCGCCTCGCGGATGGCGGCGAAATGCGCTATCACCCCCGCCTGCTCCCGGTAGCGATCCTCCAGCTCCTCCAGGGGAGCGGCGATCACCGACTGCAGCATCTCCTCTTTCAGGATCTGGATCTGCTGGCGCAACTCATGGGCCAGGCGCGGCATCTGACGGATCGCCTGCTGCAGCTTGCGCTGGAGGATCTCCACCGTGCCCTCGATGCGCTCGCGGTCGTCCTTGGGCAGCTTCTCGTAGGCCTCGGGGCTCATCATGCCGTCGCCCTCGGCGGGGGCCAGGCTGAAGCCATTGGGCGTGGAGAGCAGCACGATATCGTGCTCCCTGGCCTCGCGGCGCACCGCCTCGATCAGGTCGCGCTGGCGTTCGCCCATGGCCTGCTTCAGCTCCTGGAGGCGATTCTGGTACTCGTCGCTGTCGAAGATGGCCGGTATCGCCACCCGCAGCTCCTCCACCAACTGCTCGATATCGCCCCGCAATACCCGTCCCATGCCTGCCGGCAAGCGCAGTTGGCGGGGCGTGGAGGGATCATCGAAGTTGTGCAGATAGCAGCAGTCCGGCGGCGCCTTCCCCTCGGCCGCCCGGGCCTCCAGGTAGGGCAGCACCAGCTGGCGGGCCAGATGCTCCGCCTCGCCCAGGACGAAGAGGTTGAACCCCCGCGGGCGCATGGCCGCGCCGAAATCCAGCGCCTCGCTGGCGCGGCGATGCCCGCTCAGGGGGTCCAGTGGAACCAGCTCCGCGGTGGACTGAAACGCGAACCGCGACTCGGGACAGGCCCGAAAGACCCGCGCCACCTCCAGGGGTTGCAGCATGAGACGCCTCCTTGGTTATTCGCTGAGTATGGAATACCCGGGACGACGGCGCCTTGATGGGCATCAAACGCCCAGACACGAAAACGCCGCCCCGGAGGGCGGCGTTTCGTCAAGCCAGAGTGGCTGGGACAAGCGCTAGGGCTTAGTCCTGACCCATCTGCTGCTTGATCAGGTCGCCGATGGTGGTCGGACCACCCGCGTCGACGTCCTGCTCGCGCAGCTTCTTGAGGTTCTGGCGAGTATCTTCCTGATCCTTGGCCTTGATGGACAGGTTGATCTGACGGTTCTTGCGGTCGACACCGATGATACGGGCCTCGACGCTGTCACCCTCGCTCAGGGCGTTGCGGGCATCCTCGACGCGATCGGCGCTGATCTCGGAGGCCTTGAGCACCGCCACCACATCGGTGGCCAGCTCGACCTGAGCTTCCTTGGCATCGACCTCGACCACGCGGCCGGTGACGATGGAGCCCTTGTCGTTGACCGCCAGGAACTCGGCGACCGGATCGGTATCCAGCTGCTTGATGCCCAGGGAGATGCGCTCGCGCTCCGGATCGATGGAGAGGATCACGGCCTCGGCCTCGTCGCCCTTCTTGAAGGAGCGCACGGCCTCTTCGCCGGACTCGGTCCAGGAGATGTCGGAGAGGTGCACCAGGCCATCGATGCCGCCTTCCAGGCCGATGAAGATACCGAAGTCGGTGATCGACTTGATGGTACCGGCCACACGGTCGCCCTTGTTGTAACGGCCGCTGAAGTCTTCCCACGGGTTGGTGGTGCACTGCTTGATACCCAGGGAGATACGACGACGCTCCTCGTCGATATCCAGCACCATGACACCCACTTCGTCGCCGATGTTGACGACCTTGGACGGGTGGATGTTCTTGTTGGTCCAGTCCATTTCGGAGACGTGGACCAGGCCCTCGACGCCCTCTTCCAGCTCGGCGAAGCAGCCGTAGTCGGTGAGGTTGGTGACGCGGGCGGTGACCCGGGTGTTCTCCGGGTAACGATCCTTGATGTTGACCCAGGGATCTTCGCCCAGCTGCTTGAGGCCCAGGGAGACGCGGTTGCGCTCGCGGTCGAACTTCAGCACCTTGACATTGATCTCGTCGCCCACGGCAACGATTTCGGACGGATGCTTGATGCGCTTCCAGGCCATGTCGGTGATGTGCAGCAGGCCGTCGACGCCACCCAGGTCCACGAAGGCACCATAGTCGGTGAGGTTCTTGACGATACCCTTGATCTGCTGGCCTTCCTGGAGGGTGGCGAGCAGGGCTTCACGCTCGGCGCTGTTCTCGGCTTCGAGCACGGCACGGCGGGAAACGACGACGTTGTTGCGCTTCGGATCGAGCTTGATGACCTTGAAGTCGAGCTCTTTGTTCTCCAGGTGAGCGGTATCGCGCACCGGGCGAACGTCGACCAGGGAACCCGGCAGGAAGGCGCGGATGGAGGCGACGTCGACGGTGAAACCACCCTTGACCTTGCCGTTAATCACGCCCTTGACGATCTCGTCCTTCTCGAAGGCGGCTTCCAGTTCCTTCCACGCTTCGGCGCGCTTGGCCTTCTCGCGGGACAGGCGGGTTTCGCCGAAGCCATCCTCGACGGCTTCCAGGGCGACCTTGACTTCGTCGCCGATGGCGATGGTCAGTTCACCATTCTCGTCGCGGAACTGCGCGGCGGGGATCTGACCTTCGGACTTCAGGCCGGCATTGACGGTGATCCAGTCACCTTCGATGTCGACGACGGAGGCCAGGACGATGGCGCCCGGCTCCATGTTGATGTCCTGGAGTGACTGTTCAAACAGTTCGGCAAAGCTTTCGCTCATGATGTTCCTACGTGATCAACGGGTTAGCGGGGTTACCGCTCTCTCCGCACCACCAGCGAGTGCGGGCCTATACCAAGATCCCCCGGGGATGTTAGCGCTGGTTGGACCTGGCCAGGCTTACCGTCTTAGCTGCCTGACCATGCCATGACATCGCACCGAGGGGCCGCAAGGGATCGTCAGGCGTTCGGTGCCAGGCTCCGTTGGGCCAGCAGCTCGATCAGCCGATCCACCACTTCCGGTATCGTCAGGCGCGTGGTGTCAAGCGTGATGGCATCATCTGCCGGCTTGAGCGGTGCCACGCTGCGCTGCGTATCGCGCGCATCGCGTGCCTGAATTTCCTTCAAAAGACTCGTAAGATTAGCACTCAGCCCGGCCTCTCGCAACTGACGGTAGCGGCGCTGGGCGCGTTCCTCCGCCGAGGCGGTCAGGAAGATCTTCAGCGGCGCCTCGGTAAATACCACCGTGCCCATGTCGCGGCCGTCCGCCACCAGGCCGGGGGCCTGGCGGAAGTCGCGCTGGCGCTGCAGGAGCGCCGCGCGGACCCGCGGCAGCGCCGCCACCTGGGAGGCCGCGTCGCCCACCGTCTCGGTGCGGATCTCGCCGCTCACCTCGTCGCCGTCGAGGATCACCCGCACCCCGCTGTCGCCGGGCAGGAAGCTGACGTCGAGACCGGCCGCCAGGGCCGCCAGGGCCGCCTCGTCATCCAGCGCCAGGTCGCGGCGCAGCGCCGCCAGGGCGGTGATGCGATAGAGGGCGCCGGAATCGAGCAGGTGCCAGCCCAGGCGCTCGGCGATCAGCCGGCTGATGGTGCCCTTGCCGGCGCCGCCGGGGCCGTCGATGGTCAGGACCGGGGCCGTCATGCGCCCTCCTCGTCCACCCGCAGGCCGACCCGGCGTGCCAGCTCGACGAAGCCGGGGAAGGAGGTGGCCACGTTGGCGCAGTCATCGATCTCGATGGGGGCGCCGGCGCGCAGCCCCGCCACGGTGAAGGCCATGGCGATGCGGTGATCGCCCAGGCTGTCGATGCGTCCGCCGCCGTAGTTGGCGCCCTGCGGCTTGCCGCCGACGATATCGATGCCGTCGGCGACCACGGTGTGCTCGACCCCCAGCACCGCCAAGCCGTCGGCCATGGCCTGGATGCGGTCGGACTCCTTGACCCGGAGTTCCTCGGCGCCGCGCAGCCGTGTGGTGCCTTCGGCATTGGCGGCGGCGATAAACAGCGCCGGGAACTCGTCGATGGCCAGCGGCACCTGCTCCACGGGAATATCGATGCCCTTGAGGGGCGCATAGCGCACGCGGATATCCGCCACCGGCTCGCCGCCCACCTCGCGCTGGTTCGACAGCTCGAGATCCGCCCCCATCAGCGTCAGGATATTGATCACGCCGATCCGGGTCGGGTTGATGCCCACGTGCTCGAGCACCAGATCCGAGCCCGGAGTGATGACCGCCGCCACCAGGAAGAAGGTGGCCGAGGAGATGTCCGACGGCACATCGATGGGCGCGGCGCCGAGCTTGCCGCCGCCGCGGAGCCAGCAGGTGTCGCCGTCGCGCTCGACCGCATAGCCGAAACCGCTGAGCATGCGCTCGGTATGGTCGCGGGTCGGCGCCGGCTCGCGCACCCGGGTCTCGCCCTCGGCGTAGAGGCCGGCCAGCAGCAGGCAGGACTTCACCTGGGCGCTGGCCATGGGCATATCGTAGCTGATGCCTTGCAGCGCCTTGCCGCCATGAATGCGCAGCGGCGGACGCCCGCCCTCGGCGGTGTCGATCTCGGCGCCCATCAGGCGCAGGGGATCGGCCACCCGCCCCATGGGGCGCTTGGTGAGGGAGGCGTCGCCGGTCAGTTCGCTGTCGAAGGCCTGGCCGGCCAGCAGCCCGGCGAACAGCCGCATGGCGGTACCGGAGTTGCCCACATAGAGGGGCCCCGCCGGCGCCTTGAGGCCGTGCATGCCCACCCCATGGATGGTCACCCGTCCCTGATGGGGGCCTTCGATGGCCACCCCCATCTCGCGGAAGGCCTGGAGGGTGGCCAGGCTGTCCTCGCCCTCGAGGAAGCCCTTCACTTCGGTCACCCCCTCGGCCAGGGCGCCGAGCATGATCGAGCGGTGGGAGATCGACTTGTCGCCGGGCACGCGGATGCGTCCGGTCACCTGACCACCGGGGGCGACCCGGTAGCGCATCTTGTTCTGTTCCATGGTCGGGTAATACCTGGTCTGGTTCAGCAGGGTTTCGAAATAGTGTCGCGCATGGCTGGCCCGGTCGAAGGTGGCCAGCATGGCATCGCCGTCACCGGTGCTCACCGCCTGGCGCAGCCGGGCCAGGCCCGCCTCGAAGTCGTCCAGGGCCGCCAGCACCGCCGCGCGGTTGGCGGTGAAGATATCGCGCCACATCACCGGGTCACTTCCGGCGATGCGGGTAAAGTCGCGAAAGCCCCCGGCGGCATAGCGGAAGATCTCCAGCCGCTCGTCCTGGCCGGCCAGGGTATCCACCAGCGAGAAGGCCAGCAGATGCGGCAGGTGGCTGGTGCGGGCCAGCACCTGGTCGTGGCGCTCCACCGCCATCTCCAGCACCTCGGCCTCGCAGGCGGCCCACAGGGCACGCACCCGGGCCAGGGCCCCGGCGTCGGTCTCCGCCGTGGGGGTCAGGATCACCTTGTGGCGGCGATAGAGGTCCGGGTTGGCCGCCGCCACGCCACTCTTCTCGGAGCCGGCGATGGGGTGACCCAGCACCAGGGACGGCGGCAGGCGCCCGAAGGCGCGCCGGGCGGCGTCGCGAATGGCCACCTTGCTGCTGCCCACGTCGGTGATCAGGGTGTCGTCGAGGCGTTCGCTGAGGGCCGCCCCCAGGGCCGCCAGTACCGATTCCATGGCCAGCACCGGCACCGCCAGCACCACCAGGGAAGCGTCGGGCAGCAGGGGCTCGAGTTCGGTATCGCCGCCATCGATGATCCCCATGGCCACGCCCCGGGCGATCTCGTCGGGGTCGCGGTCGCAGGCGAGGATCTCGCCACGGAAGCCACGCGCCTTGAGGGCGGCGGCCAGGGAGCCACCGATCAGCCCCAGGCCGACGATCAGCAGGCGCGGCTCAGCGAGCCGCGCGGCCTGATGCACTACCGCCATGCCTAGAGCACGCCCGCCGGGTAGGAACCCAGCACCTTGAGCTCGGCGGCACGCAGTTGCACCTCCTTGAGCACCGCGGCAACCTGGGGCTCGTCACGATGGCCCTTGAAGTCGATAAAGAAGACGTAGTTCCACACGCCGCTGCGGGACGGGCGGGTCTCCAGGCGGGTCAGGTCGATCTGGTGGCGATGGAAGGGCTCCAGCAGGTCGTGCAGGGCACCCGGCTGGTTGCGCATGGCCACCACGATGGAGGTCTTGTCGTCGCCGGAGAGCGGCACGTCCTGATTGCCGATCACCAGGAAGCGGGTGGAGTTGTCCGGGCGATCCTCGATCTTCTCGGCGACCCTCTCCAGGCCGTAGAGCTTGGCCGCCATGTCGCCGGCGATGGCCGCGCTGTGCCACTCGGTCTTGATCAGCTTGGCCGCCTCGGCGTTGGAGGCCACCGGCACCCGCTCGGCGCCCGGGTAGTGGGCATCCAGCCACTTGCGGCACTGGGCGAAGGACTGGGGGTGGGAGTAGATGCGGCTCACCTTGTCCTGGCGGGTATTGCTGGAGACCAGCAGGTGGTGATGGATGCGCAGCACCACCTCGCCGCAGATACGGATCGAGGAGTCGACGAAGGAGTCCAGGGTATGGTTGATCACCCCTTCGGTGGAGTTCTCCACCGGCACCACGCCGTAGTTGGCGGCCCCGGCCTCCACCTCGCGGAACACCTCGTCGATGGCCGCCATGGGCAGGCTCACCGCACTGTCGCCGAAGTGCTTGAGGGCCGCCTGCTGGGTAAAGGTGCCCTCGGGGCCGAGATAGGCCACCTTGACGGGCTGCTCCAGGGCCAGGCAGGCGGACATGATCTCGCGGAACAGCCGCGCCATCTCTTCGCTGTCCAGGGGACCCGGGTTGAGTTCCATGATGCGCCGCAGCACCTGGGCCTCCCGCTCGGGACGGTAGAAGACCGCCTTGGGATCCTCGGCGCTCTTGACTTGGGCCACCTGCTGGGCGGCCTGGGCGCGCTCGCTGATCAGGCGCAGGATATCGTTGTCCAGGCTATCGATGCGCTGGCGCAACGCATCGAGATCGATGGGGGTATCACTCATGCGTGGTTCCCTTCTTCTCGGGGTCAGGCCCCTGTTGTCTCATATTTCGGCGGCCAAGCTGCCCGAAGGGCGTTTGTCGCTCGGATCAGCCCCGGCGCTTCTCGAAATCGGCCATAAACGCCACCAGGGTATCCACCGCCGCCTCGGGCACGGCGTTATAGAGGCTGGCGCGCATGCCACCCACGCTGCGGTGGCCCTTGAGGTTGAGCAGCCCCGCCGCCTCGGCCTCGGCCAGGAAGGCGCCATTGAGGGCGTCGTCGGCCAGCACGAAGGGCACGTTCATCCGCGAGCGGTTGCGCTCGGCGATGGGGTTGGAGTAGAAGTCGCTGGCGTCGATGGCACCATACAGCTTGGCCGCCTTGCGGGCATTGATCTCGGCCATGGCCTCGAGGCCGCCCACGTCGCGCTTCAGCCACTGGAACACCAGCCCGGCCAGGTACCAGGCGTAGCTGGGGGGCGTGTTGTACATGGAGCCATTCTCGGCCATCAGCCGGTAATTGAACATGCTGGGGGTCTGCGGAAGGGCGCGATCCAGCAGGTCGTCGCGGACGATTGCCAGGGTCAGGCCGGCGGGGCCGATGTTCTTCTGGGCCCCGGCATAGATGACGCCGAATTTCGACACGTCCAGCGGCTCGGAGAGAATGCTGGAGGACATATCGCAGACCACCGGCACGGGCGCCTCGGGGATATAATCGAACGCCAGCCCGCCGATGGTCTCGTTGGACGTGTAGTGCAGGTAGGCCGCATCCTCGGAAAGGGCGATCTCCGCCTGACGCGGCACCGCGGTCAGGCCCTGGTCACTCTCGGCGGCGATATGCGCACCGACCAGATGGCGCGCCTCGGCGATGGCCTTCTTGCCCCAGATCCCGGTGTAGAGGTAGTTGGGGGTGCCGCCCTGGCCCAGCAGGTTATAGGGCAGCATGGCGAACTGCATGGAGGCACCGCCCTGCAGGAAGAGCACCCGATAATTGTCGGGAATGGCCAGCAGGTCGCGCAGGTCGCGCTCGGCGGTCTCGGCGATCGCCACGAAGGCGTCGCTGCGGTGGCTCATCTCCATGACCGAGAGGCCACGCCCCTGGTAGTCGAGCAGTTCATCGCGGGCCCGCTCCAGCACCGCGGTGGGCAGGGCGGCGGGGCCGGCGCAGAAATTGAAATGGCGTGTCATCGGTGTTTGGCTTCCAGATTTCCCTAGTAGCCCGGTGTGGCACCAGGCGAAGGCGGGCCGCCCTCGGCGACCCGCACCACGGTATCAATCGTCGTCGGACGGCGCGGATTCCGGGGCGCCCGCCGCGTCGTCACTCGGCGCACCCTCCTCCGCTGCCGGGCTATCCTCTGCCGGTTCCTCGCTCTCTTCCGGCTCGTCCACCCGCACCGTCTTGACCAGCTTTTCGCCCTCACCGAGGCGAATCAGCATCACCCCCTGGGTGTTGCGGGAGGTAGTGGAGACCTCCTCGACCCGGGTGCGCACCAGGGTGCCGCGGTCGGTGATCAGCATCATCTCGTCGGCGGAGTAGACCTGCATGGCGGCAACCAGCGAGCCGTTGCGACTGCTGGTCTGCATGGCGATCACGCCCTGGCCGCCGCGACCGCGCAGCGGGAACTCCTCCAGGCGGGTGCGCTTGCCGTAGCCGTTCTCGGAGGCGGTAAGGATATAGATCTGGCCACCATTGCCATTGACGGAGGCGAGTTCGGCGCCCTCCTCGGCGTCGGTTTCGTTATCCGCCTCGGCATCGATCTGCTGGCTCTGCGGGATGATCAGGCTGATCACCTCGGAGCCATCGGCGAGGCGCATGCCGCGCACGCCCCGAGCGGTACGGCCCATGGCCCGCACATTGCCCTCTTCGAAGCGAATCGCCTTGCCATTGGAGGAGAGCAGCATGGCGTGATCGGCACCGGAGGTGATGGCGGCGCCCACCAGGCGGTCGCCTTCTTCCAGGTCGATGGCGATCAGGCCGACGCTGCGCGGCCGCGAGAACTGCTCGAGGCTGGTGCGCTTCACCGTGCCCTTGGCGGTGGCGAAGAAGATATAACTGTCCGGGTCGTAGTCGCGCACCGGCAGGATGGCGTTGATCGATTCGCCCTCCTCCAGCGGCAGCATATTGACCAGCGGCTTGCCCCGGGAGCCGCGACTCGCTGCCGGCATCTCGTAGACCTTGAGCCAATAGACCTTGCCGCGGTTGGAGAACAGCAGCACGGTGTCGTGGGTGGAGGCCACCAGCAGGTGCTCGATGACGTCCTCGTCCTTCATGGCGGTGGCGGACTTGCCGCGGCCGCCACGACGCTGGGCCTGATAGTCGGAGAGCGGCTGGGTCTTGGCGTAGCCGGAGCGGGACACGGTGACCACCATGTCCTCCTCGGCGATCAGGTCCTCGATGGACAGGTCCAGGTGGCTGGCCTGGATCTCGGTACGCCGCTCGTCGGCGAACTGCTCGCGCACCGCGGCCAGTTCCTCGCGGATCACCTCCAGCAGGCGCTCGCTGGAGGCGAGGATGGCCGTCAGCTCGGCGATCTTCTCGAGAATGCTCAGGTACTCGTCGAGGAGTTTCTCGGTTTCCAGCCCGGTGAGGCGATGCAGGCGCAGCTCGAGGATCGCCTGGGCCTGGCCCGGCGACAGGCGGTACTCGCCGCCGGTGGGGCTCAGGCCGAAGCCCTCGCCGAGCTCCTCCGGCTTGCAGGAGGTGGCGCCGGCACGCTCCAGCATGGCGGTCACCTGGCCCGGCTGCCAGGTCTTGTCGAGCAGCTTCTCCTTGGCCTCGGCGGCGCTCGGCGAGGCCTTGATCAGCTCGATCACCTCGTCGATATTGGAGATGGCCACGGCCAGGCCTTCGAGGATATGGCCGCGCTCGCGGGCCTTCTTCAGCTCGAAGAGGGTGCGCCGGGTCACCACCTCGCGGCGGTGGCGAATAAAGGCCTCGAGGATCTCCTTGAGGTTGAGGATCTTCGGCTGACCGTCTTCCAGGGCCACCATATTGATGCCGAAGACGTTCTGCAGCTGGGTCTGGGCGAAGAGGTTATTGACCACCACCTCACCGGACTCGCCGCGCTTGACCTCGATCACCACCCGCAGGCCGTCCTTGTCGGACTCGTCGCGCAGCTCGGCGATGCCCTCGATCTTCTTGTCCTTGACCAGCTCGGCGATCTTCTCGATCAGCCGCGCCTTGTTCACCTGGTAGGGCAGCTCGGTGACGATGATATGGTCGCGGCCGCTCTTGTCGTCATGCTCGATGGTGTGCAGGGCACGCACATAGATGCGCCCGCGGCCGGTGCGGTAGGCCTCGAGGATGCCGGCGCGGCCGTTGATGATGGCGCCGGTGGGGAAGTCGGGGCCGGGGATATACTCCATCAGGTCGTCGACGCTGAGGGTGTAGTCGTCGATCAGCGCCAGGCAGGCGTCGATGACCTCGCCCATGTTGTGGGGCGGGATATTGGTGGCCATGCCCACGGCGATGCCGGAGGAGCCATTGACCAGCAGGTTGGGCACCTTGGTGGGCAGCACCTCGGGGATCCGCTCGGTGCCGTCATAGTTATCGACCCAGTCGACGGTGTCCTTCTCCAGGTCGGCCAGCAGCTCGTGGGCCAGGCGCGCCATGCGCACCTCGGTGTAACGCATGGCGGCGGCGCTGTCGCCGTCGATGGAGCCGAAGTTGCCCTGGCCATCCACCAGCACGTGGCGCATGGAGAAGTCCTGGGCCATGCGCACGATGGTGTCGTAGACGGCGCTATCCCCATGGGGGTGATACTTACCGATAACGTCGCCGACCACGCGGGCGGACTTCTTGTAGGCCTTGTTCCAGTCGTTGCCGAGCTCGTTCATGGCGAACAAGACGCGGCGGTGCACCGGCTTGAGGCCATCGCGCACGTCCGGCAACGCCCGGCCGATGATCACGCTCATGGCGTAATCGAGGTACGACTGCTTCAGTTCGTCCTCGATATTGACTGGCAGAATCTCTCTGGCGATCTCACCCATGGGTCGTCGAATCCTTGTACTGCGACAGATTAGCGCGACGGCGATAGCGTCGTGACAGCAAGGGCGGAGTATACCACCGCCCCACCCTCAAGGGCAGCGGGGCGGCCAGGACGCGACGCCAGAGCGCCTGCGTTAGAGGAGAGGTCAGGCCAGGGTATCGAGATCGACCACCAGCGGCGCCAGGGCCTCGCGGAGTGCACCCTCGATGGGCAACGCCCGCTGACTGGCGACATCCAGCAACACGAAGGTCAAGGTGGCATCGACCACCACCCCGCCATCGCCACGCCGCAGGATACGCTGACGCATCCTGGCGCTGCGCCCGCCCAGCGTCGCCAGCACCGTCTGCACCTCCAGGTCATCACCGGCCACCGCCGCCCGGCGGTAATCGATATTGAGGTTCACCGCCACCAGGGCCACCTCCCCCGGGGCGAACCACCGCGCCACCTCGGGGCGCTCGTCGAAGTAGGCCCAGCGCCCCTCCTCGAGGAACTCCAGGTAGCGGGCATTATTGACGTGACCATAGCCGTCCAGGTGGTAGCCGCGAACGCGAAGGCGGGTAGAGGTCAGGGGAGCGGTCATCGGGGCCTCCTTGGGGTTGTGATAGGGACCGACGCCTCGAGTCTAGGGCCGCCATCGAGCACAATCAAACACAGGTTTGAAACAATCGATGCGAGACGAGTGCGCTGGTACCCACCGCTGCCTTTGGCCATAATAGGCCTCCTTTTTTCGTCCAGGACTGGCTATGTGGTTCAAGCACTTGCATCTCTACCGACTGCATGACACCGAGGTCATCCCACTGGATGCCCTGGAGGAGCGACTCGCCGAGCAGGCCTTTCGCCCCCTGGGCGGCAGTGAGGCGACCCGACTGGGGTGGCGTACCCCCGGCGGCCGCACCAGCCCCCGTTTCGTGCATGAGGTGCAGGGCCATCGACTGCTCTCGGCGCTGCGCCAGGAGCGGGTCCTGCCCAGCGCCGTGGTGCGTGAGGAGGTCGAGGAGCGCGCCGCCGACCGCGAGGCCGCCGAGGGCCGCCCCCTGCCCCGCCGCGAGCGTCAGGCCATCAAGGAGCAGGTCTATGAGGAGTTCCTGCCCCGGGCCTTCGTGCGCAGCCAGCGCCTCGATCTGTGGTGGGATACCCGCGGCGGCCTGATCGGCATCAATGCCAGCTCCCGCAAGCGCGCCGAGGAGATCCTCGACCTGCTGCGCCAGGCCCTGGGCAGCCTCAAGGTCACCCCCCTGGCCACCCAGATGCTGCCGATCCGCGCCATGACCGCCTGGCTCAGCGATGCCGGCCAGCGCCCCGAGGGGCTTATCCTCGGCGACCAGGTGGAGCTCAAGGCCAAGGACGAGGGCGTGGTACGTGCCCGGCAGATGGACCTGGACAGCGACGAGATCAAGCAACTGCTGGAGAACGACCGCCAGGTAACACGCCTGGCCCTGGAGGTGGAGGGCCAGCTCGCCTGGACCCTGCACGATGACCTGGCCCTGAAGTCGCTGCGTTTCGCCGATGCGGTGATCGATGAGGCGGCCCAGGCCGACGATGGCGACGACGCCATCCTGCGACTGGAGACCGACTTCGCCCTGATGGCCCAGACCCTGGCCCCGGTCATCACCCAGCTGACCCGCTGGTTGGGTGGTGAAGCCAGTGCCCAGGAGAGCCGTACCCCCGACGTCCTGGCCCAACAATAATGAGCGTGTGATAGCCCCGTGACACAAGCATCGACCGATACCCTGGATCCCTTCGCCGAGATTCGCCCCTACCACGACGACGAGGTCGCCGAGGTCCTGGCGCGCCTGGCCCGCGACCCGGAACTGCTCGACGCCTTGACCCAGTTCAAGCTACCGCGCCTGGCCCGTTTCGCCCCTGGCCTGGCCCGCGCACTGGCCAGCTTCGTCGTGCGTCGCGAGGTACGTGGGGTGGCCAGCGTGCGCGACTTCCAGATGCGCATCGCCGGCTATATGCAGCGCATGATCCGCACCACCACCGACGCCTTCGAGGTGACCGGCCTGGATGCCCTGGATGGCGATACCGCCTACCTGTTCATCGGCAACCATCGGGATATCTCCCTGGACCCGGCCTTCGTCAACTACGCCCTCTATCTGGCCGGGCGTAATACGGTGCGCATCGCCATCGGCGACAACCTGCTGCAGAAGCCCTATGTCAGTGACCTGATGCGCCTCAACAAGAGCTTTATCGTGCCGCGCAGCGCCCGGGGCAAGCGCGCCATGCTGGCCGCCTACCAGCAGCTCTCCGCCTATATCCGCCACTCCATCGTCGAGGATAACCACTCCATCTGGATGGCCCAGCGGGAGGGCCGCGCCAAGGACGGCATCGACCGCGCCGACCCGGCGATCATCAAGATGCTGACCATGGCGAGCCGCCAGCGAGACAAGACGGTGGGCATCGGCGACGCGGTTCGCGAGCTACGCCTGGTGCCGGTCTCGATCAGCTACGAATACGATCCCTGCGACCTGCAGAAGGCCCGCGAGCTGCATGCCCTGCACACCGAGGGGCGCTACGAGAAGGTCCAGTACGAGGACATCCGCTCCATCGTCGCCGGCATCACCGGCCCCAAGGGGCGCATCCGGCTACACTTCGGGACACCCTTCGGCATGGGCCAGTCCCTCGACTCCGCCGAAGCGGTGGCCGCCGAGATCGACCGCCAGGTACTGGCCGGCTACCACCTCTTCCCCAGCCACTACCTGGCCCTGGAGGCCAGCGAAACGATCGACGAGAGCGTGCGCCGGGAACTGCTCGACCTGAGCGAGGTGACCGAGACGGATCGTCGCCGCTTCGAGGCGCGCCTGGCCGAGGTGCCGGCCCATCTGCGTGACTGGTGGCTGGCCCAATACGCCAACCCGGTGCTCAACCGGGCCGGCAAGCTGTAACCCGGCAGACCAATCAGGACACCGACCATGGCCCATGCCCACCACTCCCATCTCGAGCCGGCCGACAAGGGACGCGACGCCCGCCGCGTGACCCTGGTGGGCGCCTTCTTCGACGGCCTGCTGGGTCTGCTCAAGGTGGTGGTGGGCACCCTGGTGGGCTCGGCGGCTCTGGTGGCCGACGGCATCCACTCCTTCTCGGACCTGGTCACCGATGGCTTCGTGCTGGCCGCCACCCATTTCGGTCATCAGGCCCCGGACAGCAATCATCCCTACGGGCATGGGCGTATCGAGACCCTGGCCACCCTGTGGCTGGGCAGCGTGCTGATCTTCGTGGCCGGCGGCATCGCCTGGGCCAGCGTGATGCGGCTATTCACCGGCGCGCCGATCCCCACCCCGGGCGCCTGGGCCATTCTGCTGGCGGTGGTGGCCCTGGGCATCAAGGAGTGGCTCTACCACTACACCCTGCGCACCGCTCGGCGTATCGGCTCCAAGCTGCTGGAGGCCAATGCCTGGCACTCGCGCACCGATGCCCTTTCCACCGTGGTGGTCCTGGTCGGCCTGGTCGGCGCCCAGTTCGGCCATGGCTGGCTGGATGCCGTGGCCGCGGTGCTGGTAGCCCTGCTGGTGGGCAAGATCGGCGGGCGCCTGCTGTGGGAGTCGAGCCAGGAACTGATCGATACCGCCCTGCCGGAAAGCGAGCAGGCGGCGATGCGCCAGGAGGGGGAGCGGGTCCCCGGCGTGCATGGCATCCACGACCTGCGCACCCGCACCGTGGGCGGCAATGTGCTGCTCGACCTGCATATCGTGGTGCCACCCCGGGTCACCGTCTCCGAGGCCCACGAGATCGGCAACGAGGTGAGTCGCCGGCTGCGCCAGGCCTTCCCCGACCTGCATGACGTGACCTTCCATATCGACCCCGAAGACGACCAGGGCATGCTGGCCCATAGCCATCAGCCGGGGCTACCGCTGCGCAGCGAGGTAGAGGCCCAGTTGGCCGAGGCCTGGGACGACGATCCCTGCTGGCAGACCCGGGTGGCACTGGATCTGCACTATCTGGAAAACCGCATCGATATCTCGCTATATCTTGGCGAAGCCCCGAGTGCTGCCGGCTGGGATACCCTCGCCGAAGATCTGCGGCGGCGGGCCGCCCACCTGCCCTGGCTGGGTCACCTGCGCCTCTGGGTGGGATCCGGCGAAGCCCTCTAGCCCTCTCCCTGCGCACGGGCTGCTAGACTGGTAACATTCTGAAACAGAACGTCACCCAGGGTGCCGCCATGAGCCCATGCCCACCGGCCTCGATATCGCTGACCCGCCGCCGCTTCCTGGCGGCAGGAAGCGGCGTCTTGCTGGCCGGCCTGCTGGGTTTCTCTCCTTCCGAGGCGGATCTGGATGCCTCGCGACTCAGGGACAGCATGCAGCGACTCTATAGCGGCCAGGGCCTGGAAGCCCTGGAGGCCTGGCTGGCCCTGCTGCGACAACTGGAGGGGGCGCCCCTGGATACCCAGCTTCGCGAGGTCAATCAGTTCTTCAACCGGCGCATTCGCTGGGTGGACGATATCCACGCCTGGGGCGAGGAGGATTACTGGGCCACCCCCTTGGAGGCCCTGGGTAACGGCCAGGGCGACTGTGAGGATTACTCGATCGCCAAGTACATCACCCTCAAGCAACTGAGGGTACCCGGCGACCGACTGCGCATGATCTATGTGCGGGCACGGATCGGTCGCAGCAGCATCACCCAAGCGCATATGGTGCTGGGCTATTACGCGACCCCCGGGGCGGAGCCGCTGATCCTCGACAACCTGGTGCCTTCCATCACCCCGGCCGGTCAACGAACCGACCTGGACCCGCTCTTTAGCTTCAACAGCCAGGGCCTGTGGGTCGGCGACTCCTCCGCCTCCCGGGCCGACCCGGTCGCCAGGCTCTCCCGCTGGCGCAGCGTCCTGGCGCGCATGGAGGAGCAAGGCTTCCTATGACGCACTCTCTCTTTCCCCACGGCATATCGGCTAACGAGGTGCTCCCATGTCACTGATCAAGCAGCTCTGGCTTATCGTTGGACTGGTGCTACTGCTGGCCTTCGGCGGCAGCCTGATCATCGGACTCACCGCCACGCGGCACTATATCGAGCAGGAAGTGCGCATCAAGAATGCCGATAATGCCAATGCCCTGGCGCTGAGCATGACGCAGCTCGACAAGGACCCGGTGCTGATGGAATTGCTGTTGGCGGCCCAGTTCGATACCGGCCATTACCGCCGCATCACCCTGGAGAGTGCCAGCGGCGAGCCGATCGTGCACCGCGAGGCCGACGAACAGATCGACGACCTGCCGGGCTGGTTCGTGTCCCTGGTGCGCTTCGAGGTACCGCCCGGCCGCGCCGTGGTTCAGGACGGCTGGCGCCAGTACGGCACCCTGACCCTGGCCAGCCAGCACAGTTACGCCTATCACACCCTATGGCGCAGCAGCCAACACCTCGTCGGCTGGTTCCTGCTGGCGGGTCTGCTCAGCGCCCTGTTCGCCTGGTGGATCGTGCGCGGCATCCAGCGCCCCCTGCGGGCCACGGTGGCCCAGGCCCAGGAGATCGGCGAACGCCGCTTTACCACCCGCCAGGAGCCACGCACCCGGGAGCTTCGCGAAGTGACCGCCGCCATGAATCGGCTCTCCTTCCAGGTGCGAGAGATGCTCACCGAGGAGGGCGAGAAGCTCGATCGCCTGCGCCACCGCCTGCAGCTCGATCCCCTGACCCAGGTGACCAACCGCGAGCATTTCATGCAGCACCTTCAGGTCAGCCTGGAGAGC
The DNA here is from genome assembly GCF_050613175.1 of Halomonas sp. H5. Classification (GTDB taxonomy): domain Bacteria; phylum Pseudomonadota; class Gammaproteobacteria; order Pseudomonadales; family Halomonadaceae; genus Bisbaumannia; species Bisbaumannia salifodinae. The sequence goes on from NZ_CP192510.1 coordinate 2,466,916, forward strand.
GAGCGTCGACGCGCCCACGGCCACCTCGCCCTGATTCGGGTGGGGGAGCTGGCCGCCTTCAATGAGCGCCTGGGCCATGCGCGAGTCGATGGCCTGCTGAAGGAGCTGGGCCAGGCCCTGAAGCAACTGACCGCCAGCGAGGAAGGCGCGCTCTGTGGCCGCCTCAATGGCAGCGACTTCGCCCTGCTGCTGCCCTGGGAGGATGATGCCGATGGCATGGCCAAACGCCTGGCCGATAGCCTCCACTCCTTAGCCGATGCCGCCGACGGCATTCCCCTGCCCATGGCGATCGCCCGCCTGACGCCGGATACCCGGCGGGCCGAACTGCTGAGCCGCCTGGATGCCGGCATCGCCGAGGCCGAGGCCCTGGGCCCCAGAACCCATACCATCGACACCTGCGAGGCCCCCGCCCCCCTGTTCACCAGCCATGAGCAGTGGCGCCAGGCCCTGACCAGCGCCCTCGATGGCGGCGTCTATCTGGCCCACTATCCGGTGTTGACGCCCGAGGGGGAACTGCTCCACCACGAGTGCCCCTCGCGGCTGCGCCTCCTGGGGCATTGGCGGGGGCCGAGCCTCTTTATGCCCTGGATTCGCCGCCTGGGGCTGCACGCCCGGCTCGACCTGGCCGTGGTCACCCAGGCCCTGCGCGAGATCGGCCGGGACGGCCAGCCCCGGGGTATCCACCTGTCGCTGGAAGGCATCAGCGACAGCCACCTGGTCGGCCAGTTGCAGCACCTGCTGACGACCCATGCCGAGGCCAGTCGGGCGCTGTGGCTGGAGCTGCCCCAGGTCGCGGTGGAGCATCGCCTGGAACGGGTCCGCGACCTCTGCCAGGCACTACGTCCTTATGGCTGTCATATCGGGCTGGAACACGCCGGCGCCGGCCTGGCGCGACTGGCCGACCTGCAGGACCTGGGGCTGGGCTATATCAAGCTGGACGTGAGCCTGGTGGGTGCCATCGACCATAGCCAGGAACGCCAGACCATCGTGCGCGGCATGGTGACCCTGTGCCGCTCGCTGGGCATCCTGGCCATCGCCGAGGGGGTCAGCACCCATGAAGAGCGGGACACCCTGATCGAGATCGGCGTCCATGGACTGACCGGCCCGGACATCCGCGACCCGCGCCATGAACTGGAAGACGATAGCGACGACTGAGCGTCGATCAGATGACGCCATCCTCCTCATCATCCAGCAGATTGATGCTATTGAGCCGGCGACGCAGCGACTGTCGGGTCAATAGCTTGTCCCGGGCCGCATCGGGCAGGTCGGTGAAGCTGATCACCCCCTTGTCCATCAGCACCTGGATCAGGTCCTCCAGCACCCGGACCAGTTCCAGGTCCGACGCCAGCATGGGATCCCGGGCATCACGTCCCAGGAAGCGATCCAGCTCGGGGTCGTCCCCGGGCAGCCACTCGCGACACTCGGGGGTCGCCTCCCGACTGACCCTGCACAAGGCCCCCGTCTCATCCCGGCTCACATACATCACGTCCTCCTCACCCCTGGCGAATCCAGCCTTCCCTTAAGCATAACTCAATATAAAAAAACCGTGCCCGCAAGGCGGGCACGGCGCTTTTTCCTCTTATGGGATGCGACGATTATTCTATGGAGAGCTGGCCATCGTCGATCAAGGACTGAATGAAGGCCGCGGAATTGTCATCGCCCATGCTCACGTCGGACAGCAGAATCATCTGATCCGCATTGCTGCCATCGCCGCTGATTCCTCCATCATGTTTGATATGCAAGATGGTATCGCTGCCCGACTCTTCAGCGAAGACGTAACCATCGATATTCCCAACATTCGCCCCCTGGAGGAGGTCGCTGATATCCAGCTGATCGGCATCTGCATCGCTACCGAAGTCACCTAGCGTGAAGTCCGTTACTTTGTCCTCTGCCGGATCGACATTGGTTCCCTCGTCGTTGAGGTTCCAGACGAAGGTATCCGCGCCCAGGCCACCGGTCATGGTATCGTCCCCACCTCCACCAACCAGCAGGTCATTCCCTTCTCCTCCAATCAGGGTATCGTTTCCTCCGCCACCAGCGAGGGCCTGACCACTATCATCTGCCTGAAGAATGTCACCATCGGGAGTTACGGTGACATCGATAGTGCTCTGTACCGTATCGCCATCGCCATCGGCCAGCTCGATATCGAACTCCATCGGGATATCCTCGCCGGCAACCGGGCTAGAGAAACCAAATCCACCGGCACCAAACGCCGATCCTGAGAAGGTTCCTCCATCCGGATCACTCATCCCATCGGCATTGATGATTTCGACGGCCTCAAAATTCGAGGCTCCGGTGAAGCCAACGGTCTGACCTTCTTCCAAGCCATTGACGAACACCCAATTGCCATCGGTGGAGACGGTGTAGTCCTCCCCCTCCGTCAGGATGATGGCACCATCAGTCACCACCACCGACGCCAGGAGAATCGACAACTGGGTCGAACCAGCCGCCAGGTCCTTCTTGTCCCCCGCGTCATCGAAGTCGAAGATCCGGAAACCAACGACGACCGTCCCTCCCCCCTGCACCTGGACGATATTCATGGAGAAGTTATTGACCATATAATGGTCATCGTAGGTATAGCCTTCGGCATCTTTTTCGTCATTTCCTCCGTCGCGGCGCAGATCCGTCACGAAATCGATTCGTAGTGATTCACCATCATCCGTCCATTGATTATCGACACCCAGGTCCGTGGCAGAAGTATTAACCTGCCCTCCCGGTGCGGTAATCAACAGGTCCTCGCTATCATTGGTATCGGCCATGATATCGCCGCCGTCTCCATCAAGGCCTATCCACTGATTGTTCCCGGCCGGTGCAGCGCTGAAATCATCGAAGACGACCCCGGAACCATCATCCAGTTCCTGGTGAATCTGGACGGTGTAGAGATCCTGCGACTCCAGATCGGCATCCGGATTCAGCACGATGGTCATCACCGGGGTGCCGCCCGCTGTCGAAATCGTCAACACATTGGTGCCAAAACCGGTCATAAACAGGTCTTCACCACCACTGGTCACCGCCGTCACACCGTCACTCTCGAACAACTGGGCATCATCCGTGCCAATGAATACGGCACCGCCGAGTCCATCGGCACCGGTATTACCAAACACGTCCAGAGCCGCGATGCTGGCTGCCGTCGTATTGTTGGCGATGATCGTCGACATCGGTGTGAAGACGCTCGGGCCGTCGTCGTGGAAGGTCACGGCGCCACCGATCTCGGCACTCGCCTCGGCGCTGTCGCCGTCACCGTCGGTGATCTCCACCGTGGCGGTGATCAGTCCGGCCAGGTTCAGGGTGTCGTCGGGGTCGCCGGTGTCCGGATGGGCCAGCGCCACGTGCTGGGTCACCGTCAGGGTGCCGTCGGCATGGATCTCCACCGTGAAGGCCACCTGGCCGCCGTCATAGACCCCGCTGATCAGGGTGTCGCTGGTCTGCTCCAGGCTAATGGCATGCCCACCCACCGTGGTGGTCAAGCCGGTACTGCCGTCGCCGCTCAGCGCCAGGCCGTAGACGAGGCTGTCGCTGGCCGCCGCGCCATCGGCGCCGAACAGCGCGCTGACGTCGAGGATCGCCGCGGCGCTGGTGGCACTGATCGGGCCGGCCACGAAGGCCTCGCCGGCGTCGGTCTCATCGAGCACCACCGTGGCCTCGCTGAGTTCGCCGGTGACGCTCGGGCCATCGTCGTGGAAGGTCACGGCACCGCCGATCTCGGCACTCGCCTCGGCGCTGTCGCCGTCACCGTCGGTGATCTCCACCGTGGCGGTGATCAGCCCGGCCAGGTTCAGGGTGTCGTCGGGGTCGCCGGTGTCCGGATGGGCCAGCGCCACGTGCTGGGTCACCGTCAGGGTGCCGTCGGCATGAATCTCTACCGTGAAGGCGACATTGGTGCCGTCAAACTGGCCCTGGATCTCGGTGTCGGACACCGCGACCAGGGTAATGGCATGCCCGCCGACCGTGGTGGTCAGGCCGGTGCTGCCGTCGCCGCTCAGCGCCAGGCCGTAGACGAGGCTGTCGCTGGCGGCCGCGCCATCGGCGCCGAACAGCGCGTTGACGTCGAGGATCGCCGCGGCGCTGGTGGCGCTGATCGGGCCGTCCTCGAAGGCCTCGCCGGCGTCGGTCTCGTCGAGCACCACCGTGGCCTCGCTGAGTTCGCCGGTGACGCTCGGGCCGTCGTCGTGGAAGGTCACGGCACCGCCGATCTCGGCACTCGCCTCGGCGCTGTCGCCGTCACCGTCGGTGATCTCCACCGTGGCGGTGATCAGCCCGGCCAGGTTCAGGGTGTCGTCGGGGTCGCCGGTGTCCGGATGGGCCAGCGCCACGTGCTGGGTCACCGTCAGGGTGCCGTCGGCATGAATCTCTACCGTGAAGGCGACATTGGTGCCGTCAAACTGGCCCTGGATCTCGGTGTCGGACACCGCGACCAGGGTAATGGCATGCCCACCCACCGTGGTGGTCAGGCCGGTGCTGCCGTCGCCGCTCAGCGCCAGGCCGTAGACGAGGCTGTCGCTGGCGGCCGCGCCATCGGCGCCGAACAGCGCGTTGACGTCGAGGATCGCCGCGGCGCTGGTGGCGCTGATCGGGCCGGCCTCGAAGGCCTCGCCGGCGTCGGTCTCGTCGAGCACCACCGTGGCCTCGCTGAGTTCGCCGGTGACGCTCGGGCCGTCGTCGTGGAAGGTCACGGCGCCGCCGATCTCGGCACTCGCCTCGGCGCTGTCGCCGTCACCGTCGGTGATCTCCACCGTGGCGGTGATCAGTCCGGCCAGGTTCAGGGTGTCGTCGGGGTCGCCGGTGTCCGGATGGGCCAGCGCCACGTGCTGGGTCACCGTCAGGGTGCCGTCGGCATGGATCTCCACCGTGAAGGCCACCTGGCCGCCGTCATAGACCCCGCTGATCAGGGTGTCGCTGGTCTGCTCCAGGCTAATGGCATGCCCACCCACCGTGGTGGTCAAGCCGGTACTGCCGTCGCCGCTCAGCGCCAGGCCGTAGACGAGGCTGTCGCTGGCCGCCGCGCCATCGGCGCCGAACAGCGCGCTGACGTCGAGAATCGCCGCGGCGCTGGTGGCGCTGATCGGGCCGGCCACGAAGGCCTCGCCGGCGTCGGTCTCATCGAGCACCACCGTGGCCTCGCTGAGTTCGCCGGTGACGCTCGGGCCATCGTCGTGGAAGGTCACGGCACCGCCGATCTCGGCACTCGCCTCGGCGCTGTCGCCGTCACCGTCGGTGATCTCCACCGTGGCGGTGATCAGCCCGGCCAGGTTCAGGGTGTCGTCGGGGTCGCCGGTGTCCGGATGGGCCAGCGCCACGTGCTGGGTCACCGTCAGGGTGCCGTCGGCATGAATCTCTACCGTGAAGGCGACATTGGTGCCGTCAAACTGGCCCTGGATCTCGGTGTCGGACACCGCGACCAGGGTAATGGCATGCCCGCCGACCGTGGTGGTCAGGCCGGTGCTGCCGTCGCCGCTCAGCGCCAGGCCGTAGACGAGGCTGTCGCTGGCCGCCGCGCCATCGGCGCCGAACAGCGCGTTGACGTCGAGGATCGCCGCGGCGCTGGTGGCGCTGATCGGGCCGTCCTCGAAGGCCTCGCCGGCGTCGGTCTCGTCGAGCACCACCGTGGCCTCGCTGAGTTCGCCGGTGACGCTCGGGCCGTCGTCGTGGAAGGTCACGGCACCGCCGATCTCGGCACTCGCCTCGGCGCTGTCGCCGTCACCGTCGGTGATCTCCACCGTGGCGGTGATCAGCCCGGCCAGGTTCAGGGTGTCGTCGGGGTCGCCGGTGTCCGGATGGGCCAGCGCCACGTGCTGGGTCACCGTCAGGGTGCCGTCGGCGTGGATCTCCACCGTGAAGGCGACATTGGCGCCGTCATAGACCCCGCTGATCAGGGTGTCGCTGGTCTGCTCCAGACTGATGGCATGCCCACCCACCGTGGTGGTCAAGCCGGTACTGCCGTCGCCGCTCAGCGCCAGGCCGTAGACGAGGCTGTCGCTGGCCGCCGCGCCATCGGCGCCGAACAGCGCGCTGACGTCGAGAATCGCCGCGGCGCTGGTGGCGCTGATCGGGCCGGCCACGAAGGCCTCGCCGGCATCGGTCTCATCGAGCACCACCGTGGCCTCGCTGAGTTCGCCGGTGACGCTCGGGCCGTCGTCGTGGAAGGTCACGGCACCGCCGATCTCGGCACTCGCCTCGGCGCTGTCGCCGTCACCGTCGGTGATCTCCACCGTGGCGGTGATCAGCCCGGCCAGGTTCAGGGTGTCGTCGGGGTCGCCGGTGTCCGGATGGGCCAGCGCCACGTGCTGGGTCACCGTCAGGGTGCCGTCGGCGTGGATCTCCACCGTGAAGGCGACATTGGCGCCGTCATAGACCCCGCTGATCAGGGTGTCGCTGGTCTGCTCCAGACTGATGGCATGCCCACCCACCGTGGTGGTCAAGCCGGTACTGCCGTCGCCGCTCAGCGCCAGGCCGTAGACGAGGCTGTCGCTGGCCGCCGCGCCATCGGCGCCGAACAGCGCGCTGACGTCGAGAATCGCCGCGGCGCTGGTGGCGCTGATCGGGCCGGCCACGAAGGCCTCGCCGGCATCGGTCTCATCGAGCACCACCGTGGCCTCGCTGAGTTCGCCGGTGACGCTCGGGCCATCGTCGTGGAAGGTCACGGCACCGCCGATCTCGGCACTCGCCTCGGCGCTGTCGCCGTCACCGTCGGTGATCTCCACCGTGGCGGTGATCAGCCCGGCCAGGTTCAGGGTGTCGTCGGGGTCGCCGGTGTCCGGATGGGCCAGCGCCACGTGCTGGGTCACCGTCAGGGTGCCGTCGGCATGAATCTCTACCGTGAAGGCGACATTGGTGCCGTCAAACTGGCCCTGGATCTCGGTGTCGGACACCGCGACCAGGGTAATGGCATGCCCGCCGACCGTGGTGGTCAGGCCGGTGCTGCCGTCGCCGCTCAGCGCCAGGCCGTAGACGAGGCTGTCGCTGGCGGCCGCGCCATCGGCGCCGAACAGCGCGTTGACGTCGAGGATCGCCGCGGCGCTGGTGGCGCTGATCGGGCCGTCCTCGAAGGCCTCGCCGGCGTCGGTCTCGTCGAGCACCACCGTGGCCTCGCTGAGTTCGCCGGTGACGCTCGGGCCGTCGTCGTGGAAGGTCACGGCACCGCCGATCTCGGCACTCGCCTCGGCGCTGTCGCCGTCACCGTCGGTGATCTCCACCGTGGCGGTGATCAGCCCGGCCAGGTTCAGGGTGTCGTCGGGGTCGCCGGTGTCCGGATGGGCCAGCGCCACGTGCTGGGTCACCGTCAGGGTGCCGTCGGCATGAATCTCTACCGTGAAGGCGACATTGGTGCCGTCAAACTGGCCCTGGATCTCGGTGTCGGACACCGCGACCAGGGTAATGGCATGCCCGCCGACCGTGGTGGTCAGGCCGGTGCTGCCGTCGCCGCTCAGCGCCAGGCCGTAGACGAGGCTGTCGCTGGCGGCCGCGCCATCGGCGCCGAACAGCGCGTTGACGTCGAGGATCGCCGCGGCGCTGGTGGCGCTGATCGGGCCGGCCTCGAAGGCCTCGCCGGCGTCGGTCTCGTCGAGCACCACCGTGGCCTCGCTGAGTTCGCCGGTGACGCTCGGGCCGTCGTCGTGGAAGGTCACGGCACCGCCGATCTCGGCACTCGCCTCGGCGCTGTCGCCGTCACCGTCGGTGATCTCCACCGTGGCGGTGATCAGCCCGGCCAGGTTCAGGGTGTCGTCGGGGTCGCCGGTGTCCGGATGGGCCAGCGCCACGTGCTGGGTCACCGTCAGGGTGCCGTCGGCATGAATCTCCACCGTGAAGGCGACATTGGCGCCGTCATAGACCCCGCTGATCAGGGTGTCGCTGGTCTGCTCCAGACTGATGGCATGCCCACCCACCGTGGTGGTCAAGCCGGTACTGCCATCGCCGCTCAGCGCCAGGCCGTAGACGAGGCTGTCGCTGGCCGCCGCGCCATCGGCGCCGAACAGCGCGCTGACGTCGAGAATCGCCGCGGCGCTGGTGGCGCTGATCGGGCCGGCCACGAAGGCCTCGCCGGCATCGGTCTCATCAAGCACCACCGTGGCCTCGCTGAGTTCGCCGGTGACGCTCGGGCCGTCGTCGAGCACATCGATGGTCAGGGTGGTACTCGCAGTATCTCCATCGCTGTCGGTTACCGTGACCGAGAACACGTCCTGGATCCCCTCGCTGGTCCCGGTGCTGGTGTCATCCGGATGGTCCGTGGTGTTGTCGTCCAGGGTGTAGGTCCATTCGTAGACCCCGCCGTTCAGCGTCACCGTCAGGGTCCCGTAGGAGCCGTTGACCACCCCGCCATTGGTCACATCGACGCCGCCCACCACCAGCGAGGCCGTAGTGTCATCACCACTGTGGGTGATATTGAAGCCACCGCTGATGCTCTCCGCCGGGCTGCCCGGGTTGCTGCCATCGTCCAGTGCCGCCTCGTCGACCTGATTGCCACCCTCGGCATCCACCACCGAGATCGTGGGGAGGGACTCATCTTCCAGCAATTGCGGCTCTCCGAGCCCATCCTCGGGCCCTCCGGCCAGGCCGACGCCGTACTGGTAATTCAGCGGATCGACGCCTTCAGTGATACGCGCCAGGCGAATGAAGCCATGGCCGCCACCGGCGCCATCCCCCCCAGCGCCGGCGCCCGCGGCGGTGTCCTCGAGGATATCCAGCAGATCGATATCGTCGTCCTCGAGTGCCGCCAGCAACGCCTCGACCTCATCGTCCTGGACGCTGGCCTGTTCGGCATCCACCTCGGCATCGGGAGCCAGTTCGGCCTGCATCAGCACTTCCTGGCCGGGTTCGATCACCACCAGGCCGGCCTCACCGCCTCCGAAGTCGAGATCGACGCTGCCGTCATCGGAGGTGACCACCACTTCGCCTTCCTGGAGCACGTCACCGGGACGCAGTTCGCGCAGGTTGCCCTCGGCGTCCCGCGCCCAGGCCTGTCCGGTTACCGAGAGAACGACTGCGATGCTCATGGCGTATCCCCTTCCTTAGTCATTGATAGGTGCCCGGAACCGGATGCGGCTCCTAGGCTCTACACGAAAACTGACTGCGCTCGCCCATACGGCGTTAAAAACCGGCTCAAAGTACTCATTTACAGCTCGTAAACTCCGTCTTTTCGCCGATTTTTTCCTTGTCTGGCCATCGCTCGTCGACTTTTCGTCCAAAGCCTAAAGGCTGGCCGACAGCTGTCGGCACTTATCTCAAGGCTAGGGGAGGGGGAGGTATCGGAGTATTGGACCGTAGTACAGGGTAACCAAATGTTTCTTTATGTTTGTTTTCCCAGGGGCCTCAGGTGGTTTCCAGATGCCCGGAGAGTTTGAGGATCAGCTGCATGCGGTCGCGCACGCCGAGCTTGCGGAAGGCGGCCCCCAGATGGGCCTTGACGGTGCGCTCGGTAATCGCGAGGGCCCGGGCCACCTCCTTGTTGGTGTGGCCGGCGGCCACCGCCAGTACCACGTCCCGCTCCCGGGCGGTCAGCTCGGCCAGCACGCCGGCCTGATCCGCCAGGCCGCCCCCCAGGGCGCGGAAGGTCGCCCCCACCACCTCGCTGAGCAGCTCCGGTCCGACCCAGAGCCCATGATGCATGGTGACCAGCGCCACCTCGTGGAGCAGTTCGATGGAGCTCAGCGCATGAGCATAGCCACGGGCCCCGGCCCCCAGGGCCTGAAAGGCCTCTTCCTTGCGGGGCAACCAGGAGAGCACCACGCAGATTACCCCCTGCTTCACCAGGGTCTCCACCAAGGGGAGCCAGGCGTCATTATCGCTGAGTACCCAGGCATGATCGCCCTGGCCGAGACGACTCGCCGCCTCAGTGACCGATAGCGTCCAGCCATCGGGAAAAGCGCGTTGCCAGCGTGGAGCTTCTGGCGGCCCCGACACCACCAGGACATGTCGCATGGTCAGCGCTCCGTCATCGCATTGCCCATCCCGCGCAGCACCGGCTTGAGCAGGTACTCCATGATGGTGCGCTGCCCGGTGCGGATATCCACCTGGGCGGTCATCCCGGGAATGATCGGCATGTCCGCCGCCCAGTCCGCATCCTCGGTGCGCACCCTGACCAGGTAGAAGGTATTGTCGTTGTCATCGGTAATGGTATCGGCACTGATATGCTCGAGCCGAGCATCGAGCCCCCCATAGATGGAGAAGTCATAGGCGGTCAGCTTGATAAAGGCGTCCTGCCCCGGGTGCAGGAAGGCGATATCCCGGGGGGCCACACGGGCCTCCACCAGCAACTGATCGCCGGTGGGAATGATCTCCACCACGTCCTGCCCCGGCTGCGCCACGCCGCCCAGGGTGGTGATATGCAGCCGCTGCACGACCCCGGTTACCGGCGCCCGCAGCTCCGCCAGGCGTACCCGGTCGGCCAGGCCGGCGCTGCTCTCATCCAGTGCCGAGAGCTCCTCCATGGCCTGGCCAAGCTCGTTACGCCACTCGCCCCGCCGCTCCAGGGTGATCTCCCTTAGCTGTGCCTCGGCCTCCTCCACGGCCGCCGCGAGACGCGACACCTGGGCACTGGCCTGGCTGCGTTCACCGCTGGCCCGGGAGACCTCGCGACGCAGGCGGATCACCTCCACCTCCGATACCGCCCCGGTCTGCAGCAGGGGCTGGGTCATATTGAGCTCCTGGCTGGCCAGGCCCAGATCCCGGGAGGCGGCATTGAAGCGCGCCCGGGCCTCGTTGAGTTCCTCGCGGCGCTGGGTCAGGCGATCGCGCACGATGCCCTCCTGCTCACGCAGCTCGGCTCGACGCCCCTCGAACAGTTCTCGTTCGCGCTGCACCAGGTCGGGCGCCTCCTGTACCAGTTCCGGCGGGGGGCGGAAGATATCGTCCGCCACCAGGGCGCGCAGTCGTTCCGCCCGCGCCTGAAGGGCCCATACCCGGGCCTGGTTTTCACGAAAGCTCGAGGCATAGCGAGTCGGGTCGATGCGCATCAGCAGTTGTCCGGCCTCCACCCTCTGGCCCTCGGCCACCAGGATCTCCTGCACCACGCCGCCGTCATAGGACTGCACCCGCTGCAGCTGCGACGAGGGAATGATGCGCCCATCGCCCTTGGTCACCTCATCGATCTCGGCCAGGGTCGCCCAGATCACCAGCCCCACCAGCGCCACCACCACCAGGTAGAGGAAGGCCCTGGCCCGTAACGGCTCCTGCTGCATGCGCGCCCAGTCGGCGTCGCTGGCCCAGTCACGATTGAGATGCGCCGACGAGACCCAGCGTGAAAACAGGCGGTCGATCAGCGGCCGGAAGGGCTTGCTGCCTCCCTCGCTGAGACGACCGATACGCTCGAAACCACGCTGCTCGAGGGTCGGCTTGCGCTCTGCCATCAGCGTGCCCTCCCGATCTGTCCGCTGCGCAGGGCGACCACCACCTTGTCCTTGGGCCCGTCCGCCACCACCTTGCCGGCATCGATAACGATGATGCGCTCCACCAGCGCCAACAGCGAGGTGCGGTGGGTCACCACCACCAGGGTCTTGTGCTCGGCCAGGCCGGCGAGGCGCGCCTTGAAGGCCTCCTCGCTGGCATGGTCCATGGCACTGGTGGGCTCATCCAGCAGCAGGATGGTCGGGTCGAGGACCATGGCCCGGGCGATGGCCACGCTCTGACGCTGGCCGCCGGAGAGCGACTCGCCCCGCTCCCCTACCGGCATATCCAGCCCCAGGGGATGGCGATTGACCAGTTCGGTGAGTCCTGCCACTTCCAGGGCCTGCTGCAGCACCTCGTCGCTCACCCCTTCGCTGCCGGCCCCGGCGATGATGTTGTCGCGCAGGCTACCGAAGAAGAGGCTGACGTCCTGGGGCACGTAGCCGATATGCCGGCGCAGGTCCATGGGGTCCCACTGGCGGATATCCACCCCATCCACGCTCACCGCCCCCGCCGTGGGCTGGTAGAGCCCCAGGATCAGCTTGTCCAGGGTCGACTTGCCGGAACCGATCCGCCCCAGCAGGGCGACCTTCTCGCCGGCACCGATCTTCAGCGAGACGTCGCGCAGTGCCTCCTGGGCCTCCTCCGGGTAGCGGAAGCTCACCTTGTCGAAGGCGATCTCGCCGCGGATCACCGGGCGGCTGATCAGGTGGCGACCTTCCTCGCGCTCCTGGGGCTTCTCCATCACCTGGTCGAGACCCGCCAGGGCCGTGGAGGACTGGTGGTACTGCGCCAGCAGCGACGCGGCCTGGCTGATCGGCGCCATGGCCCGGGAGGAGAGCAGGTAGGCGGCGATCAAGCCGCCCTGGCTCAGTTCCCCGGCGATGATCAGGTAGACCCCGATGATGATCACCGCCACCGCCACCGTATGCTGCGCCCAGAGGGCGACGCTGGACACCGAGCTGCTCAGCAAGCGCAACTGGGCCGAGGTCCGCGACAGGAAGGCGGTGGTCTTCTCCCATAGCCCCTGGATCCGTCCCTCGGCGCGCAACGCCTTGACGGTCTCCAGGTTGGAGACCGACTCCACCAGGCTGGCATTGCGCTGGGCGCTGACCCGCCAGGTGGTCTCGGAGAGCTCGTGCATGCGGCCCTGGGCGGCCAGCGCATAGAGCAGCACGAAGAGTGCACCGATGGCGATGGGGATCACCAGGGGCACGCCGATGATCGCCACGATGCCGGCGAACAGCAGCACGAAGGGCAGGTCCACCAGGGCCACGACGGTGGCAGAGCCGATAAAACCGCGTACCGCCTCGAAGGAATGCAGGGTCGCGGCGAAGGAACCGGTGGAGGCCGGCCGCGCCTCCATGCGCATGCCCAGTACCCGCTCCATGATATGGCTGGAGACCTTGACGTCGGCGCGACTGGCGGCCAGGTCGACGAAGGCGCTGCGCATCAGGCGCAGTGCCAGATCGAAACAGAGCACCACGAAGACCCCAGCCGCCAGGGCCCAGAGGGTCTCGGTGGCCTGGTTGGGTACCACCCGGTCGTAGACGTTGAGCACGAACAGCGGCATGGCCACCGCGAAGAGGTTGATCAACACCGAGCCCACCAGCACGTCCCGGTAGAGGCGGCGATTCTCGGCGATCACGCCCCAAAACCAGTGTCGGCCGCGCAGCCGCTTGACCTCGGGCCCCCGGGCATCGAAGCGGAAGCTGGGGCGCGCATAGATGGCCCGCCCGCTATAGCGCGCCTCCAGCTCGTCGAGCCCGATCTCCGTGGCGGCCTCCCCCAGTTCGGGGAAGATCACCTCGGCACGCCGCGCCTTCACGTCCAGGGAGACCAGCACGCAGGCCCGGTGGGGCTCGAGCAGCAGCACCACCGGGAACAGGGCCGGATTGAGGCGCACCAAGGCACAGCGGGACTGGCGCGCCGCCAGCCCCGCCCGCTTGGCCGCCCGCGGGAAGACCCCAGGGGTCAGCTCGCCATTTTCCAACGGCAAGCCGGCCACCAGAGCCTCGGTCACGACCTCATGGTCGTGGGCACGCGCCACGACCCTGAGACATTCGGCCAGATCGCCACCGGCGAAACGGAACCACTTCTCGTCACTGGTCACGGCTTATCCTTACTCATTGCAGCGAAGCACCTCCCTGTCTGCCGATCCCTCGGCTACTCGTCGAGGCGCTCCAGGGTGATCTCGACCCGGCGGTTGGTGCGCCGCCCTTCCACCGTGGCATTGGTGGCCACAGGCTGACGGGAACCATAACCGCGGGTCTCCATCAGGCTCGCCGGGACCCCCTGACTGGCCAGGTAGCCGGCCACGCTGTCGGCGCGACGCTGGGAGAGCGGGTCGTTGATGGCATCGGTGCCGGTAATATCCGCATGGCCGGCGATAAACACCCGGCGCAGATCACTACGATCACGAATCTGGGCCGCCAGGCCATCCAGCTCGCCGCGCGCCGCCGGGCTGAGTTCGGCGCTATTGATGGCAAAGAGGGTATCCGCCGACAGGGTGATATCCGGCGCCCGGGTCGGGGCCGGGACATCCATGCCACCCACCAGGTCATCCAGGCTGTAGCTGGTGGGTGCCATGTCCGGACAGATATCCTCGGGGCTCAGGCTGATGCCATCGCTGCCCAGATCGGCCAGGCTCGGCAGGCCCTCTCGGGTAATGCCCAGGGCCGGCAGCAGGCTCCCCATGGCGGCCAGGGTACGGGCGTGAGCCAGGGCCAGGTCGTACTGGGCATTGGCATAGGCGCGGCTGGCCTCGAAGTACTCGTTCTCGGAGTCCAGCACATCGAGCAGGGTGCGCTGGCCAATATCGAACTGCTGCTGGTAGGCGCCTCTGACCCGGTCGATGGACTGACGATGCTGATTGAGGAATTCCATCTGCTCGCGGAGTCGCCGGGTGTCGTTATAGGCGATCTGGGTGGTCTGGCGCACATTGGTGCACTCCAGGTCACGCAGGTCCATGGACTGCTCGAGCAGGTCACTGGTGCGCCGGAACTCCGCCAGGTCGCTGCCGCCGCGGAAGAGGTTGATGCTGGCCACCAGCTCCACCACGGTATGGTCGCGACGTCCCGCCACATCGTCCAGGTTGTTGGTCCCGTGGCGGGCGCGGAAATCGAGCCGGGGATGGAAGCCGGAACGGGCACCCTCACGCTCGGCGCGGGCCGCGGCGATGTTCTCGATGGCGGCATGGAAGTTGGGATTGCCCTCGTAGGCCATCTGCACCGCCTCGGCCACCGAGGGTGGCATGCCGTCATCCAGGCCCGGCGCCGGGGCCAGGTTATCCGCCGGCAGCTCGCCGACGATGCGCAGATAGCGGGCGCTCACGTCGTGCAGGTTGGAGGCCTCGGTGAGCAGGTTGGACTCGGCCAGTGCCAGGCGCCCGCTGATCTGTTGCAGGTCGACGCCACGCCCGGCCCCGGTGCGCACCCGGTCCTCGATCTGATTGAAGACCCGCAGGTGCTCGCCGTAGTTGTCCCGGGCCAGGGCGACCAGCTCGCGGAAGCGCTGCACGTCCAGATAGGCGCGGGTCGTTTCCAGGGCCACCTCCTCGCTGGCCCCAAGCAACTCGTAGTAGCGCACCAGCTTGGCGCGATCGAGCTGCTCCACGGCACTGTGGGTGGCGAAACCGTCATAGAGCATCTGGGTCAGGGAGATCTCGGCGAAATCCGACGAGAAGCTGCCTCGGCCATCCCCCTCACGGGCCTCGCGGCCGATGCCCCCGACCAGGTCGACGCTGGGAAAATAATTGCCCCGTGCCACCCCGACCTCGTCCATCGCCGCCTGGAAGCCGTTCCAACTGGCCTGCACCTCGGGATTGGTATTGATGGCCCGCTGGGCCGCCTCGGTGAGGTTGCCTGCCGTGCTCTGGGCCAGAGCGGAGACGGTCACACCGCTCAGGCAGGCCGCCCCAACGGCCAGCACCAGACGTTTTATCGGAATCCCTTGAATCGACATGAAGGTTTTCATGGTCGTGCCCCTTGTGCATCAACGCATCTGCGAGTGGTGGAGTGATGATGCGGCGTGCCTCCCGATGCATATCCATGCTCCGAGAGACACGCACTTTTTGTAATCAAACGTAACTCTTCTTGCACTCTAGTCGATGTACCGGAGGCCCGCCAAGAAATCGCCGTGCTCCTGGCTCAACGCCAGGCATCGCCTGAGGGCACCGCCCGGAGGCCCGATGACGACTGACGCCACCAGCGCACCATGGTATGGTTAAGTCGTTATTCCCGCGCTTAAGGAGCGTACTCACATGTCGGCCTCTGAAATTCAAAAGACTCGTGTCATCAATGAGCTACGCAGCTTTATCAAGAAGCTGCTGGAGGACCCCAAGATCCTCGAGCAATCGCTGGTGGTGGCCCGCAAGCACCTCAGCGAGGGCAACGACAAGGATGTGATGGCGCGTATCGCCAATGAGATCTCCGACACCACCAGCGTGCATATTCCCGAGGATCCCAGCGAACACTCGGAAGCGGACAAGCTCTACCTGGAACTGCTCAAGGAAGTGATCAACGAAGAGCAGGCTCTCTACTAAGGGACGAGGACGCAGTATGCGCTTTGCGATCTACGGCAGTGGTGGGGTCGGCGGCTACTTCGGGGGCCGCCTCGCCGAGGCCGGCGAAGACGTCACCTTTATCGCCCGCGGCGATCATCTGGCGGCCATGCATCGCGACGGCCTCAAGGTGTTGAGCCCCCAGGGCGACTTCCTGATCTCACCGACCCAGGCCTGCGAGAATCCCGCCGACGTCGGCCCCGTGGATTGTGTGCTGGTGGCAGTCAAGGCCTGGCAGGTGGCCGAGGTCGCCGAGGCCATGGCCCCCCTGGTGGGTTCCGAGACCCTGCTGCTGCCCCTGGAGAACGGCGTGGAGGCCAGCGACCACCTCGCCGCCCGCTGGGGGCGCGAGCGGGTGCTGGGCGGGCTCTGCGGCATCCTCGCCTACCGCGAGGCTCCCGGGGTGATTCGCCACGCCGGGGTCGAGCCCTTCCTGCGCTTCGGCGAACTGGACAACCGTCCCAGCGAGCGTACCCGGCGCCTCAAGGCTGTCTTCGAGGCGGCCCGGGGCGTCAGCGCCGAGATTCCCGATGATATCCAGGCGGCCATCTGGAGCAAGTTCCTGTTTATCTGTGCCATGAGCGGCGTGGGGGCGGTCACCCGGGCGCCCATCGGCATCAGCCGGACCCAGCCGGAGACCCGCCGGATGCTGGAAGCGGTGATGGAAGAGATCTGCGCCGTGGCCAAGGCCCGCGGCGTCCGCCTGTCCCAGGATGCGGTCACCCGCGCCATGAAGTTTATCGACAGCATGCCGGAGACCAGCACCGCCTCCATGCAGCGCGATATCGTCCGCGGCCTGCCCTCGGAGCTCGATTCCCAGAATGGCGCCGTGGTGCGTCTGGGCCGCGCCACCGGCGTCGCCACGCCGGTCAATGAGGCGATTCATGCGGCCCTGCTGCCCCAGGAGCGCCGCGCCCGGGGCGAACTGAGTTTCTCCTAGTCACGGCGATAGCGCCCCACCAGGCGATTCATGCCCAGCAAGTGGGGCTCGGTCCGCGCCAGCAGCTCGTCCAGGCGCAGGCCCGCCGGCAGGTCCAGGTCCACGTCCAGGGCCAGTACCCAGAAGTAGTAACGGTGCTCCCCATGCCCCTCCGGCGGCATGGGGCCGCCATAACCCGGCAGGCCGAAGTCATTGACGCCTGGGGTCCCCGCGGTGGACGCCTCCGTCAGTTGGGTGGTCTCCGCCGGCAGGTTATAGAGCACCCAGTGCACGAAGCCGTAGCCCCCATGCTGGACCAGGGGCGCATCGGGATCGTGGCAGAAGAGCGCGAAGGCCCGGGTGCCCCTGGGTGCGTCTTCCCATAGCAGGGCGGGCGAGACGTCCTCCCCTTCGCCGCTATGCTTGCGGGGAATCGCCTGGCCGGGGCCGAAGGCGGGGCTGCTCAGGGTCAGGGACGAGAGGGCAAAAGGCATGGTGCAAACCTCCTCAGGCAAGGTGGTGTCTCCAGCATCGCCGCCCTGGCGATCGCCATCAAGCTCGAGGGATCTGATAGGCTGCAGTTATTCTATGAATCCAGGTTCCCCTTCATCAGGAGCGAGACCATGGCCAAGACCGCCTCCCGAATGATCGACCTGGGCAGCGCCCTGCCCGACTTCCGCCTCGCCGATCCCCAGGGCGAGATCATCGACAGCGAGGACTTCCTCGGCCGCCCGCTGCTGGTCGCCTTTATCTGCAACCACTGCCCCTTCGTCAAGCATATCGCCGACGCCTTCGCCGAGCTCGCCCGGGAGTATCGAGCCAAGGGACTCGGCGTGGTGGCCATCAACAGCAACGACTCCCACGCCTATCCGGACGACGACCCCGAATCGATGCGCGAAGAGGCTCGCGCCCGGGGCTATGACTTCCCCTACCTGGTGGACGATACCCAGGCGGTGGCCCGCGCCTTTCAGGCCGCCTGCACCCCGGACTTCTTCCTCTTCGATGCCGACCATCGGCTGGCCTACCGCGGCCAGTTCGACGCCAGTCGCCCGGGCCAGGAGACGCCAGTGAGCGGCGCCGACCTGCGCGCCGCCATCGAGGCGGTGCTGGCGGGAGAGGCGCCGAGTCCCGACCAGCGCCCCTCCCTGGGCTGCAATATCAAATGGAAGGCCAACGGGGACACCCCATGACCCCCGTCCTGCTGCTGGTCGATGTGCAGAATATCTACTACACCACCCGCCAGGCCTATCGGCGCCACTTCGACTACAACGCCTTCTGGGCCCAGGCCACCCAGGGGCGCCGCGTCACCCGGGCCATCGCCTACGCCATCGACCGGGGCGACGAGAAGCAGCGCCAGTTCCAGAACATCCTCCGGGGCATCGGCTTCGAGGTGCGCTTGAAGCCATTTATCCAGCGCGCCGACGGCTCGGCCAAGGGCGACTGGGACGTGGGCATCACCCTGGATGCGATGCTCCATGCCGAGGCGGCCGAGGTGGTGGTGCTGGCCTCCGGGGATGGCGACTTCGCCCTGCTGGTGGACCACCTGCGCCAGGCCCGCGGCAAGACCGTGGAGGTCTATGGGGTGCCACGCCTTAGCGCCCAGGCCCTGGTCCAGTCGGCGAGCCGTTTTATCCCCATCGAGGCACCCCTGCTACTCGGCTCGCCCGGCCGCTAAGCCGGCCCGGCGGCGAGACAAAAAATTCCCGGCGAATCCGCCCCACAAACCGAAAAAATCCCCATCGGTGCGCCGGTGCCGCTCTGCTATCGTCAGCAGGGAATTCCCCCCGATTCAGGAAGCACGCCGATGCACGACACGACCTCTCCCGAGGCAATTCCCGCCACCATGGCCGCCATGGTGCTCACCGGCCATGGCGACGTGGACAAGCTGGTCTATCGCGACGACGTTCCCGTGCCCACGCCGGGGCCGGGCGAGGTGCTGGTGCGGGTCACCGCCACCGCAAAGAACAACACCGACCGCAAGGCCCGCGAGGGGCTCTACCCCACCAGGGAGAAGGGCGACGTCACCTCCTTCGCCATGGGTGGCGAGCCGACCCTGACCTTCCCGCGCATCCAGGGCGCCGATATCGCCGGCCGCGTGGTGGCGGTAGGCGACGGCGTCGACGCCGCGCGGATTGGCGAACGCGGCCTGCTCGACTTCAACCTCTATGCCGATACCCGGCGCGATATCAACCTGACCCCCGACTACTACGGCCACGGCGCCGACGGCGGCTATGCCGAATACGTGGCCCTGCCCGCAGATCAGTTCCATCATGTGCCCAACCCGGAACTCCGCGATGCGGAGCTCGCCGCCATGGGCATGTGCTCCTACCAGACCGCCTACCATATGATGACCTCGGCCAGGGTCGCGAGCGGCGAGCGGGTGCTGGTCAGCGGCGCCAGCGGCGGCGTGGGCACGGCGCTGATCCAGCTGTGCCGCATCGTCGGGGCGGTTCCCTATGCGGTGAGCCAGCCCGAGAAGGCCGAGGCGCTCCTGGCCCTGGGCGCCGAGGCGGTGATCGGCCGCGGCGACCTGCCGAGCTTCGTCGAGCGGGTGCTCGAGGCCACCGGCGGCGCGCCCATCGATGCGGTGATGGACCTGGTCGGCGGCGAGATGACCGACCGCTTTATCGACACCATGATCGGCGACATGCGGGCGCGCACCAGCTACCCGAGGCTCTCCATCGCCGGGGCCAGCGGCGGCAATGTGAGCGAGATCATGTGGACGCGCATCTACCTCTACCAGGTGCAGCTCTTCGGCATCTCCCATGGCACCCGGGAGGAGGCCGAGCAGCTCGTCGAGTGGATCCGCGACGGCCGGCTCAAGCCGGTGCTGCATGGCGCCTTCCCGCTCTCCGAGCTTCACGCCGCCGAGCGCTACTTCGTCAACCGCGGCAGCAACTTCCTGGGCAAGATCGTGATCGTTCCCGACGCCCAGTGGGACGAGCACGGCGCCCCCTTCGCCCTCGCCTCGACCACCTCCTCGACCCAGGAGCCGTCCGCATGAGCCGGCCGCTGACCTTCCAGATGATGGACACCCACGCCGGCGGCGACGTCAGCCGCATCGTGCTGGGCGGCATCACGCCCCTGCCCGGCGCCACGGTGCGCGAGCAGATGCACTACCTGCGCGACGATGCCGACGGCCTGCGCCAGCTGCTGCTCTTCGAGCCCTATGGCATCCCCGAGATGTCGGTGGACCTGATCGTCCCGGCCACCGACCCGGAGGCGGCGGCGGGCTATATCATCATGGAGGTGATGGGCTACCCCATCTATTCCGGCTCCAACACCATCTGCACCGCCACGGCGGTGCTGGAGGCGGGGATCGTGCCCAAGCGCGAGGGCATCCAGCGCTTCAAGCTGGAGGCGCCGGCGGGCCTGGTCTCCATCGAGGCCAAGGTGGAGAACGGCGTGGTGGAGGCGATCACCTGCGAGGGGCTGCCCAGCTACATCGATACCCACCGGGCATCGATCCATGTGCCGGAGCTGGGTAACGTCACCTACTCGGTGGCCTATAGCGGCGGCTTCTACGCCCTGGTGGAGGCGGCCGAGCTGGGCTTCGACCTGACCCGGGACGAGGAGCGCGCGCTTGCCGACTGCGCCCACAAGATCGTCGAGGCGATCCAGGCCGAGCGGGGCTTCTCCCACTACACCCTGGGCGACGTGGGCCCCCTGCCCTTCCTGCACTTCATGGGCCCGGTGGAGCGGGTCGCCGATGACTTCTACCGCTCCCGCTCCACCACCTATGTGCACCCGGGGGTGATCTGCCGCAGCACCACCGGCACCGGCACCTCGGCGCGCCTGGCGCTGATGCACCACGAGGGGCGCATCAAGCCCGGCGACCGCCTGGAGACGGTTTCCCTGCGCGAGACCGGCTTTATCGGCACCTTCACCGGCACCCATCAGGCGGGCGAGCACAGCGTGGTGGAGAACACCATCACCGGCAAGGGCTATGTGCTGGGGCATACCCAGGTGGTGGTCAACTGCGACGACCCCCTGGTGGAGTGCGCCGGCCTGCGCCATATTCTGGAGGATGACCGGCCAGATACCCGACAGGAGGCGCCCTAAACAGCCGAATCGCGGTGTCTGGCGAGCGTGTAGAACCTGAATCAGCAGCGCCGCTGCATTCTCAGCCCGGGCGGGCAAAAACGGCCACCGCGGCGATCGTCGTAGTAGTAGTGGTGGCGCTCCACGCGGCGGTGGCGATGGCGGTCATGATAACGCCGATCGTCACCGCGATAATGACGATGACCGCCATAGCCATCGATCTCGATCAGGGGCCGCGTCTCCACCCGGGCAGGGGTATAGCTGCAACCCGCCAGGGTCAGGGTGGATGCCACCACGGCCAGCATCAGCATACGCACGGGAATTCTCATGGGGGTACCTCGCAAGGCAAGCAGTTGGTGATCTCCCTTCATTCCCGGTCCGGTCCCGATTCCTGTCACCCCTGATGATGGCGGCCTCTGGCAGGCCCATGGGACGCAGACACCGTTCCATGACCATGCCCCAGGCGGCGAATTCCCACCAGCCGAGAGCAAGGAAAAAGCGTGTAATCTTCAGCAACGTCCCTTCTTGGCCTGCCCCGGCGGGCAGAAGCGGCCCCGCGAATGGCTACCATGATCGTCGTCGATGATGATCAGTGGTTCGGACTCGATGCGAGCGGGGGTATAGCTGCAACCCGCCATGACCAAGCCGGCGGTGACCACCACGAGGGGAATCCATAGGAACCGTGACATGGGACCTCCATGTTGTTGTCGGGGAGCATTGGTGTCGCCCATTCTAACCGTGAGCACCGCGCTCTCCCATGTGGCGCAACGGCGACGCGCCTGTCGCTATTTCAAGACAGCCGTCTATGCTGAGGTGACAAGCGCCTCGCAAGGCCTCAATCCAAGCGATACCCGGTGAAATCCCATGCTGCCCATCCACGGCATCGACCACCTGGTGCTGCGTATCCGTGACGAGCAGGCCATGCTGGCCTTCTACGTCGAGACGCTGGGCTGCACCCTGGAGAAGCGCCAGGACGAACTCGGCCTGATCCAGCTGCGCGCCGGCGACGCCCTGATCGACCTGGTCCCCGTGGACGGCCCTTTGGGCCGCCGCGGCGGGCCGGCCCCGGGGCGCGAGGGCCATAACCTGGATCACTTCTGCCTGCGCTTGGCGCCCTTCGACGAGGCGGCCATCCGGGCGCATCTCACTGCCCATGGCATCGAGGCCGGTGACACCCAGCGCCGCTACGGCGCCGAGGGTTATGGCCCCTCCCTCTACCTGCAGGACCCGGAAGGCAATACCGTCGAACTCAAGGGGCCGCCCGAGGCGGAAGCATAGGAAAGAGGCATAAGAAAATTGCATACCGAGGGATAAGGGACCGGCCCTAGTCCGGCCTTGGCTCGTCCATCACCATGCCAGCGATCGCCAGCATGATGACCCGAGCCAACCGAGGAAGCCCGACATGTCCGTCCGCCATGCGTTCGTCATTCACGAGCAACCGCCATCGATCGTCCTCGACGACGGGGAGCGACCACGGGAACTCAGCCCACTGTGGCTACGCGAACGGACCCAGGCGCCCGACCAGTTGGAGCCGATGACCCAGCAGCGCCTGTTCGATTCCCATGCCATCGATGCGGCGCTGACGCTCGAAAGTGCCACCCTAATCGACGAGCACCACGCGACACTTGCGTTCAGCGATGGCCATCGCGAGACCTATGATCTCCGCCGGCTGGCCGCCGAACTGGACGGCACCATGCGCTTCCCGGCCGCCGAGCCCTGGGACGCCAGCCTGGATCAGGCGCACGTGCGCTTCGACTGGCGGCGGGTGCTCGAAGAGCCAAACGTCTTCCGCGCCTCCCTGGCAGCCTACCTGCGCTACGGCTATCTCATTCTGCATGGCGTGCCCACCGACCCCGAACGCATCCTTCAGGTCGGCGGCCACTATGGCTACGTCAAGGAGACCAACTTCGGCCGCTACTTCGAGGTCTACTCGCGGCCGAGCGGCAACGACCTGGCCTATCGCAGCGTGGCGCTGGGCCCGCATACCGACAACCCCTATCGCAATCCGGTGCCGGGCATCCAACTGCTGCACTGCCTGGTCAACGAGACTAGCGGAGGGCTCTCGACCCTGGTCGACAGCCTCAAGGTCCTCGAGCGGCTACGTGAGGAAATTCCCGAGGGCTACGCGCTGCTCAAGACCATCCCGGTACGCTTCCGCTTCATCGATGCCGGCACCGAGTTGGTCACCCACCGCACCATGATCCAGAGCGACGACGACGGCCATCCTACCGGGGTCCACTACAGCCCGCGCCTGGACGCCCTGCCGCTGCTCTGCGATGCCCAGACGCGGCTGTTCCACCGCGCCCGCCAGCGGCTCGGCGAACTGTTCTCGGACCCGGCCTACCAGGTGCGTTTCGCCCTCGAGGCCGGCGAGCTGATGCTGTTCGACAACAGCCGCGTGCTGCACGGGCGCACCGGCTACGACGCCAACGAGGGGCATCGCCACCTGCAGGGCTGCTATCTCGACACCGACGGCCCGCGCGAGCGCTTCGCGAGCCTCTTGAAACACCGTGATTCGATCGAGGAGGTCGCCTGAATGGAACAGGTCGCGTTCCGACAGATGAAGGAGGGCACCCGGGAAGAGTACGTTTTTCTCGAGGGCCTGGAAGCCGAGTTCAACCGGGGCCTGGTGGATCGCCTGCTGCGGGCGCTGCGCCACCTGGAGCACGGCCTGAGCGGCTACCGGGTCTCACGGCTGAAGCATTCGCTGCAGTCCGCCGCCCGTGCCGAGGCCGACGGCGCCGACGATGACATGATCGTCGGCGCCCTGCTGCACGATCTCGGCGACGAGCTGGCACCCTATAACCACTCCCAACTGGCCGCGGCGATCATTCGCCCCTATGTGCGCGGCGAAGTCACCTGGGTGGTGCACCACCACGGCCTCTTCCAGAAGGTCTACTACGCCCACCACTTCGGCGACGACCCGCGCGAGCGGGACCGTTACCGGGATCACCCCTGGTACCAGAGCTGCGTCGACTTCTGCGAGCGCTACGACCAGGCCGCCTTCGACCCGGACTACCCGACGCCGCCGCTCGAGCACTTCGAGCCGATGCTGCGCCGGGTGTTCTCGCGCCCGCCCTTCGATCCGGCGGTGGTCGGCGAAGAGCATCCGCTGGAAGCGTAACGCGCCATCCCGGATTCGACACCAACGCCCCCGTCAGGCACTGGCCCCCGACGGGGCGCGATGGACGGCGTCGAGCAGCCAGTCGCCGATCGGCTCGACCAGCGCGCTGCGGTGATGCTTGACGCTGAGCCAGTAGCCATAGTCCTTGCGCATCACCCGGGGCCCCAGGGCGATCAGCTCGCCGCTGGCCAGGTAATCCTCGACGAGGAGCGACCAGCCCAGCGCCACGCCCTGGTGAGCCAGGGCGGCATTCAGCAGCAGGGCGTAATTATGGTAGGAGAAGGCGTCCTCCTCCGGCGTCAGGCTCAGGCCAGCCTGCCGGCACCACTGTGCCCAGTCGAGCCAGCGCGGATCCTTGATGTCCTGGTGCAGCAGCGACAGCCGCATCAGGTCAGAGGCCGTCAGGGTGCCCGCCAGGCCATGCTCGCTGGCGTAGTCGGGGCTGCAGACGGGGAAGACCGCCTCGCTGGCCACCCGCCGTCCCGGCTCCTGCGCCATATAGGGGCCGAAGCGGATGGCGATATCGGCGGCCTGCAGGGCGGGGTCATCGGCCCGATCGGTAGGCAGCAGCTTGAAGGTGAAATCCGGAAAGGCCCGCTTGAGCGCCGGCAGCCGCGGCCGCAGCCACAAGTGCATAAAGCCCGAGCCGGCGGCGATCACTACCGCGGGCGGGGGGCGCTCACCGTGGCGCATCAGCCGCTCGCAGGCCTGGCGGATCTCCTTGAGGCCGGGGGCGATCTCCCGATGGAAGCGTTCGCCCTGGGCGCTAAGGGTCAGGCGCCCTCCCTTGCGATCGAACAGCGGCAACCCCAGGTGCTCCTCCAGCACACGGATACGCTGCGATATCGTCGGCTGGGTGGTGCCCTCCTCCTCGGCGGCCGCCGTCATCGAGCCAAGACGGGCCGTGGCCTCGAAGGCAATCAGCGCTCGCATGGAAGGGGGACTCTGACTCATGGGGGACCTTAGCATTATTCCATGGGGGGCCAAGAACCGTCCCTTATCGGCAAGGATGCTCGCAGCCCGTCGGGATGGATTATCGCCGACGGGAGGGCAGTTACGCCATGGGAGGCGCCTCGGTCAAGCGCGCCAGCAACTCAGGCAGGGCCGATTCGACCCGCGCCTCCGGCACCACCTGGCCCAGGGCGATATGGCTGGACGGCGAGAAGCATTCCGGGTCGCCGATGGTGGCCTGGAAGGCGTTGACCACCCCCACCAGGGCCTCCGGGGTCTCCCCCACCTGCATGGCGCCATGGGCCAGCATCGCCATGTCCTTGCTGCCCCGCACCCGCCGCCAGCGCTGGGCGGTGCCCACCAGCTTGCGCTCGCCGATGCGCACATTGAAGCGCCCGTCGCAGTAGGCCCCCGGGGCCGCTCCCAGATTGGCCTCGGCCACTCCCAGGGCACGCAACCAGTCGCACCAGGGCATCCCCAGGCGCTGGTAGCCCCACTCCAGGTGGGCGGCGGAGCTCGTGACCCGGCAGCGCAGCGCCAGGGCCACGTTAATCACGGCCGGACATTGCGGCACCGGGGTGCCGCCGGTGGAGCGGAACTGGATCGGCCAGCCCCGCGCCTGCAGTGCCGCCCGGGCCTCGGCAAAGCCGTCCAGGCGCTCGTGACGACGCGGCATCACCAGGGCACGGTCATGGGGCGACCAGGCGACCAGGCCGAACTCGCTCTCACCCTGGCAGATCGACTCCAGCAGCGCCTCCTCCAGGGCCAGGCCCTGCGCCACGCTGGGGCGCTGCAGGGCCAAGGGGTCACTTTCCAGGGGGAAGGCGTGAGTCATGGGTCGAGCTCCGTGTCAGAGTTCGGGGTCGAAGGCAAGGCAGAATCATCGTACCCCAGTCTCTACCGGCGCATGAAGCGCCTGGGCATCGTGCCGCCCAACCAGCAGAACCCGCCGACGCCGAGCTGATCCGACCTCGCTCAGGCCGTCTCGGCAATGGGGCGCCCCACGCTAAGCGACTCGATCGGCGCGGCGGGGAAGTCGCGGAAGGCGATGCCCGCCCGGCCCCAGCGTCAGCGCGCTTCCCCCAACTGCAGTACATGATAAATCGCCCGCCACAGCTCCCAGCCGTCGCGCCACCCCGCCGTGACCTCCACGTGCCCTAGCCCCCCGGCTTCGAACAGGCGGGCCTGGCCGGCCGGGAGCGCATCGCGCAGACGCCGTGAGTGGCTGACGGGGATGACCCGGTCGTCCGGCCCATGAATCAGGACCAGCCGCGCCTCGAGCGCATCGAGGTCGCGGGCCGAGAGGTCGAGGGCAGCGACCTGCTCGCGCAGGGGCCCCGGCAGCGCCTCGATCAGCGTTGCCACCCGGGCCGGATCCCGGTTGCTGACCAGCTCATACAGGGCCCTTCCCTGGGGGCCGAGCCCGCGGACCTCGGCCGGCGGAGCGTCATCGCCGGCCAGGCGGCGGCGTGCCATGGCTTCCAGCCGCGCCCGGTCCCCGGCGTCCTCCAAGCGGTGCAGCTGACTCAGCAGCACCATCCAGCGCGCCTCGCGCTGAGGCGGCGGGGAGCGTCGGCCGCCCCCGCCACGATCTTCCCCGGTGGTGACGTAGCGGAGCATATCGGTGAGGTCGTAGTAGCCGCCCACGGCGATCACGAAGCGTACCCGGTGAGCCGTGTCCGGCCGCATGGCGGCGAGGATCGCCGGTCCCACCGCGAAGCTGATGGCGGCAAGCCCGGTGCCCGACTCCGCCGCCGGCACCGTCGTCGTGGCGTGGCGTATCACGGCGGCGATCCGCTCCACCTCGCGAGTGCCCACGGAGAAGTCTCGCAACCCTTGCAGTTCCGGCACGATCACCGTGAAATCGGCGCGGGCCAGCGTCCGTGCCAGGGCCACCAGGCGGGGATCGCGCCGCCCCGCCTCGGTAAAGCCGTGCACCAGGATCAGGGCGCCGCGACGCGGCTCGGCCGGATGGTAGAGGTCTACCGCCTGATCGCGGCCCGCCACCGCATAGGTCATCGCCTCGCGCGCCGGCGCCGGGGTATGGCGTTTCAGCTGGCTCGGGGCGTCGACCGCGGCGAGGTCATGCAGCACCAGCAGCGCCTCCTGGCCCCGCCCCAGGGTGGTACACCCGGACAGCAGGCAGAGCCCGACCACGAACCACAGGCCGAGGAGCCCCCGGGCGAGCCTCGCGCCGGGGCGTGCCGGGGGGCCGGTGACGCCGAACCCGTGCATCGTCGAGCTCCTCAACCCGGGGGGCGGGTGGCCGGGCCAGACACGCGGTAGGCAATGCTCTCAATGCCGGCGATCTCCAGCTGCTGGGTGACCACCTCGGGATTGGCCATGGAGAAGGGCCCCGGGCCGCAGGCGTCCTCGAGAAACTGCTCGACACAGTCCAGGCTTAGTCCCTCGCCCCGGGGGCCGGTCCGACGTGCCAGCGCCCTGGCGGTATCGCCCCAGCCGCAGCCGACGTCGAGGATCCGGCTGCCCGGTGCGATGGAGAGGTGGTCGAGGGGCCCCCGGCTATGGTAGCTCAGGCCATTCATCAGGATGTCCTGGAAGCGATCGAACTTCTCGGCCAGGGTGTCGTTCCAGAATTCGACGTACTCACTGGCCGCTGGTGGCGTCTGGTTCATGGCACGCCTCCGAATGGGAGCCATGGGTGACACGACGCCGAGGCGCCGCCAGTCGGCGCCGGGACATCGCCTTTCCCTCGTCTCGCCGCCTCCCTATCAGTTCTAGCAGTCAGGGACTTGTTGCGCGGCCCTGGCCCTGGCGGCTCGACGGGCCGGCCTAGTCGAACCCCGCCCGGCGCGCCCCTCCAGATAGTGCTCGGCATCGGTGTCATGCCGTAGGGGCGGGCGCGGCCAGCCATTCCAGGCAGCCGATATAGGCGGGGAAGGCGCCACGGCGAGGAGGACTCTCGGAGTTGGCGCGAGGCGAGCCAGGGCTCCTCCCTGGACAAACCGAGACCCTCCTGCTAGACAAGGCGGAATCCCTCGGCTCCCCATGGGGGCCTCTCCCTGGCCTCAGGAGGCTACTCCCGTGCTGACCGTCTTCAGTACCAAGCATCGCCTGCACCACGGTTGCGAACTCAAGGATGGGGCCATCAGCCCCTCCTTCGAGAATCCGCAACGCGCCGAAACCGTCTTGGCCCGTGTTTGCAGCACGGGCCTGGGAGAGGTCATCGGCGAACGGGAGTTCGACCGCGGCTGCTATGTCGCGGCGCACAGCGAACGCTACGTGAGCTTCCTGGAAAGCGCCTGGGCGCAGTGGGCGGCGACGGGAAAGACCCATGATGCCCTGCCGCTGGTCTGGCCGGTGCGTGATCTGGCGATCGACCAGGAGCCCGGACACATCGATGGCAAGCTCGGCTTCTACGCCATGGATGCAGGAGCCCCCATCACCGCCCACACCTGGGAAGCCGTCCGCGGCAGCGCCAATGTGGCACTGACGGCGATGGACGCCATCAGTGACCGCGGCCACCCGGCCTTCGCCCTCTGCCGGCCGCCTGGCCATCATGCGGCACGCGAATACATGGGGGGCTACTGCTACCTGAATAATGCGGCCATCGCGGCAGAGCACGGCCTGCGTCGAGGCGCCAAGCGAGTCGCCGTGCTGGATGTCGACTTTCACCACGGCAATGGCACGCAGAATATCTTCTATGATCGTGATGAGGTGTTCTTCGCCTCGCTACACGGCGATCCCCATGTCTCCTACCCCTACTTCTCGGGGTACGCGAATGAGCAAGGCACGGGGAAAGGAATGGGCTATACCGCCAACTACCCGTTGCCGGCGGGCACCTCCTGGGGTCCCTACCGAGACGCCCTGCAAGATGCCCTGGATCGTATCGAGGCGTTCCGGCCCGACTGCCTCGTCGTCTCTCTCGGCGTGGATACCTTCGAGGCAGACCCGATCAGCCACTTCCGGCTTACCAGCGAGGACTTCCTCCGCCTGGGCGAGCGAATTGCCAGCGTCGAACTCCCGACGCTCTTCGTCATGGAGGGGGGCTATATGGTCGATGAGATCGGCATCAATGCCGTAAACACCCTGCAAGGATTCGAGCAAAGAGGCCGTCATTAACCCGAGGCACCGGGATAGTGGAGACCAACCATTTGATTAAAAATCCACCAGCATCAACCGACCATTCTCTCTAATATCAGGAAATATCATATATAACCCTCGGAGATACTTGATTACCCACTTTATCCTAGCTTTCTCCATCGGAGGCCGACGCGGCCTCCCATAAGCGACCCAAAATCCACAAAAATAACACCCCTTTACCAACAGACTAAAACGACCCACCATATGGAAAAGAAAACACCTAAACCTTCCAGGCGCTTTCATTCCCCCTCGCATTGCATTACATTTACCCTTATCAATCCGGGGAAATTCACGCCCCGCGCTTTGCTTGTATTGGCCTGAGGAAGCACGACCATGCTTGAAATAGCACTAATTTATCTAGCCGCCGCCGTCGTGGCCGTCCCGGTCGCCAAACGGCTCGGTCTTGGGTCCGTGCTCGGCTATCTGCTGGCAGGCATCCTGATCGGCCCCTTCGTGCTGGGCTGGGTGGGGGATCAAGCGGATGTCATGCACGTGGCCGAGTTTGGTGTAGTGATGATGCTGTTCCTGGTCGGCCTGGAGCTGGAGCCGGCCAAGCTGTGGAGATTGCGCAGACCCATCCTGGGCCTGGGCGGCCTTCAGGTCATACTCACCAGCGCCCTGATATTTGCTGGTGCCACTGTGATCTTCTCCATGCAGTGGCAATCGGCGCTGGCCCTGGCGTTAATGCTATCGTTATCATCCACCGCCATCGTCCTGCAAACGCTGGCGGAAAAGGGCTGGATGCAGCAAGAGGCCGGGAGAAATTCTTTTGCCGTCCTGTTGTTTCAGGACATCGCGGTCATTCCGATTCTGGCTCTGCTGCCCTTGCTGGCCTTCTTGCCCCCCCTGGAGAGTGCGGAACAAACCGAATCACTGATCAGTCACTTTCCGGTACTTTCCCAGGTCGGAATATCCGTACTCACTATCGCGGCAATCATCTTGGCCGGGCACTATGTCTCATCCCCTATCTTTAGATATATCGCGGAAACTCGCCTGAGAGAAGTCTTCACTATCTTTGCGCTTTTCCTGGTTATCGCCATCGCACTACTGATGCAGAAAGTCGGGCTTTCGCCGGCACTCGGCACCTTTCTAGCGGGGGTAGTCCTGGCGGAAAGCGAGTTCCGCCACGAACTGGAAGTCGACATCGAACCCTTCAAGGGCTTGCTGCTTGGCCTGTTCTTTATCACCGTAGGCGCCTCAATAGACTTCGCCCTTCTGGGACAGAAGTTGATTACGGTGATGCTGCTTGTTGCTGCCTTGATGGCGGTGAAGGCCCTGGTTCTTTTCTCCCTGGCTCGCCTCCTGAAAATGGAGAAAAGCAGCCAACTGCTGTTCGCGCTAGCGCTAGCCCAAGGCGGCGAATTTGCCTTTGTACTGCTTAACTTGACCTCCTCACTACAGATTCTCACACCAGAACAGACCAAGCTCACCACCCTGGTGGTGGCGATCTCCATGCTTTGCGCACCGCTACTTCTCAGCCTGTACGACACCCTGAGCCAACACGGGAAAGGAGAAAAACCCGACTTTGATAGTCCCGAGGAAATCGCCACCTCCAAGCAGGTCATCATCGCCGGCTATGGCCGGTTCGGCCAGGTGGTCGGCCGCCTGCTGGTCGCCCAGGGCTATCAGGTGACCGTCCTGGATCACAGCCCACATCAGATCGAGCTGCTACGCCGACTGGGCAAGAAGGTCTTCTACGGCGATGCCGGGCGGAAAGAATTGCTCGATGCCGCCGGCGCCGAGCAGGCGGAATTGCTGGTGATCGCCATCGACGATCCCGACAAGACCCTGTCGATCATCGAGTTGGCGAAAAAGCACTACCCCAGGTTGAAGATCGCCACCCGGGCCTACGACCGACGTCATGCCTATGAGCTGATCAAGCGCGATGTGGCACACTTCAGCCGCGAAACCTTCGAGTCGGCCCTGACCCTGGCGGTCACCTCGCTGACCTTGCTGGGCAACGATGAGCAGAGCAGCCGACGCGCCGCGGAGGTATTCAAGGCCCACGATATCGACTCCCTGCACCAGTTGGCGGCGCTCTGGGGCGACGACGAAAGCTATGGTATCGCCGTCCACCGGCGCAGGAAGGACCTGGCTCAGGTGCTGGCGGAGGATGAAAAGGCCGCCGAGAGCCTCGCCTCGGAGCCCATTGCGGCGACCCGACACAGGGCGGAATAGGCGCGACAAGGCACCACCGCCGCGTACCACGGGGTCAGGCGTTATAGACCACCCGCCCCTGCTCGCTCAGATCATAACCGCCCAGGGCCGCCGCTCGATCGGCGAAGCGCGGCTCCCGGGTAAAGGTCAGCAGGCGCTGGATCGGTGCCTCGAAATAGTCCCGGCGGCGCATCAGCAGATCGAAGGGCTCCCAGTGCAGGGGCAGGAAATCGACGCCCTGGCGGCGCGCCGCCGCCGCCACCCCCAGGCCCACGTTCGCCTCTCCCTGGCGCACCGCCAGGGCCAGGTCGTCCTCGCTCAGGGCCAGATGATGCGCGAAGCATAGCGCCTCGGCCTCGACACCCTGGCGCGCCAGCAGGTAGCGCAGCAGCCGTTCGGCCCCGGCGTCCGGCTGACGCCGGGCCACCACCACCCCCGGCCGGGTCAGGTCCGCCAGGCCGCGGATAGCGAGCGGATTGCCCGGGGCGATCAAGAGCCCCTGGCGGCGACGCCCCCAGCGCAGCGCCACCAGATCGCCCATGGCGCCCAGCCCCAGGCGCGCCGGATCATTGTAGGCGCCGCTTTCGGGGTCGAGCAGATGCACCCCGGCCAGCATCGCATCGCCCTCGGCCAGGCGTCGTACCCCGTCGCCGCTGCCGTGACAGAGCAGCGCCAGGTCGCAGCCGCTCTCGCGCACCGCCCACTCCAGCAGCGGGTCCTGGCTGCCCGCCAGCACCGGAGGCGCAGCGCGACGACCGGCCCGATCC
This sequence comes from Halomonas sp. H5, assembly GCF_050613175.1. Taxonomy (GTDB): domain Bacteria; phylum Pseudomonadota; class Gammaproteobacteria; order Pseudomonadales; family Halomonadaceae; genus Bisbaumannia; species Bisbaumannia salifodinae. The sequence goes on from NZ_CP192510.1 coordinate 2,498,919, forward strand.
CCCTCCAGGTGGTGCATCAGCCACAGGTCCAGGCTATGGCGGGGAAACAGCAGCTTGCCGGTGACCCGGGTGCAGGGGATCACCCCCTGGGCGGCCAGGTCGTAGAGCTTGCGCTCCTTGAGGCGGAGGTAGGCGGCCGCCTCAATGGTGGTCAGATAGGTCGCTGTAGATTCCATCCGGTTCCTCCCTTCTCCCTCGAGGCGCAGCTAATACCAGACGGCCGCCTCGGCGGTGGCCAGATAGGTCGGCTGGGGTTCCACGCCGGCGTCCTCTGGCCGTGTTCCCAGGGCGCCACCGAGCGTCGTATCGACGCCAGGCTTCGTCGTCTCACTGCATTATCCTGCATATTTTCCAGCATAGGATGCATCAACGCGAATTAATGCAGAAGATGCGAGAAGACCCAGGGAGACACGATGCCCACCTCCGATTCCGCCTTTATCACCGCCCTGAACCTGGTCCTCGGCCTGGACCCGGCCCTGCTGGCGATCGTCGCCCTGTCGCTGCAGGTGTCGCTGGCGGCGGTGCTGATCGCCGCCCTGATCGGCCTGCCCCTGGGCGCGGCCCTGGCGCTATGGCGCTTCCCCGGCCGCGGCCTGCTGATCGTGGTGCTCAATGCGCTGATGGGGCTGCCCCCCGTGGTGGCGGGCCTGGCGGTCTATCTGCTGCTCTCCCGGGCCGGCCCCCTGGGCCAGTTCGGCCTGCTGTTCACGCCCGGCGCCATGGTGGTCGCCCAGGTGGTGCTGATCCTGCCGATCATCGCCGCCCTGACCCGCCAGCAGGTCGAGGAGCTCCACGGCGAGTATGCCGAGCAGCTGACCTCCCTGGGGCTGACGCGGCTGCGGCGCATTCCCACCCTGCTGTGGGACGCCCGCCTGGGGCTGATCACCGTGGTACTGGCCGGTTTCAGCCGCGCCAGCGCCGAGGTGGGGGCGGTAATGATCGTCGGCGGCAATATCGATGGCGTCACCCGGGTGATGACCACCGCCATCGTGCTGGAGACCAGCAAGGGCAACCTGGCCCTGGCCCTGGGCCTCGGCCTGGTGCTGCTGGTGCTGGTGACCCTGATCAACGGCGCCGCCCACCTGCTGGGCGAGATGGCGCGGAGGCGGCTGGGATGACCACCCTGAATCAACCCCTGACCCAGGCCATCCCCCCGCTGATCCTGGAGGAGGTGAGCTTTCGGCACCGCGGCCAGCCCCTGCTGGCCCCCGTGACCCTGCGCCTGGAAGGCTGTCGCCGCACCCTGGTGATGGGCCCCAACGGCGCCGGCAAGAGCCTGCTGATGCGCCTGGCCCATGGCCTGCTGGTGCCCAGCCAGGGACGCCTCCACTGGGAGGGCGAGACGCCACGCCAGGCCATGGTCTTCCAGCGCCCAGTGCTGCTGCGGCGCTCGGCGCTGGCCAACCTCACCCATGCCCTGGCGGTCAAGGACACGCCCCGCCGCCGCCGCAAGGCGCTGGCCCGGGAGGCCCTCGAGCGCTTCGGCCTGGCCGCCCTGGAGGGGCGTCCGGCCCGGGTGCTCTCTGGCGGCGAACAACAGAGACTGGCCCTGGCCCGGGCCTGGCTGCTGGAGCCTCGAGTGCTCTTCCTGGACGAGCCCACCTCGGCCCTGGACCCCGCCGCCATCCAGGCGGTGGAGGCCGCCGTCACGGAGTTCCATCGCCGCGGCACGCGCATCGTCATGAGCAGCCACGACCTGCATCAGGCGCGGCGCCTGGCCGATGACGTCCTCTTCCTGTGTGGCGGACGGCTGCTGGAGCACACCCCCGCCGAACGTTTTTTCACGGCACCGACCTCGGCGGAGGCCCGGGCCTTTATCCGCGGCGAACTGGTGGTCTCGCCGCCCCCTCCCTAGCCCCCAGCCATACGAAAGGAAGCGCCATGAACCAGATCGCAGCGACACTCGCCGGCCTCGGCCTGCTCGGCCTCTCCTCCGCCCTGTTCGCCCAGGAGGAGCCCCCCCATATCACCCTGGCCTCCACCACCTCCACCGAGAACTCGGGGCTCTTCGAGGTCATCCTGCCGCGGTTCACCGAGGCCTCCGGCATTGAGGTGCGGGTCGTCGCGGTGGGCACCGGCCAGGCCTTCGAACTGGCCCGCCGCGGCGATGCGGACGCCCTGCTGGTGCACGACACCAGCGGAGAGGAGCGTTTCGTCGCCGAGGGCTACGGCAGCGAGCGCGCCGATGTGATGTATAACGACTTCGTGCTGATCGGCCCCAGCGCCGACCCCGCCGAGGTCGCGGAGGCCGAGAGCATCACCGAGGCCCTGGTGCGAATCGCCGAGGCCGAGGCGCCCTTCGCCTCCCGCGGCGACGACAGCGGCACCCACCGCGCCGAGCAGCGCCTCTGGGAGGCCGCCGAGATCACCCCCGCCGCCCCCTGGTACCGCGAGCTGGGCAGCGGCATGGGCCCGACCCTCAACACCGCCGCCGGCATGGACGCCTACGTGATGAGCGACCGCGCCACCTGGGTGGCCTTCGCCAACCCCCAGGACCTGACCCTGCTCTTCGAGGGCGACGAGCGTCTCTTCAACCAATACGGCAGCGTGGTGATCGACGCCGAGCGCCACCCCCACCTCAAGCATGACCTGGCCGGCCAGTGGCACGCCTGGCTGCTCTCCGACGAGGGCCAGCAGGCCATCGCCGACTTCAGCGTCGACGGCCAGCAGCTGTTCTTTCCCAACGCCGACTAACGCTCTCTCACGGCGGCGCCCTCCCGGGCGTCGCTTCCTGTCGGCCGGCATCGACCTAGGACCCGAGCCACCCCATCGCGATATACTGCCCGCCTCGGCAACTCATGAGACGGGATGGCACGTGAAAGCGCTGGTAGTCGAAGACAACCCCAACCTGGCCACCTCCATCGCCACCTTCCTCACGGAGGCGGGCTTCCGGGTGGAGACCTGCGACGACGGCCAGGCCGCCGAGCAGTGGCTGCGCCACCTCTCCTTCGATCTGATCCTGCTCGACCTGGGGCTGCCCAACCTGGACGGCATCCACGTGCTGCGCCGGCTGCGCGCCCGACAGGACAAGACGCCGGTGCTGATCATCTCGGCCCGGGACGACCTGGATCAGCGGGTATTGGGCCTGGAGGAAGGCGCCGACGACTACCTGGGCAAGCCCTTCTCCCTGGTGGAGGTGGTGGCCCGGGCCAAGGCCCTGGTGCGCCGCGCCAAGCAGTTCGGCGAGAGCAGCCTGCAGTGCGGCGGCCTGGAGCTGCCCCCGGACAGCCCCACCGTGCTGGTCGACGGCGAGGCGGTGGCGCTGCACCGCCGCGAGCGGGAGGTCCTCGAGTACCTGCTGATCAACCAGGGGCGCCTGGTCAGCAAGGCGCAGATCATCGACCGCCTCTCCGACCTGGACGATGCGGTCACCCCTAGCGCCGTGGAGACCTATATCTCCCGCCTACGCAAGAAGATCGGTGACGCCGCCCAGCTACGCACCGTGCGCGGCCTCGGCTACCTCCTCGACGCCGGCGACCCGCGTCCATGAACTCGATTCGCGCCCGCCTGCTGCTGTGGATCGGCCTGCCCTTCAGCCTGGTGGGCATCCTCACCCTGATCGCCAGTCAGGTGGTGCTCTCCCGCCAGATCAACGAGACCTTCGATGCCATGCTGCTCAATGCCGCCGAGCGGGTGGAGCGGCGCATCCACTCGGTGGATGGCGAGCTGCGCATCAATATGCACTACTTCAGCATCAGCACCCTGGGCAGCCGCGGCGAGGGCAAGATCTTCTATCGCATCCGCGACGATGCCGGCCATATGCTGGCCGGCTTCGAGGGCCTGGAGGGCCCTCCCCCGGGCGCCGCCACGCCGGCCTTCTACGATACCGACTATGCCGGCAACGAACTGCGCGCCGTGGCCACCAGCTTCCCGGTGGTCCGCGCCACCCGGAGTGGCCACATCGAGGTGATCGTGGCCGAATCCACCGAGGCCCGCGACAGCCTGATCAACGACTTCCTGCTGACCCTCTCGGGACTGACCGCCGTGGGCGGCCTGCTCGCCGTGACCATCGCCCTGCTGGCGATCCACCAGGGCCTGGCGCCGCTGCGCGCCGTCAGCCGCGGCCTGCGCCAGCGCTCCCCCAATGACCTGGAGCCCATCGAGACCCGGGTGCCCCGGGAGGTCACCACCCTGGTGGCCAGCATCAACGGCCTGATGGCGCGGATGCGCCAGAGCATCCGCAATACCCAGCAGTTCAATGCCGATGTCTCCCACCAGCTGCGTACCCCGGTCTCGGAGATCCGCGCCCTGGCGGAGGTCACCGCGCGCCGCTGCGCGGACCCGACACTGCGCCGCCCCCTGGAAGAGATCGAGCGCATCGCCGAGCAGGCCGGCTACACGGTGCAGCAGTTGCTGACCCTGGCCAAGACCCGCCACGAGCTGGTGGACACCCGGGCCCTGGTGCCGGTGGCCCTCGGCGAAGTGTGCCGGGAGGCCTGCGCCGAGGCGGCCGCGCGCATCTACCAGCGCGGCCAGGAGCTGGAGTTTATCGAGCAGCAGGCCGGCGAGGTGCTCGGCGACCCGGTGCGGCTGCGCTGGCTGGTGCAGAACCTGATCGAGAATGCCAGCCAGCACGCCGGCGGCGAGGCCCCCTATCGGGGCCCCATCCGGGTGCGGGTCTTCCAGCGGGAGGGGGCGCCGGCGCTGAGCGTCGCCGACGACGGGGTGGGGGTGGCCGCCGACGACCTGGCCCGGCTCACCGAGCGCTTCTATCGGGCCAGCCCGGCGACCCCGGGCAGCGGCCTGGGCCTGGCCATCGTCGACGAGGTGGCCCGCGCCCACGGCGCCCGCCTCGACTTCGCCAGCCTCCCGGGCCAGGGACTGACCGTCAGCGTCGTCTTTGCGCCGCGGCACGACGCCGGCGCGCCAGGGCGATCAGCGGCGGCGTAAGCAGGATCAACAGCAGCAGGCGCAGCACATGGTGGGAGACCACATAGACCGGGTCGATCTCCAGCGCCACGGCGATCACCGCCATCTCGCCGACGCCGCCGGGCAGCAGCGCCAGCAGCACCGCCGCGAAGGGCAAGTCCGTCAGGCTCGACACCCCCCAGGCGGTGACCAGGGCCATCACCACCGCATAGGCGCCGAACGCCAGGCCGTAGCGCCCCACCCGGAGCAGCCGCGACCAACCGGTGCCCGAGAAACGCGAGCCCACCGAGCTGCCCAGGACCAGGAAGGTCAGGATCAGCAGCAGGTCCGGCAACACGATCCCATGGCCGAGGCTGGCCATGGCCGCGCCCACGGCGATGGGCCCCAGGAACTCGGGGATCGGCAGGCCCAGCAGCCGGCCCAGCCAGGCGCAGGCCGGGGCCAGCGCCAGCAGGTAGAGATCCCCCCAGTGGAGGCCGTTGCCCTCCCCCAGGACCACCCCGCCGGCGAGGTGACTGGCCAGCAGGGCGGCGGAGGCCACCACCATCACCAGGCGGATGGCATGGGTGATGGCGATCCAGCGCACGTCGGCGCCGAGGCGGTCGGCGAGGATGACGGCGCCGTTCATGCTTCCCGGGAAGGCGCAGAATAGCGCGCTGAGCCGGCTCATGCCGCTCAGTGCGAAGAGCCAGCGTCCGCCCAGCAGCATCAGCCCCATATAGCCGAGCATGGCCAGCACGCTGGGGTACCACTCCAGCAGGTGCGACAGCTCGCCCAGGTCGATGCGGTTGCCGATAAACAGGCCGAGCATGGCGATGGCGCCACGATGCAGGCGCGGGTCGATGCCCGCCTTCGCCCCGGCCAGGGAGGCCGCCAGCACCAGGAACAGCGGCCCCAGCATCCAGGCCAGGGGCAAGGCGGCCAGGGTGGCCAGGCCGCCCCCCAGGCCGCCGATCAGCAGGGTCAGCAGGCTGCGCTTGAACATGGATCAGGCGCCGGCGGCCGTCTTTCGCCCCCGGACCAGGCCCAGCAAACGCTTGCCGAACAGCGACACCAGCAGCAGCGCCAGGATCAGCAGGGTCACCGGGCGCTCCAGCACATAGCTCAGGTCGCCGCCGCTGATCTGGTAGGAGTGCAGCAGGGACTTCTCCGCCATGGCCCCCAGCAGCATGCCGATCACCGCCGCCGGCACCGAATAGCCGTAGTGGCGGAAGATCCAGCCGACCACCGCGAACACCAGCACCGTCACCGGCCCGGTCATGTTGCCGGTGAGGCCGAAGGAGCCCATCACCGCCAGCACCAGCACCGAGGGGATCAGGTAGCGCATCGGTACCTTGATGATATTGGCCAGCAGCGGGATAAACAGCAGCCCGATGACCAGCAGCAGGAACACCTGGGCGAAGTTGGCGAAGATGATGGCATAGACCACGTCGGTCTGCTGGCGGATAAACTGCGGGCCGCCGGTGATGTTATGCATGGCGAAGGCCGCCAGCATCACCGCCGTGGCCCCGCCGCCGGGAATGCCCAGGGCCAGCAGGGTGGCCATGGAGCCCGCCTCCGAGGTGCTGTTGGCCGACTCCGAGGCCACCACGCCCTTGGGGTTGCCCTTGCCGAAGGAGTCCGGATCCTCGTCGCGGCGCTGGGTCTCCACGTAGGAGAGCAGGTTGGAGACCGAGGAACCGACCCCCGGCACCGCCCCCACGAAGACCCCGATCAGGCCGCCGCGGATCATCACCCAGGGGTAGCTGACGGCCAGCTTGAAGCCCTGGAAGATCTCCCCGAGCTTGACCTTGCGGGAGGCCTTCGACTCGACGATAAAGCCCTTGTTGGCCAGCTTGAACAGCTCCGAGGCGGCGAACATGCCCATCATGGCGGGAATCACCGGCACCCCGTCGAGCAGGTAGGTCTGGCCCATGGTGCCCCGCGCCATGCCCAGCTCGTTGAAGCCGATGGTGCCGATCAACAGCCCCACGAAGCCGGCCATCAGGCCCTTGAGCACCTGCTCGCCCTTGAGACTGGCGATCAACGTCATGCCCCACAGGATCACCGCGAACATCTCCGCGGGCCCCAGCTTGAGCACCATCAAGGAGAGCGGCTGGATCATCACGAAGAGAATGACATAGCCCATCAGGGTGCCGATCACCGACGACACCAGGGCCACCCCCAGGGCCTGGTTATGCTTGCCCTGGCGCGCCATGGGGTAGCCGTCGAAGGCGGTGGCGATGGCCGAGGAGGTGCCGGGGATATTCATCAGGATCGCCGGGATGCCGCTACCGAAGGAGCCCCCGGTGAAGATGGCGGTCAGGAACAGCATCGCCTGGACGAAATCCATGTACAGGGTCATCGGCAGGAAGATCGCCATGGCCATGGAGATCTGCAGCCCCGGGGTGGCGCCGAAGATCAGCCCGATGACGATACCGGGCACCACCACCATCCAGGGGGAAAAGCTCGTGAAGAGCAGGGCCAGCCCCTGCTCGACGGCGACGAAATCGATCATGGTGTGACTCCCTTAGCCCGGAAGGATCAGCATATGCATGGGATAGGGCAGCATCTGCGCGAAGAAGAAGGCCACGCCGAAGCCGAAGGCCAGGCTGTAGCCGCCCAGCAGCGGCCAGTGGCGCTCGCCCTTGAGCACCAGGAAGGCGGCGATAAAGAGCACCGTGGCCACGTCGAAGCCCAGGGTCTCCAGCGACAGCACATAGGCGGCGAATAGCCCCACCACCGGCAGGGTGCGGTGCAGCGGCTCGCCCTCGCTCTCCTCGCGGATCAGCAGGGTGCCCTTCTTCAGGCGCATCCCCACCTCCAGGGCCACGATGGCCAGCACCACCAGGGAGAGGGGCAGGATCAGCAGCAGGTTCTGTACGGCCGAGGAGACCCGGATGGCATCCAGCAGGTACCAGAGGGTAAAGCCGGCCAGGGCCATGAGGACCAAGAGGTCCCCATAGTCGCGTTTGTTGGCGGTCATGGATGGACTCCAATCGCCCCCGGCACACTCGCCGGGGGCGCATCATGCGGGAAGGATCAGTTGAGCAGGTCGGCGTAGGCGTCGAAGACATCGAAGTTGGTGCGCATCAGCTCGTTGGAGCGCTCGGGGCCGACCCAGACGCCACCGATGTCATTGCCCTCGAGGTGCTCCTGGACCTCCTTGCGGGCCAGGGTGTTCTGGATCGCCTCGGAGAGGATCTCGTAGCGCTCCGGATACTGACGCTCGGTCTCGGCGGTCACCGCGAAGCCGCGCATGGAGCCCTGCAGCACCGGCACCTCGATATCCATGGGGTCGAGTGCCTCGTTGATGGGCGGCGCATCCCACTGGTCGATGCGCTCGTCGCTGACGATGGCCAGCGGGGTCAGGAACTCGCGGATCCCCTCGCTGCCCTGGGCGCTGATGGAGGTGAAGTGCACCTGGCCGCCGGCCACCGCGGAACGCGCCTCGCCGCCGCTGTTATAGGTCACCAGGTTGAGGTTCTCCTGGGGGATGCCCGCCTCCTCCAGCAGCAGGCGCACCATCAGGTGGCCGGCGGAGCCCTGCACCACCGAGCCACGTACCTCGCCGGGGTTATCGCGGATCGCCTCCAGCAGCGAGGGCAGGTCCTCGAAGCCGCTGTCCTTGTTGGCGGCGATCAGGTCCAGGTCGAACCACTGGAAGTTGATAAAGGAGAAGTCCTCGATGCCGTACTGGGCGCCCCCGGTGAGGATGGTGTTGGTCAGGTAGGGAGCGAAGGTGGAGGCATAGACGGTATAGCCGTCGTCCGGGCGCGACAGGATATAGTTCGCCGAGACCTGGGTGCCGGCGCCGGGACGGTTGGTGACCCGCACCGGCACGCCGAGCTCCTCGGCCAGGTAGGTGGAGACGGCCCGGGTCATGCGATCGGCGCTGCCTCCGGTGCCGAAGCCCACCACCAGGTCGAGGGGACGGTCCGGGTAATCACCGGCGGCCACCGGGGTGGTCATCGCCAGGGAGGCCAGCATGGCCGCCGCGGCGCCGGCCATCAGGGGCTTGGGAAGGAAGCGATCGAACATGGCGTGTATATCCTCGTTGTTAGATGGTCCCCGGGTCGTCGCCCGGTAGCCGTGACTCTAGAGGACCAAGCTGTCACCAAGCTTGCATGGCGCCAATCTTCGACCAAGGTCTAAGCCGTTCAGGGCGCCGCCGCGCAGGGCGTCCAGGTAATCGCCGAAGTCATCGAAGCGCCCCAGCACCTCGCGGCTGGCCCGGTACAGCTCGGCCCCACCTCGGTGGGCGCGAGCCGCCCCTGGCGGCTCTCGAGCAGGGGTTCCCCCACCGCCTCGGCCAACCGCTACGCTGAATATGACACCCCGGCCGCGTTGGCGCAGCGTGACTCGCCTGCGACCTTGGTATAGCCGATTGGCACTTTACGTTAACGTAAACCTTGCCTAGTCTAGAGCCATTCCAACGCCCCTTTGGCTGTGACCACTCGATCCCGGAGACCCGTCATGCATACGCCCTTCAAGCCCCTCGACTTCGGCCTCGACGACGAACTGAACATGCTGCGCGATCAGGTCAACGCCTTCGCCCGCGACGAGATCGCCCCGCGTGCCGCCGAGATCGACGAGAAGAACGAATTCCCCAGCGACCTGTGGCAGAAGTTCGGCGACATGGGCCTGCTCGGCATCACCGTGCCGGACGAGGACGGCGGCAGCGGCATGGGCTACCTGGCCCACTGCATCGCCATGGAGGAGATCTCCCGGGCCAGCGCCTCGGTGGGCCTCTCCTATGGCGCCCACTCCAACCTCTGCGTCAACCAGATCAAGCTCAATGGCTCGGCCGAGCAGAAGGCCAGGTACCTGCCCAGGCTGATCAGCGGCGAGCACGTGGGGGCACTCGCCATGTCCGAACCGGGGGCCGGCTCCGACGTGGTCTCCATGAAGCTGCGCGCCCGCCTGGAAGGTGACAAGTACATCCTCAACGGCAACAAGATGTGGATCACCAACGGCCCCGACGCCGATGTGCTGGTGGTCTACGCCAAGACCGACCCGGACGCCGGCTCCAAGGGCATCACCGCCTTTATCATCGAGAAGGGGTTCAAGGGTTTCTCCACCGCCCAGAAGCTCGACAAGCTGGGCATGCGCGGCTCCAACACCTGCGAGCTGGTGTTCCAGGACTGCGAGGTTCCCGCGGAGAACGTCCTCGGCGAGGTGGGCAAGGGCGTGCGGGTGCTGATGAGCGGCCTCGACTTCGAACGCACCGTGCTGGCCGCCGGCCCCATCGGCATCATGCAGGCGGCACTCGACGTGGTGGTGCCCTACCTGCATGAGCGGAAGCAGTTCGGCCAGGCGATCGGCGAGTTCCAGCTGGTGCAGGGCAAGGTGGCCGATATGTACACCACCCTCAACGCCTGCCGCGCCTACCTCTATGCGGTGGCGGCGGCCTGCGACCGCGGCCAGACGTCGAGGAAGGACGCCGCCGGGGTGATCCTCTACTGCGCCGAGAAGGCCACCCAGGTGGCGCTGGACGCCATCCAACTGCTCGGCGGCAACGGCTATATCAACGAGTACCCCACCGGGCGCCTGCTGCGCGATGCCAAGCTCTACGAGATCGGCGCCGGCACCAGCGAGATCCGCCGTATGCTGATCGGCCGCGAACTCTTCGCCGAGTCCGCCTAACCGCCACCGGCCCAGGTCATCGAACACAAGGATCGGCTATGAGCATCCTGAACACCCAGATCAACCCCCGCAGCGAGGCCTTCCAGGCCAACGCATCGGCCATGCGCGCCGAGGTGATGAAGCTGCGCGAGCTGACCGCGGCGATCAATCAGGGCGGTGGCGACAAGGCCCGCGCCCGCCACGAGTCCCGCGGCAAGCTCTTCGTGCGCGACCGCATCGACCACCTGATCGACGAGGGCTCGCCCTTCCTCGAGTTCTCGGCGCTGGCCGCCCATGAGGTCTACGACTCCCTGGTGCCCGCCGCCGGGGTGGTCACCGGCATCGGCCGCGTCTCCGGGGTGGAGTGCGTGATCGTCGCCAACGACGCCACCGTCAAGGGCGGCACCTACTACCCGCTCACCGTGAAGAAGCACCTGCGCGCCCAGGAGATCGCCCGCAAGCATCGCCTGCCATGCATCTACTTGGTCGACTCCGGCGGCGCCTTCCTGCCCCGCCAGGACGAGGTCTTCCCCGACCGCGACCACTTCGGGCGCATCTTCTACAACCAGGCGACGCTGTCCGCCGAGGGCATCCCGCAGATCGCCGTGGTGATGGGCTCCTGCACCGCCGGCGGCGCCTATGTGCCGGCCATGGCCGACGAGTCGATCATCGTCAAGCAGCAGGGCACCATTTTCCTGGGCGGCCCGCCCCTGGTGAAGGCCGCCACCGGCGAGTCGATCAGCGCCGAGGACCTGGGCGGCGCCGACGTTCACGCCAAGCTGAGCGGCGTGGCCGACCACTACGCCGAGAACGACGCCCACGCCCTGCAGCTGGCCCGGGCCTGCGTCTCGCGGCTCAACTGGCAGAAGCGCGGCCGGCTCAAGATGCAGGAGCCCAGGGCCCCGCGCCTCGACCCGACGGAGCTCTACGGCATCGTCGGCACCGACCTCAAGAAGCCCTTCGACGTGCGCGAGGTGATCGGACGCATCGTCGACGACTCCGCCTTCGACGAATTCAAGCGCTACTACGGCGACACCCTGGTCACCGGCTTCGCGCATATCCACGGTCACCCGGTGGGTATCGTCGCCAATAACGGCGTGCTCTTTTCGGAGAGTGCGGTCAAGGGCGCGCACTTTATCGAGCTCTGCGCGCAGAGGAAAATACCGTTGATTTTCCTGCAAAATATCACCGGCTTTATGGTCGGCTCCAAGTACGAGCACGAAGGCATCGCCAAGCACGGCGCCAAGCTGGTCACCGCCGTGGCCTGCGCCAGGGTGCCCAAGTTCACCGTGCTGATCGGCGGCAGCTTCGGCGCCGGCAACTACGGCATGTGCGGCCGCGCCTATGACCCCAACCTGCTGTTTATGTGGCCCAACGCGCGCATCTCGGTGATGGGCGGCGAGCAGGCCGCGGGCGTGCTGGCCCAGGTCAAGCGCGAGCAGCTCGAACGCGAAGGCAATGAATGGAGCGCGGAAGACGAGGAGGCCTTCAAGCAACCCACCCGGGAGCAGTACGAGCACCAGGGCCACCCCACCTACGCCAGCGCCCGGCTATGGGACGACGGCGTCATCGACCCGGCCCAGACCCGCGATGTGCTGGGCCTGTCCCTCGCCGCCGCCATGAATGCCGAGGTGGAAGAGACCAAGTTCGGCGTCTTCCGGATGTAGGCGGACCCCGTCGCCACTATCCCCCGTAGGAGCCCGCTTTAGCGGGCGATGGTGGCCCCCGGATCGCCGGATAAATCCGGCTCCTACGGGAACAATGCAGAGACTATCGCTATGTCAGAGACATCCTTCTCCCGCCTGACCCTCGATGCCCGCGGCGTGGCCTGGCTGACGCTGGAGCGGCCCGCGGTACATAACGCCTTCGACGACGGCCTGATCCGGGAACTCAACGCCCACCTGGCGCACCTGCACGAGGCCGCCACCCGCGGCGAGGTGCGGGTGGTGGTGCTGGGCTCCGAGGGCAAGAGCTTCTCCGCCGGCGCCGACCTCGGCTGGATGAAACGCATGGTCGAGTACGACTTCGAGGGCAACCTGGCCGACTCCCGCCACCTGGCCCGGCTGATGCACGATCTGGACACCCTGCCCTGCCCTACTGTCTGCCGGGTGCAGGGGGCCACCTTTGGGGGGGCGGTGGGCCTGGCCGCCTGCTGCGATATCGTGATCGCCTCCGAGAAGGCCAGGTTCTGCCTCTCCGAGGTCAAGATCGGCCTGTCGCCGGCGGTGATCAGCCCCTATGTGCAGCGCGCCCTCGGCCCCCGCCAGATGCGCCGCTACGCCCTGACCGCCGAGGTCATGGATGCCGCCACCGCCCTGGACCTGGGTCTGGCCCATCGGGTGGTGGCGCACGAGTCGCTCGATGCCGCCGTGACCGCCATGCTCGATACCCTGCTGGCCGGCTCGCCCCAGGCCCAGCGTGCCACCAAGGCGCTGCTCGGCGTGGTGGCCCGGGAGCCCGACTCTGAGGCCACCCGCGAGCACACCTGCCGGGTGATCAGCGAGCTTCGCGTCAGCCCCGAAGGCCAGGAGGGCCTGGCCAGCTTCTTCGACAAGCGCGCCCCGCGCTGGACGCCCAACAAGGACAACGCCTCATGAGCCTCTCTCGCTTCGATACCCTGCTCGTGGCCAACCGCGGCGAGATCGCCTGCCGGGTGATGCGCACCGCCCGCGCCATGGGCCTGCGCACCGTGGCCGTCTACTCCGATGCCGACGCCAATGCCCGCCATGTCCGCGAGGCCGACGAGGCCGTGCGCCTGGGCCCCGCCGCCGCCCGCGACAGCTACCTCAAGGTCGAGGCGGTGATCGAGGCGGCGCGGCGCACCGGCGCCGGCGCCATTCACCCCGGCTACGGCTTCCTCTCCGAGAACGGTCCCTTCGTCGAGGCGCTCGACAAGGCCGGCATCACCTTCGTCGGCCCCCCCGCCTCAGCCATCGCCGCCATGGGCGACAAGTCCGCCGCCAAGGCGCGCATGCAGGCCGCCGGCGTGCCCCTGGTGCCCGGCTACCACGGCGCCGACCAGGACGACGCCCTGCTCAGGGCCGAGGCCGACAAGATCGGCTACCCGGTGCTGCTCAAGGCCAGCGCCGGCGGCGGCGGCAAGGGCATGCGGGTGGTGGAGTCCAGCGCCGACTTCCAGGCCGCCCTCGACGGCTGCCGCCGCGAGTCCCGCGCCGCCTTCGATGATGACCGCATGCTGATCGAGAAGTACCTGACCCAGCCCCGCCACGTGGAGGTGCAGGTGTTCTGCGACAGCCACGGCGGCGCCGTCTACCTCTTCGAGCGGGACTGCTCGGTGCAGCGCCGCCACCAGAAGGTGCTGGAGGAGGCCCCGGCGCCGGGCATGACCGGCGAACTGCGCCGCGAGATGGGCGAGGCCGCGGTACGCGCCGCCAAGGAGATCGGCTATGTGGGCGCGGGCACCGTGGAGTTCCTGCTGGACTTTTCACAAGGTCAGGATGGCGCCTTCTACTTTATGGAGATGAACACCCGCCTCCAGGTGGAGCACCCGGTCACCGAGATGATCACCGGCCAGGACCTGGTCGAGTGGCAGCTGCGGGTGGCCATGGGTGAGCGCCTGCCGCTCGCCCAGGACGAGCTGACCATTACCGGCCATAGCTTCGAGGCACGCCTCTACGCCGAGGACCCGGCCCAGGACTTCCTGCCCGCCACCGGGCGCCTGGAGCGCTTCGCCCTGGACCTCGCCGGTGCCGGGCTCGGCTCTTCACAAAAGGGCTCGGACAAGGTGCGCCTGGACAGCTGCGTGGAGAGCGGTGACGAGGTCTCCATGCACTACGACCCCATGCTCGCCAAGCTGATCGTCCATGGCGCTAACCGCGACCAGGCCCTGGCCACCCTCAACCGGGCCCTGGCGGCGCTGGACGTGCAGGGCGTGGTCACCAACCGCGGCTTCCTGCAACGCCTGGCCGGCCACCCGGCCTTCAAGGCCTGCGAGCTGGACACCCGCTTTATCGAGAAGCACGAAGCCAGCCTCTTCGCCCCGCAGCCCTACCGGGCGGAGGACTACGCCGGCGCCGCCCTGATCGGCCTCGACCAGCTGGCCCGGGAGTGCGAGAGCCGCTCGCCCTGGGATCGCCACGACGGCTTCCGCCTCAACGCCCCGCATACCATCCGGCTCGCGCTCGGCGACCCCGCCGATGCCCACGACAGCGAGGTCAGCCCAGTGGTGGTGGAAGGTCGCCGCGAGAGCGACGCCGACGCCTGGCAGCTGAGCATCGGCGACCAGACCCTCAGCGCGCGCCTCGAACGCCTGGCCGGCGACGCCGTGGCGGTGACCCTGAACGGCCACCGCCGCCGCCTCCAGGCCCGCCTGGTGGACAACAGCCTGGTGGTGATGGCCGACCCCCAGGGCGAGACCCGCCTGCACTGGCGGCGCATCGACGGCATCGACCACGGCCACCACGAGGCGGAATCGACCCTCACCGCGCCCATGCACGGCACCGTGGTGGCGCTGCTGGTGGAGCCCGGCCAGGCGGTGGAGAAAGGCATGCCGCTGATGGTGATGGAAGCGATGAAGATGGAGCACACCCTGACCGCCCCCGCCGACGGCCAGGTGGAGAGCTTCCACTTCGCCGCCGGCGACACCGTCGGCCAGGGCGATGTGCTGCTCGAATTCGCCGCGCAGGAGTGACGCCGCGCCGAGCGCCGAGCGCCGAGAATCAGCTTAGGCAGCCCTGTGGGAGCGCGGATTCCGCGCGATTGGGCGACGAAGTCGCCCTTGGCGATTTCATCCGAAGGGCGATCTTGGCAACACCACCAGGGCGCCTGGCGGCGCCAATCGTCCGGGGAACCCGGACTCCCACAGTAGCCTGGGTGACCACGGGTCTTGTGGGAGCGCGGCGGTCCGGCGCCCCGAGTTCCCACGGGATGCTGGCCGCCACCGGGGTGGTAGGAGCCCGCTTCAGCGGGCGAAGGGCGCCGCAGGCGCCCCATAAATCGGGAGAACTGGAGAATCCACATGGCATTTCCCAAGCAGGTGCGCCTGGTCGAGGTCGGCCCCCGGGACGGCCTCCAGAACGAGGCCGAGCCCATCGCCACGGCCACCAAGCTGGAACTGATCGACCGCCTCGGCGCGGCGGGCCTGACCCATATCGAGGCGGCCAGCTTCGTCTCCCCCAAGTGGGTGCCGCAGATGGCCGACCACCGGGAGGTGATGGCGGGCCTCACCCGCCGCCCCGGCATCGTCTACTCGGCGCTGACCCCCAACCTCAAGGGGCTGGAGGCCGCACTGGAGTGCGGCGTCGAGGAGGTCGCGGTGTTCGGCGCGGCTTCCGAGGCCTTCTCCCGGAAGAACATCAACTGCTCGGTGGCCGAGTCGCTGGAGCGCTTCGCCCCGGTGCTGGCCCGCGCCCAAGAGGCCAATGTACGGGTGCGCGGCTACGTCTCCTGCGTGCTCGGCTGCCCCTACGAGGGCGAGATCGCCCCCGCCAAGGTCGCCGAGGTCAGCAAGGCGCTGCTCGAGATGGGCTGCTACGAGATCTCGCTGGGCGACACCATCGGCGTCGGCACGCCCTTGAAGGCCAAGCGTATGCTCGAGGCGGTGAGCCGCGAGGTCCCCATGGCGAAGCTCGCCGCCCACTTCCACGACACCTATGGCCAGGCCCTGGCCAACCTCTACGCCGTGCTGGAGGAAGGCGTGGCGGTAATCGACAGCTCGGTGGCGGGCCTCGGCGGCTGTCCCTATGCCAAGGGGGCGTCGGGCAACGTCGCCAGCGAGGACGTGGTCTACCTGCTTAACGGCCTGGGCATCGAGACCGGCATCGACCTCGACAAGCTCGCCGAAACGGGCTCCTGGATCACCCAGACCATCGGCCGCCCCAACCGCTCCAAGGTGGGCGTGGCGCTGGCGGCCAAGTAATCACACGGCAAAACGACGAGCCCCCGAGCCAGGCGACTGGCTCGGGGGCTCGTTGGGCAACTCGGCGACACGAAGGAACAGCGCGCTACGCGGTGCCCGGCATGCCTTCCGGCTCGCTCTTGTTGACGCCGAGCATCTGCAGGATGTTGCGCTGGGCGGCGTCGAGGATGTACTGACGCTCCTGCTCGCTGGGCAGGCTCTTGGCAATGGCCACGGCACCCACCAGCGAGGCGAGAATGGCGCGAGACTTCTCGGCGATGACCTCGCGGTCGGGCTCGAAGGGCAGTTTCTTCAAGCGGCCCAGCGCGATAAGGCGGGTCTCCAGCATCTTCTTCATGCGCAGGTAAGAGGCTTCGAACAGCGTGCGCACCTCGGCATTCTCGTTGCCGATCTCGTTGAACAGCACCGTCTCCGGTCCCGGCTCGTGCTTGCGTTCCAGCTCCTGAAGGTTCCAGCAGTTGGCGACCAGCTCCGTCAGGTGCTGCACTGATAGAGGGCCCTTGACCAGCCTGGCCGCGCGGCTGCTCTCCAGGGTTTCCCGCACCGAGGCATGATAGAGCGCTTCCTTCGAGGCAAAGTGCGCGTAGAAGGCCCCGTGGGTCAGCTTCGCCAACTTCATGATCTGCCCGATGGAGACCCTCTCGAAGCCTTGGCGACTGAACAGCTCGATCGCCGACTTGAGGATGCGCTCCCGGGATCTCGCCTTGTGGTTTGCCGAGTAGGGCATGGCGACCTCACACTCCCCCGCTGAATATTACCTTGATCATATCAAGCCCGGTGCTAGCGTGGCATAACCCCCAAGCTGTTCAGGACATTACCATGCAATCACCGCTCGTTATCACCGGCATGGGCATGATCAGCCCCCTCGGTTGCGGCGTCAAGGCGGGCTGGGAACGCCTCCTCGCCGGCCGCTCCGGCCTCTCCCCGATCACCCGCTTCGATACCGGCGACCTGCCGATCAAGGTCGCCGGCTCGGTGCCCGACCTTGCCGACGACCCCGACGCCGGCCTCGACCCGGACCGGGTGGTCGACGCCAAGGAGCGTCGCAAGATGGAGCTGTTCAGCCTCTACGCCATGGCCGCCGCCGAGGAGGCGCTAACCCAGGCCGACTGGTTCCCGACCAGCGATGCGGACCGACTGGCCACCGCCACCATTGTGGGCTCCGGTATCGGCGGCTTCCCCACTATCACCCAGGCGCAGACCACCCTGATGACACGCGGCTATCGCCGGCTCTCCCCGTTCACCGTACCGGCCTTCCTGGCCAACCTGGCGGCGGGCAATGTGTCGATTCGCCATGGCTTTCGGGGACCACTGGGGTGCCCGGTGACCGCCTGTGCGGCCGGCCTCCAAGCCATCGGCGATGGCATGCGCCTAATCCGCAGCGGCGAGGCCGAGGTGGCCCTGGTAGGCGGCGCCGAGGCCTGTATCGACCCGCTCTCGCTGGCCAGCTTCCACGCCATGAAGGCACTCTCCACCGAGCAGGACGACCCGGCCAGAGCGTCGCGCCCCTTCGACCAGGCACGCAATGGCTTCGTCATGGGGGAAGGCGCGGGGCTGTTGGTGATCGAAACCCTGGCCCACGCCGAGGCCCGCGGGGCGACACCCCTGGCCGTTCTCAGCGGCTATGGCACCAGCGCCGACGCCCACCACATCACCGCCGGCCCGGAAGACGGCGCGGGTGCCGCGGCGGCCGTTCGCGCGGCGCTCAAGATGGCGGGGCTGTCTCCCGAGACGATCGACCACATCAATGCCCATGCCACCTCGACGCCGGTCGGCGACCGTGCCGAGATCGCCGCCCTGCGCAACGCCTTCGGCGACGCCCTGGCCGGCATCCCGATCTCCGCCACCAAGTCGGCCACCGGCCATCTGCTCGGTGCCGCCGGCGGCGTGGAGAGCATCTTCTCCGCCCTTTCGGTGATGCACGACCGCCTGCCCCCGACCCTGAACCTGGAACGGGTCGACGAGGACCTGCAAGACCTGGACTTCGTGGTGGGCACGGCGCGCGAACAGCCCACCCGGCACGTGCTGTGCAACGGCTTCGGCTTCGGTGGGGTCAATGCGGCGCTGATCGTAAGCAAAGTGCCCGTCTAGTAGGGGGCGGCAACCTTGATGCTGGTACCGGCCGGCCGCGTCGAGCGCCCTCAGTCCGCCGCGGCGAAATGCGCCATCTGGTCGGCGTGTGCCTTCACGAAGGACGGGCGAATCGTGGCACGCGCGACATAGTCTCGGCAGGCCGGGTAGTCCACCAGCCCGTCGAACCGATCGACAAGGCGCAGCACATCCGCCATGGCAATATCGGCGATGGAAAAGCCGCCGGCCAGCCATTCGCGTCCAGCCAGGACTGATTCCAGGTGCTGGAGCCGGGACGCCAGGAACTTGTCCAGGCTTTTCCGTCCTGGCGTCTCCTGGGTATCGCCAGTGAACATGAACAGGGCCCAAGGCAGGCTCGCCATCTCGACCGAGTTGAGCGCCGCGAACAACCACTCGATAACCTCGCTGCGACTGCGCGGATCGGCAGGCATCAGCGCATCACTGCGCTCGCCCAGATGCAGCAGGATCGCACCGCTCTCGAAGATCGAGAGGTCGCCATCGGTCAACCACGGTACCTGCCCGAAGGGTTGGTGAGAGAAATGCTCGACACCCCGAGTGCGAAACGGCACGCTCTCGACGCGATAGGGCAAGCCGGCCTCTTCCAGCGCCCAGCGCACTCGTAAGTCACGCACATAGCCGCGCGGCATCTCGGGGACCCAATCGAAGGTGGCGAGGATCAGGTCGGTCATTCGGCGCTCCTTCTGAGGACGACATGAGTGGCCCTGTCGGTAGCCACCCTTTCCACGCACCGATAGCCGAGGGCACGCATGTCGATACCGGCGAACAGGCGCTCCCCCGCGCCGAGCAGAACAGGCGCGATGGCAAGATGGAGTTCGTCGACCAATCGTGCCTGCAAGTACTGTTGAATCGTGGCCACCCCGCCGCCGAGGCGCACATCCCTGTCCCCGGCGGCTTCGCGGGCGCGCGCCAGGGCCGCATGGATGCCTTCCGTGACGAAGTGAAACGTCGTGCCGCCGGCCATCTCGATGGGGTCGCGAGCATGATGCGTCAGCACGAAGGCCGGCGTGTGAAACGGCGGGGTGTCCCCCCACCACCCCTTCCACTCCTCGTCCTGCCAGGGACCGCGCACGGGACCGAACATGTTGCGACCCATGATCCAGGCGCCGACGTTCTCGAAGCCGCGGGCCACCAAGTCGTCATCTATCCCGACCTCACCGTCCTCCCTACCCAGCACGCCTTGCTGAAAAGTCTTGGTCACAAACTGCCAATCCTGATTCTCCAGGCCGTTGAGGCCCATCGGGTGCTCCAGGCTCTGCTCCGGGCCGGCGGCAAACCCATCGAGCGACAGGCCGAAGCATGACACGCGTAGCTGACTCATCGTGATCTCCTGAACGGGGGCAATACACGAACAGTAGTCGAACGAGACTCTTCGATCTCGACATCCCAGGAAGAGTGGGAAAAACAGTCGGCCGGTACGCCAAAACGCAGCGCCCCGGGCCAGGTGAGCTGGCCCGGGGCGCTGTGTGTGCGCTGTGATGCCTGAGTGACTTACCCCGCCACCCCTGCCCTGGCGGCACGGTGGGCGTGCAGCTTCTTGTAGCTCTCGATCAGCCGCTGGTGCTTCTCCAGGCCCTCCAGCTCCATGCTGGTGGGGGTCAGGCCGTGGAAGCGCACACTGCCGTTCACCGAGCCGACCACCGCCTCCATGGTCGCCTCGCCGAACATGCGGCGCAGGTTGTAGAGGAAGTCGTCGAGCTCCAGCTCGTCATCCAGGACGATCTCCAGCACCGCGCTCACCGCCTGGTAGAAGAGCCCACGCTCGACGGTGTTGTCGTTGAACTGCTGGAACATCTCGACCCGCTCCAGGGCCTCCTCGTGCTGGCCCAGCGCCAGGTTGATCAGCAGCTTCAGCTCGAGGATGGTCAGCTGCCCCCAGACGGTATTCTCGTCGAACTCGATACCGATCAGGGTGATGATATCGATGTGCTCGTCGAGCTGGCTCTCCTCCAGGCGCTCCAGCAGGCCGGCCAACTGGTCGTCGTTCAGGCGGTGGAGATTGAGGATATCCTCCCGGTACTCGAGCGCCTTGTTGGTGTTGTCCCAGATCAGGTCCTCCACCGGATAGACCTCGGAGAAATCCGGTACCAGGATGCGGCACACCGGCGCACCCAGGTCCTCATGGACGGCCATGTAGGCCTCCTTGCCCAGCTCCTCGAGGATGCCGAAGAGGCCGGCGGCCTCCTCCTCGTTGCTGCCCGAGAAGTCCCACTCGACGAACTCCACGTCCGCCTTGCTGCTGAAGAAGCGCCAGGAGATCACCCCGGAGGAGTCGATGAAATGCTCGACGAAGTTATTGGGCTCGGTCACCGCCAGGGAGCTGAAGGTCGGCGGCATGAAATCGTTCAGCCCCTCGAAACTGCGGCCCTGCAGCAGCTCGGTGAGGCTGCGCTCGAGGGCCACCTCGAAGCTCGGGTGGGCCCCGAAGGAGGCGAAGACCCCGCCGGTCTTGGGGTTCATCAGGGTCACGCACATCACCGGGAACTGGCCGCCGAGCGAGGCATCCTTGACCAGCACCGGGAAGCCCTGCGCCTCCAGCGCCTCGATCCCCTCGAGGATCGCCGGGTACTGCTTCAGCACCTCCAGGGGCACGTCCGGCAGGGCGATCTCCTCCTCAATGATCTGGCGCTTCACCGCCCGTTCGAAGATCTCCGAGAGACACTGCACCTGGGCCTCGGGCAGGGTGTTGCCGGCGCTCATGCCGTTGCTGAGGTAGAGGTTCTCGATCAGGTTGGAGGGGAAGTAGACCGTCTCGCCATCCGACTGGCGCACGAAGGGCAGCGAGACGATGCCCCGCTCCGCCTTGCCGGAGTTGGTGTCGATCAGGTGCGAGCCGCGCAGCTCGCCGTCCGGGTCGTAGATCTCGCGGGTGTAGTCGTCGAGGATCGCCTCCGGTAGCTCGTCGTTCGGCCCCGGCTGGAACCACCGCTCGTTGGGGTAGTGAACGAAGTCGCTATTGGCGATCTCCTCGCCGAAGAACTGATCGTTATAGAAGAAGTTGCAGCTCAGGCGCTCGATAAATTCGCCCAGCGCCGAGCACAGCGCGCTCTCCTTGGTGGCGCCCTTGCCGTTGGTAAAGCACATCGGCGAGGCGGCATCGCGGATATGCAGCGACCACACATGGGGCACGATATTGCGCCAGGAGGCGATCTCGATCTTCATGCCGAGATCGGCGAGGATGGTGGTCATATTGGCGATGGTCTGCTCCAGCGGCAGATCCTTGCCCTCGATCCAGGTGCTGCCCTCGCCTTTCGCATCACCCGGCGGCTTGCCCAGCAGCAGGGCCTGGGCATCTTCGTCCAGGTTCTCCACCACCTCGAGCTGGAATTCCGGACCGGTCTGCACCACCTTCTTCACGGTGCAACGGTCGATGGAGCGCAGGATGCCCTCGCGATCCTTGTCGGAAATGGACTCCGGCAGCTCGATCTGGATCTTGAAGATCTGCTTGTAGCGATTCTCCGGGTCGACGATATTGTTGTGCGCCAGGCGGATATTCTCGGTAGGGATATCCCGCGCATTGCAGTAGACCTTGACGAAATAGGCCGCGCACATCGCCGACGACGCCAGGAAGTAGTCGAAGGGCCCCGGGGCCGAGCCGTCGCCCTTGTAGCGGATCGGCTGGTCGGAGATGACGGTGAAGTCGTCGAACTTCGCCTCCAGCCGGAGGTTATCGAGATAATTGACCTTGATTTCCATTGACAAAGCACCGGATCTATGAATGTCGGCGGGCCCCGAGGGCGCGTAACCTGCTATTATCCAGCTTTTCCCGCCACCCGTCTCGGGGGCTGGCCAAAAATTCACCGATTTGGGAGCTTGCCATGCTTGAGGGCCGCCTCGACCGAGCCCCAGCATGCCTCTTGGCCTGGAGTGCTATCATTTAGCTGCGACGTCTCCTAATCGAGCCAACTGCCGAGTCCCCGGCGATTGATCACCCAGGGCTGATAGTTAATCGCAACGCTCAACATACAGACACTTTCAAACAAGCGATCAAAATAAAACCACAGGGAATATAGATAATAACAATACTCACGAAACAATAAATCAATAACTACATAGTCTGTATCCGGCTTCACGCGCCCCTTTTTACCGTGACAGCCGGGGTATCACGGCCATTTGTGCCTCACCGGTGCGGACCGCTGTCAGGACTGCCAGCGCCTCACATCAACGTTCGGCAGGCGATCCAGTATCGCAATGCCACTCTGAGCCTGGGCGACGGACTGGGTACGGGCGTTTCTGAACTTCTCCTGGACCTCCCGGTCCACCTCACTCCGGATCGTCCTGGCTCGTTGCCGCTCGCTTTTCGCCTGCCCGAACGCATCTCCCCTTTCCCTACCATGCAGCTCTCCTGCCTGGTCCTGAAGCCTCTGCGCGCTTTGTTCATGGGCAGCTGCCTGTTGCAGCCTGGTCGGTGCGCCGTCGTCGCGGAACCGAACCTGGCTCAATGCAGCCTCAGCGATTTCGCGCTCGCGTGCGCTCATCAGACGATCCACGCCAGAACCGCCGATCGGCATGTAGTCCGGCGCGTCTGAGCCAGCCAGCGCAAGGAAGGCAATGCGCCACTCGATGCCTTGGTCCTTACTCGTCACGAACGATGCCAGCTTGGATGCGCACCCGATCGGGAAGTACTCGTTGATTCCCTGCAGTTTCATTGCCGACGACGCGCTGGCGCCGTGGCATGGGCTCTTGGACAAGATCAAATCGACTGTGTCGATCTGATCTTCTCGCAGTTCGGCCCCCCGGAGCAGGGCGTCCCAGCAGATAATAAACAGTTCTTCCGCATGGTAACCCGCCGCGTCGACCACCTTATTCGCGGCCCGCTCGCCGGCAGTGGGATCGTTATCATTGACGCGACGATAGGCCTGAAGGCGATCGGTCCCGTGCGGGTTGTGCTTGTGTTTGTTCTGGCCCGCCCCTTCCGACCATAGATCGCGGATCGTCCGATCATCTTCGTTAAAGCGCATGATCAGGCCAACAAGCTGTGGCAAGGCTTTCGCTCTCATATCGCCCACTGCTTGTCTGAGGGCTGGGCTGACATTGATTGGTGTCTTCTTCATCGGAACCTCCAAGTCACGGGGGCAGGTCTCACATTGCATATTCCCCAATTCCAGCCTAGCAAACCGGCCAAGATCAGGCCTATATTCCTCATCTACCCAGGTTGTGCTGTGATATATCAGACCGGCCCCAACCTTCTGCGGAGGCGTAGAAGATAAATACAGTCAAGCTTCCGACAATTCCATATGCAGCAGAGGATACGGCTTGCCCTGGCCATCGAGTGGTGAGCGCCCCGTTACCGAAAACCCGATATGCCGATAAAACCCCAGGGCCTGGTGGTTCTGTTCATTGACATCGACCCGCGTCGCACCCTGGGCCTCGATGGCATATTGCGCCAACAGTGAACCGACGCCTTTCCCGCGGGCTTCCGGCGAGACAAACAGCATCTCGATATTTCCATCATGGACACCGCAGAAGCCCAATATCTCGCCCTCGTCATTCTTGAAACACATCAGCTCGACGACATCTAAATACTGATCAAGGATAAGCGGCTTAAGCTCCTGCAAGTCTTCCTCCGCCAGGAAGCCGTGTGTGGCCCTGACCGAAGCCTCCCAGATTTCTATCAGCGTTAGATAGTCCTGCTTCCCTGCACTCTCAACATTCATCTCTTATCTCACTAAGCCAACATTGCATTAAAGGTATTACACCTTAACCGAATACTTGAGATCCCGTGCCTCATCCCCGGTCATGCCGCGAAAGCCCCAGCAGTGCGCCGGCTGCTCCTTGATCGTCACTTCGATATCCACGGGGGAAATACCCAGCTCCGACTCGATCTCTCTGAACAGCGCCTTGATCAGTGCCTTCTGCGTCTCCGGGGTACGCCCCTGCATCATATTGATCTCGATGACCGTATACGCGGGCGTCCTGCCACCCGGGTAATAGAAATCCTCGGCATCCATCGGTATAAAACGGTGCGCACGCTTGTCCTCCGGCATGCCAAGAACCGCCCCCATGCAGCCGTGAATCACCTCGGACAGCCGGGCCTTGACCGGATTGAGATACTCCTTGATTCCATAGACGACGATCATAATGCTTCCTGCAATAGCTAACTATAAATTATCTGGCGCCTTATCGGGGAAAAGCCTGGCCGAGCGTATATCGATTATGTAATTTATACGCTGCCTTCTTTCTCCACCACCAATACCCTGGCCTCACCCATCGGGTAGGCTACATGCTCGGTGCCGACAGAGGCATAGAAAACATCCCCGACGCCCAGGGTCACCGACGCTTCCTCACCGTTTTCCCGGAAGAACATTTCCACCTTGCCATCCAGCACCACGAAGACCTCTTCGCCATCGTTCACATGCCACTTGTATGGTTGATCGGTCCAATGCAGGCGTGTGGAAACACCATTCATCGAGGCAATATCCTCGGCGCCCCAGGCGCGATCCGCCACAAACTCCCTGCCCCTAACTACTCTCATGACTCCACCTCGATCATCCCCTGATATTGCATGCTTTCACTCTCACTCGCTTATCGCGCGAATCGCCTTGTCGGCATCGGCCACTTCATATTGGCTAAACACCCGCACCCCATGTCGGCGTAGCAAGGCCACCGTCACTCCCATACCGGGGACCTTCTTGCCCGAGAAACTCCCGTCATAGATGGCCGAGCTTCCACAGGAAGGGCTGAACTCGGCCAGCACGGCGACCTTGATTTGGAATCGATGGCACAACTCCAGGGCCACATGGGCGCCGGTGATAAACTCTCCGGTCACCTCTACCCCGCCTTTTTCGACAACCCCGGCTTTACCACTCAGCACTTGCTCACCATCGCCTGCGACAATTTCCGCCGGCTTGCGAGGTATGCTCATCCCGGCCTCGACTTCGGGACAGACGGAGACGATGCGACCGTCAGATAACCAACGCTCGACAATCTGGTCCGTCAGAGCGAGGCTTCCTCCATCATACCTGACCCGTTTTCCCAGCAGGCAGGCACTTACTAATACTTTTTCCAAGTTAGCACCTTTTAACGACGCATTCACCGGACGAGCGAAGCGGGTTCCGGCGCAATGCCTTGTTAAACATCAACCCCAGACTTATTTGAAATTATTTTAGTGCGTATTTCTTGGCTCCATATCTCTATTGCTTCTGCTTCATCAAAGCCACATTCATTACAAACTCCAATAAAATTTTGAAGCTCTTCAATAGGATAAGGGGCGGATTTTAATTCTGAATTTAGCCATTTTATGTCAAATAGAGTCTCTTCTAAAGATGCTTCGCTGCTAAATACTCCGGAGAACATTCTTAATATTCTGAATGCAGCTTCATAATCATTACAATCAACCAAAGGAGCACTTTTTTTCTCTGCGGTTCTAGGCAGCAGCCCATTGTCTATATCGTTTAAAGCGAAACTGCAATATTTCCAGCAGTTACTCCAACTAACATCATTATCTTGCATAGCCTCTGAAAGCACCCACATAAAATAGCTATCACAAGAAAATTCTCGAAGATAGAATCTGTTCTCCCAGTCAGGCTTCTTTTTCTGTTCAAGGTAAAAGCAAGTTGAATTACAAAACCCCCTTGCTGCTTCTTCAAAATCTTCTAACTTGAAGCTAGCATAACCTATTGCATAGTCTATTTTAGGGTTGGATTTAATATGATTTGCAACATGCAGATTTTTTAGCGCACCTAAAAACCAACCATTCTTCAAGTATATTTTTGCAGCTTCAAGCAGGTCATTTGATTTATCACAATCTCTCTTTGATTGAGCAACTTTAAAACATAATAAGGTGACGATAAAACCTATTGCCACCCCCACGATAAATGCTTTCATGTCGATGTCCATAGATGTTTAACGCTGAGCACAGCGGCGACCTTGGAATGGCGACGAAGGAGCCATGGAAAGGGCGGCCGGCGGCCATCTGCCGCGTACTTCTGCGACTTGTCACGTGCTCACTCGCACATGAATCTAGGTTTTCTGTAGTCTGTCACAATCCAGCTTTCTGTACCCTCATTCCAGCGAGCCAAAAGCGTGTAGATGCAGGATGAATTGATCGTTTGTCCACCTGTTACGGTTGTATTTGTATTTATCCAAGCGGTTGGACCGTAGGAATTTACGCTGCCCGTAGTGGTAGCCGTTACTGGCGTGGTGAAGCTAGAGTTCATTACCCACTGAAAAGCTCTTCTGTTGCCTCCCATATCAATGGCATTTGCCGGAGGGCCATAATCCAGGGCAGCCTCACGAATGTCCTTTCCGATATAGGATTTCATTATTTGCGAGGCACAGCCCGCAATTAAAACGAATACAGCACAAATGATTCCTAATTTTCTCATCGGACTCCCCAAAAATAATTGCAGCTGGCGTAACGCTCGGCTTTAGGGCGGACTTGTAGCCGCGCAGCGGCGGAAATGCCGTCCCAGCCCCGAAGGGGCGATAACAGCCGCTTGTTAGATTTTTTCCCGATAGCTTGGCAAGCTCTCAAGGTAGAGTCGAAGTCCTATATTCCCTTTCAAAACATCTCCTCCCTTGAGCATTGATTCAATATCCGCCAGATCAATTGGATCTTCCTTGCCATCTGGCCACTTTGCAAAAGCATGAATAATGACTGCCGACCTTGGCTCTATTCCCAATTTTTTTTCAGGCTCAGGCTTTTCTTGGTAGTAATCTATCAATAGAGGTCTA
This sequence comes from Halomonas sp. H5, assembly GCF_050613175.1. GTDB lineage: Bacteria > Pseudomonadota > Gammaproteobacteria > Pseudomonadales > Halomonadaceae > Bisbaumannia > Bisbaumannia salifodinae. The sequence goes on from NZ_CP192510.1 coordinate 2,526,055, forward strand.
GAGCCGTTAAGGCAGACATGGAACTTATGCCGCCAGAACTCTTCTTGCTCTTCACAAACTAGCTGATGCTCCTTGCACTTGATAAGATTTTTCAGTCTCCGGTACTGCTCGATATGTCTAGCCGCTGTTAGCCAATTGAGTCGGTCTGATGCGGGTGGCTGAATATTCTGCCCATTGCTAGAGAGTGCTTCGTATGCGCGCTCTAATGAAAGCGTGGCTTGATCCAAGAATTTCTGACTTTTCTGTGTTCGCCATGGAAAGTAGATTGCCGCTGCTGCGGCAATAGCAGACAGTCCAGCAAATGAGGTGCTTAATACAGGCATCCATTCGGATTGTGTCATGAAGTCCTCAAAAATCTAACAGATATTAGACGGCGCCTTCTATGATTGGATCAACGTGCCGGCACGTTTGTCCAGAAAATATAGCCTACCACTCAGCACCTAACCAATTGACTTTAAAATAAATTAATTATAGCTCGGCTACCTATGCAGGATTCGCATGCTTGCGCGTTTTGCCAGGGCCAGTAATTTTGTATGTACGTCCATACCCCAAGAGGTCCATCGTATGAATACTCACAACAGCCCCCGAAGCTGATGGATCGGGTGAAGGCCACCATGAGGGTGAAACGCTACATCCTGCGTACCGAGAAGACCTGCTTCAATTGGGTTTCTCTATCGCCTGCTAAAGCAGGCTCCTGCAGAGAGGTTGCCGGTGGTACAAGAGTATTGCTGGAGTGGGTGAGGCATTCAGGCACGCTACCGCCCCTACCTGGGCATGTCGCGATGACGCCCTGCCATCCATGCGGTAGTCCCTGCGTGGCGCGATGTTCCACTCCCTGGCCCTCTTCCGGGGCCTCGATGATCCAGACTATGCGAGGCCCCTGATCGATGCAAAGTCGAGTTTGCTCAAAGGCACAGCTCCTGCGGCTCGGGGTTCGCTTATCACTCAACGCTCCAGGCCCAGGCGGCGGTGCCAGGCGGCGATGCTCTCCTCCGGGTAGCCGGCGAAGCACTTGTCGGTGTCTCTGGCCTCGACTTCCACCCAACTGGCCTTGCTGTCCAGCAGCAGATGGACCCGCTCGGGCGGGATCGGCAGCTCAGTGTCGATGGCCGAGGCGAAGGGGTGTACCAGCTCCGGCCAGCGGGGATCGAAGACCCATAGCGCCGAGGCGCAATGACGGCAGAAGTGACGCTCGCCGGGGCTGGTCTCGCCGTCGATCACCGCCCGGTAGATTCCCTGGTGTTCGGCGCCCTCGACCTCGAGGGTCGCGGCGCTCCCGCTCAGGTTGATGGCGTAGCCGCCGCCCCCGGCGGTCTTGCGGCAGATGGAGCAGTAGCAGCGCTGGTAGGGATAGGGGTGCGGCGACTCGACGCTAAAGCGCACCGCGCCGCAGTGACAGGAACCCTGGAGTCGCATGGGGCTATCTCCTTTTCGATGAGGGATCACCGCCTCCAGTCTAGACCTGGCCCGACAATCGGCGGCGCTCACCCAGGGCAATTTTGTGCAATACCGGGAACGCAGGGGCGGCCAGACTCGGGGCATCGCTTGCCCTTCGTGGAGGAACCCCATGAGCTTGTCCCTGATCCTGCCGATGTCGGCCTTCGCCCTGGCCGCTTCCATCTCTCCTGGCCCGGTCAACCTGGTCTGCCTGAGCAGCGGCACCCGCTACCCCATCCCCCGGGGGCTGATCTTCGTCACCGGGGCGACCCTGGGCTTTCTCGTGCTGTTTCTGGCCATCGGCCTGGGGCTCTACTCGCTACTGGCGATGGTGCCGGGGCTGGAGACGGCCCTGCGCTGGGCGGGGGTGGCCTTCCTGCTCTACCTGAGCCTGCGGCTGTTTCGCGACGATGGCCGCCTGCCGGCAGACGACGGCCGACAGGCCCCGGGCTTTATGGCGGGGGCGCTGATGCAGTGGCTCAACCCCAAGGCCTGGCTGGCCTCGGCCTCTGGCATCGGCGCCTATACCGGCGGCGACGTGGGCCAGCTCTGGCTCTTCGCCGCCCTCTACCTGCCCATCTGCTGGCTCTCCCTGGGCAGTTGGGTCTATGCCGGGGCCTTCCTGCGCCGCCATGTGCAGCGTCCCGGAGTGCTGGTCGCCATCAATCGCAGCCTGGCGCTGCTGCTCGCCGCCAGCTGTGTCTATCTGCTGATCGATTGATCGGCATCTGCCCCAGGCGTGACCAAGTCGCGGCGCATAATGGTTACCGCCTCGCCGCGATAGTCGCGTTCTTCCTGGTCGCGCCAGCCCAGGCGCCGGTAGAGGGGTTGCTGATCCGGGGTGTAGAGGTAGAAGTGGCCATGCCCCTGGGCCCGGGCCTCGTCCTCGACGCGCTGAACCAGCCACGAGGCGATGCCCCGGCCCCGCCATTCGGGCAGCACGAAGACCGAGGCCAGCCAGGGCGTTAGATCGCGGCGATCGCTCATGTCGTCGGCCACGAGGCTAGCCGTACCCACCGGGGTATCGCCGTCCAGGGCGGCGAACACCGAGGGCACCCCGGCCGGGCCGCACTCCTCCCGCAGCAGGGCGATGGCGGTCTCGAGGCTCCGCCCGGGGTGCAGATGCCCCCAGGCGTCGTGGGTCCATTCGGCCAGGGTGGCGACATGCGGCGAGTCGCCGCTCAGGCGCACGATGCGAATCCTTGCTTCCATCTCGGGGGACATCCTCTTCTCTGGGTGGCGCCTCAAGGGGCGGGTATGACGGTTGCGTCTGTGCCATGGTATCCAGCGGTAAGAATCTTGGCATCACCTAGCCATCGGGCCTCGCCGTCTAGCCCTCCATCTAGCCCCAGAATGCCGCGGCCTTGGCGGCCAGATAGAGCCCCACCCCGAAGGACAGGTGCGCCACCAGGCTCCGGAAGCGAGCCTTGTTCGGCTGGGGCGTGCGGGAGGCCGCCAGGCCGGCACCGAATGCCGGTTGCATGATAAACAGCGGCACGACCACCGTGCCCACGCCGATGATCAGCGCCGGCCCCAGCGTGGGATCGGCCACCCACTCCGGCCCCCAGACCCCGATCAGCAGCGCGGCGAACAGCATGCCGATGGCGTAGTGCGCCGCCCAACCGAGGGCCCGCTCCCCCGCCACCGGTGGCGCCGCCATGATGGCGTCATGCCGAAAGCGCCCCCGGGGGAAGTGGCCGAGCCAGCGTCCGACCAGCGCATAATCGAGTGACGGCACCCCGAACAGGCGCCGCTGGAGCAGGGCCCAGAGGTCCATCACGGCCGTGGCGCCGAGGCCGATCACCGCGCCATGCCAGATGAGTGCATGCATTCCGTTCATAATGACGAGCTATCCCTGTGTTGGCGAAAGCCGTCACTCTACGAATTCAAGAGCACTTGAGGTCAAGCATGAAGACGCTGGATATCGCCGAGGTCGCCCAACGTTCCGGTTTGCCGGCGTCGACCCTGCGTTTCTACGAGGAAAAGGGGCTGATCCGCTCGACGGGACGGCATGGCCTGCGGCGGCTGTTCGCGGAGAGTGTCCTGGAGCGGCTGTCCCTGATCGCCCTCGGTCAGGGCGCGGGCTTCACCTTGGAGGAGATGGCCGAGATGTTCGGTGCCGATGGCCGGCCGCCTATCGACCGGGCCCGACTCCTCGAGCAGGCCGACGACCTGGATAAGCGCATTCGGCACCTGGTCAGGATGCGCGACGGCCTGCGCCATGTCGCGGCCTGCACGGCGCCGAGCCACCTGGAGTGCCCGACCTTCCGGCGCCTGCTGCGCCATGCCGCCCGGCCGCCCCGGCGACACCCATAAGCCGGTCGGTTAGGACTCGAGTCGCGAGCGGCGGTACTGATCGGGGGTGGCGGCCACCAGGCGCTTGAAGGTGCGCTGGAAGTGCGGCTGGTCGCTGAAGCCGGCGCTCAGCGCCGCCTCGGCGATGGGCGTGCCGCGTTTGAGCTCCCGCTGCCCCAGTTGGATGCGGCGATTGATCAGGTAGGCGTGGGGCGTCAGCCCGAAGTGCTGCTTGAAGGCGCGGATCAGGTGCCCGGGGCTGTAGCCGGAGCGCGCGCACAGGGTATCCAGGGAGACCTCCTCGGCGGCGTGGGCGTCCAGGTAGGCGGCCAGCTCGCGCAGGGTGGCCGGCGGCAGCGGTCGCGGCTGGGCCGCTTCCCCCGCCAGGTGGTGCATCAGCGCCGTGAGGTAGTCGGCCGCCTCGCTCTGCTTGTCCAGCAGGTCGCGGCACGGGTCGAGCAGGGCATCGGTCATGCGCAGGTAGCCGGCATACCACTCGGGGGCGGTGATCACCGCGGAGGGAATGTCCTGCCAACGCGGCGCCTCGAGCAGCCCCGCCCCATTACGCAGCGCGGTCAGCCAGTCGGTATCCACATAGAGCATGCGGTAGGCCCAGGGCCGGTCGTCGATGGGGTTGCAGGCGTGGACCCACTCCGGGTTCATCAGCACCAGTTGGCCGGCCTGGATATGATGGCGCGCCTCCCGATAGTGGAAGGTGCTCTCCCCGGCGGTCACCGCCCCCAGCGACCAGTGCCGATGGCTATGGGGCGCGTAGCAGACCTTACGGCCGTCCTCGACCAGGCGCAGCTCCAGGTGCGGCAGGCGCGCATCGCGCCAGAAGCGGGGTCGGCTGGGTTCCGTCATGGTCTCTTCCTTCTCTGGACGACTCGAGTGGAGTGTACACTGCGGCGGCGACTCGCGAAGGGTGCGTGGAGGGTCATCGCGGCCGTCCATCCGCCGCCCGGCGGATCTCCGTGACCCGCGTCGGCAACGTCCAGGCGCCCCCCGCGGCGACCAGCCGGCACATGCCCGTCGAGAATGACGCGGTATGGATAAACTGCTCGCCATCCCAAGTCCAGTCGTCCCGGGACCAGCAATCCCCGATGCCTCGCCCCTTGTGGGCGGCGGTGATGGTGCCGTCTTCGTAGAAGGAACCCGACTCGGTAACCAGGACGGGCTCATAGGGCGGCGCGTCATTGATGACCCAGTAGCCATCGCCCGTGTTGTAGGCGGCCTGCCAGCATAAGGTCGAGACCAGCCATCGGCTGTCCGATAGTCGGCTGGCCGTCAGCTCCCGTCCGCCGTCTTCAAGCGCCGCCAGGCCGAAGCACTCATCAACGTGCTCCAGGGGGGCGCGCAGCACTTCCCGCACCTCCTGCAGTGCCGCACTCGTCAGCGGGCGGTCAGTTGCCCCGCCTTCCGCCACGGGAGCCGCGATGACGACGGGAGCCGGCAAGGGCGGCAGGACATCCTCTTCACGGCGCGAGCCTTGGCGCACCATGGCTCCCGGGGTGCCGACACGCCCCTGAAAATCATCCATCTTCAGCAGCACGGCCGCGGCCCCGGTGTCGGAGAGGCGCCAGCGGGAGTCACCCGCCACCCATTCGATAACGCTGTCACGCCTCAGGGCGGGCAGTAGCGCCGCCATTTCCCTCTCGGACAGCCCCGCGCTCAGGGTCTCCGGGGCGAACTCGACCCGTCCTGCGAATTCACCATCGATGCGCAGCGACAGTCGGCCCTCCGACGCCAGACTATCCGCGGCATCGCCATCCAGCTCCCCGATCCTCAGTTCCCCGGTCACCGGCTCATGGGGGCCTGCCCGGCGGGTCAGCAGCACCGACACGGCCGGGCGGTCCCCGTCGCGCTGGTAGCCCGCCGCCCGGCAGGTCCGGGTGTTGTCGCAGGCGAGCTCCCAATCATGGTGTGAAAAATAGAGCCCGCTAGCCTCCCCCGCCTGCACACCAAGAGGCAGGCCCACTACTGACATGGCGACCAGCATCCGTGAAAGTCGCATCCTTCTCCTCGTATCGAACATCGAACGACCCGAGCTTGCTCAGCCGGACAAGCGGCCGTTCCTTATGTCTTGAACTTGCCGGAAACGAGCCGGACGATACTGTCGAGATCAGCTGGGTTGAAACCGCGTAAGCTGTCGAGTTCGTCCTGTACCCCCTCCCAGTCATTGCCACGAGATTCCAGGGGGGATCCCACAAGCTGGGCCTTCGCATGGGCCTTGGCCAGCCAGGGATAATCCTCCCTGGGCCTGTCTGTGTCGAAGCGTTGTCTCAGCTTGCGGCGTCTTTCCTGCATTGACGCACCTGTCGCCAGAAAATCGTCGACTTTTTCCCTGTTGCTCAGGCGGGGCTTGTTCTGGACGATGCGCGCCGTCAGGCCGGGCATCGCGTGGATCTGGATGCGTCGGTAGGTGATGCCCCGACTCTGGAAGGCCACCATGCGATCTCCGGAGCCCGAGCCCAACGGTTCCAGATAAAAGGTCTCCATGCCCAGCAGGGCCATCGATTCAAGCATGCCGCTGCGCATGCCGAGATGTACCACCCGGTAGTCGTCGGCGAGGTACTTGAAGAAGGCGAACTGGGCGAGGAACTTGGCTCCTGCGAAATGGGTGGCCCAAGGACCGTCATTCCACATGCCAGCCACATTGATGATCTGCGGACTCTCGCTGGCCAGACTGGCGAGCTTGTCATCGTGTTCGTCGCCGGACAGCAGCACCGTGGCACGCGGCTCGGTGATGGCGAAGTGACGGGCTAGCTGACGGATGCCGCTGTAGCTGGAGTCCAGCTCCAGATGGGCACCACCGGTCTTGCCACTCTGGCGACTCCATAGCACCAGGATATTGTCGCGGATATTGAACCCTGTCTTGGCAAATTTCCCCGCCATGTATTCGTAGAGCGCGAACTTGTCCTCGGTGGGCAGCTTGCCAACCCGCCAGGCCGTGGCCACGAGTTTCTGGGTACGCTCCGGGTTACTCCGCCACTCGTTGGCTACCAGTCCGGTCACCGCGGTGATCGAACGCGGCCAATTGCCCGTCGGCTCGTGATCGTGACAGAGCTGCTTCAGCACGCCTTCCAGCTCGCCCGTGGGACGGGTCGGCGGTAAGGCGGTACGCGCACCTGCACGGTATCGATCCTTCACGGCATCCCAGACCTCCTTGATGGTCAGCCGGAAACTGGAGATATCGATCACCGTTACCCGGTCGGCGACGCCGCTTTCCTGAAAGATCGACCGAATCAGGCCACTCTTGTCGCGGTATTCTCCCGTGGCCTTGGTGTCCTTGACCAGCAGGATTCGGGCGCTCCTGTCCAGCGCCAGCAGCGCCGTGGCGGTGTAGGTGTCGCCGGACATGTAGCCGCATTGCAGGATTTTTTCTGCCATGATCTCAGCCTCCTCGGCCCGCTATCCATGACGGTGTCGATCCCGGGATCCCGCGTCGGCGCCTATCAGGCACTCGTAAGAGGCTGCAGCATGCTGGCGCGGTTGCCCTCGGTATCGGTGAAGGCGACATAGTGCCCCACGCCGGGGATCTCCATCGGCTCGCCGAGTACCTGGCCGCCCGCCGCTTCGACCTTCTGCATCGAGGCCTGGATATCGTCCACCGCGATCACCACAGAGGGATGCTGTCCCGGCCAGTCGGGATGCTGCGGAAAGAAGCCACCGTTGATCGCACCGGGACTCGTCGGCCGCCCGCTCTCGTCGCTGTCGGTGGTCGTGGCCAGGACGTAATTGCCCATCTCCTCGCCCAGCATCTGCGCCTGCCAGCCGAATGCCGCCCCATAGAAGGTCGCCATCCGCTCCCGGTCATCGTACGGCATCTCGAAATGCACGACGGGATTCATGTCTCGTTTCCCCCCAGGTTCGCTGACCGCGATATCGGCATGCAGCACGTCTTCATGCACGCCCAGATTAGTGTAGAGGGCGATGGCCGGATCGTCGCCATGGGCCAGCGCGAGTCCTTCTCTACGTCGAGCCTGGCCCCGTGGCCTGGGGATAGGGCACCGCCTGGTGGACGAATGCCTGAGGTTCGCCCGCCAGGTGGGGTTCCGCGGGGTCGTGCTGTGGACCAATAGCGTGCTGGTCGGCACACGCAGGGTCTACGAAAGGGCGGGATTCCAACTGGTCGAGGCGGTCCCTCACCATAGCTTCGGCAAGGAGCCGATCGGCCAGGTCTGGCGCCGCGACTTATGACCCTCCGCCGCCCTAGGCGCCATCGGCGGCGCGCTCCAGGACGGCGATATCCAGGCGGGTCATCGTCAGCATCGCTTGCATGGCGCGCTCGGCCCGTGCCGGGTCGGGGTCGCCGAGCAGCTCGGGCAGGCGCCGCGGCACCACCTGCCAGGAGAGCCCCCAGCGATCCTTGAGCCAGCCGCACTGCCCTTCGCTGCCGCCCTCGGCGAGGGCGAACCAATAGTGGTCGACCTCGTCCTGATCGGCGCAGTCGATCTGGAAGGAGACTGCCTCGGTAAAGGGGAACTGGGGGCCGCCGTTGAGGCCCACGAAGCGGGTGCCGGCGAGGCGGAACTCCACGCTGAGTACCTGGCCGGCGGGGCCCGCGGGAGTCTCCGCCGGCGAGCGCATGACTCGCTCGATCCGCGCGTCGGGAAACAGCGAGATGTAGAAGCGGGCTGCCGCCTCGGCTTCGCCGTTGAACCACAGGCAGGGGGTGATCTTGCTCATGGTGCCTTGCCTCCGCGTCGTCGTACTCTCGATCATTGAAGGGGCCCTGGCTTTCGCCACGGGAGCCGCGATGACGCGCGACACCCCGCCCCGCCAGGCCGGGGTCGCCCCGCTCACTCATGCTGCAAGAGATTGATCAGCCGACCGAAGGGGTCGCGCACATAGAATCGGCGCACCCCCCAGGGTTCGCTCGCCGGCCCGTACTCGATGGGCAGGTTCGCCGCCTTGACTCTGGCCAAGGCGGCGTCCAGGTCATCGACTTCGATCGACAGGTCGGGAACGGGGGTGCCCGACCCGCCCTCGCTCCCGAAGCTGACCTGGACGGTCATCTTTTCGTCCGTGCCGTAGGTCTGGAACCAGCCGTGATCCATGAGCAGCTCGAGGCCGAGGATGTCCCGATAAAAGGCGGCCGCCCGATGGATATCCGGGGTCTCGGTGTTGGCTACGATGCGCCTGACCCGCATAAGCCACCTCGCCAATGGGTCGTCCCCGGACAGTCATAGGACATCGCCGCCTCGAACGCCACCGAACCACAGGAAGAGGGTGGCCTTGCTCAGGCGCGCCTTGCCGCCGGGCGTCGCCCTTATTCGTCGAAGAGCACCTCGAAGCCCCCATAGACCAGCCGCTGGCCGTCGAAGGGCATGGGATTGACGTCGGGCTGCATTCGCGGGTCCTCCATGGCCTGGGCCATGGCCCGGTCGCGCACCTCTTTCGAGGGCCAGGTGATCCAGCCGAAGACCACGCTCTCGTCCGCCTCGCACTTCACCGCCAAGGGGAAGGAGGTGACCTTGCCCTCCGGCACGTCGTCGCCCCAGCACTCCACCACCTTGAGGGCGCCGAGTTCCTTGAACACCGCCGCGGCGATGCGGGCGTGCTCGATATATTTCGCCTTGTTGGCGGTGGGCACCGCGGCCACGAAGCCATCCAGATAGCTCATCAGTCGTCTCCTTGATTATCCAGGGGAGGTAGCTGCCGCACCGGGCGCACCTCGATGGTGCCGAAACGGGCCGGGGGAATGCGGCGGGCCAGCCGCAGGGCCTCGTCCAGGTCGCGGGCCTCCAGCAGGTAGAAGCCGGCCAGTTGCTCCTTGGTCTCGGCGAAGGGGCCGTCGGAGATCAGCGCCTCGCCGTCGCGCACCCGCACGCTGGTGGCGGTCTCCACCGACTGCAGGGCCTGACCGCCCAGGAAGTGCCCCTCCTGGGTCAGGCGCGCCACGCCGGCCACGCACTCCTGGTTGAGGTCGTGCCATTGGGACTCGGTCATGGCGTCGATCAGGCTCTGCTGATAGTAGACCAGGGCGGCATATTGCATGGATCTCGTACCTCCGTGTGACAAGTTCTCCCCGCCGTTCTGCGACGGGACATTTGTGGATCGCACGACGATCCGACAAATCGACACCGGCGTCGGATTTTTTCGCCGCCGGCTTATTCCAGACGCAGCCGCAGGGCACGGAAGCGGCGCCGATACTGGCTGGGCGTCAGCCCCACCCGGCGGCCGAACAGGCGGCGGAAGAAGCTGGGGTCAGCGTAGCCCACCTGCTCGGCCACCGCGTCGATGGGCTCGTCACCGCTCTCGAGGAGCTGCTTGGCCTCCTCCAGGCGCAGGGTGTGCACATAATCCATGGGGGTCATGCCGGTGGCGGCCTTGAAGCGGCGCTTGAAGGAGCGTTCGGTGAGGCCGCTGATCTCCACCATGCCGGCCACCGGCGAGTGAGTGTCGTAGTGCCGGGCCACCCACACCTGGCAGCGGGTAATGCCGGCATCCTCCACCTGGCGCGAGCAGGTCAGGGCCGCATAGGGCTGTTGCCCCTGGTGGTGCCAGTCGATCAGGTTGATCCGCGCCAGGCGCATGGCCTCGTCGACGCTCACCAGCCGGGCCACCAGGAACAGGGCCAGATCGATCCAGGAGGTGCCGCCGCCGGCCATGATCAAGCGCTGCCCCTCGCCACTTACCACCAGGCTGCGATGGGCGTGCACCCGCACCCGCGGGAAACGCCGCGCCAGGGCATCGCAGTAGGCCCAGTGGGTGGTGGCGTCCTGCTCCTCGAGCAGGCCCGCCTCGGCGAACAGCAGCGCCCCGGTGCAGGCGGCGGCGAGCAGCGCCCCCCGGGCCTGGCAGGCCCGCAGCCAGGCGATCTCCGCCGCATAGCCGTCCAGCCTGGCATCCGGCGCGACGAACAGATCGGGAATGCACACCACCGTGGGCGGCGGACAGTCCTCCAGGGTGGCATCCGGTTCGATCCAGGCACCATTGGGGGCTCGGAAGCCACAGCCATCGCGTGACACGATCAGCGGCCTCAGCAACGGCTCGCCCATCCGGCCATTGGTCAGGAACTCCCAGTCGCGACCCGCCGAGCCCAACAGGTCGTACATGCCATACAGCGTCGAGGCGGTCGCATCCGGCCCGGCCAATAGCGCGATGGTGGGCGCCCCGCGGGAAGGTTCGGCGAGCCGAGTCATGGCAGAAAACCCCCGTTTGCGTCGCGATACGCCTGCGTGCCGGCCTTGCCCCGGACGTATCTTGGCCCCGTGCCCCATTGCCATCCCACCACGACAAGAGGAGCAATGATCATGTGCGATATCGCCATCACGACCCCCGAACAGGCCGCGACCAGCGACTTCGAGTCACGCCTGGTGCAGGCGCTGAACCATGGCGGCCTGCTGCTGCTGACCTCCATCGGCCACCGCACCGGCCTGCTCGATGCGCTGGCCGGCCAGCCACCGCTCACCAGCCAGGCCCTGGCCGAGCGCAGCGGCCTGCAGGAGCGCTATGTGCGCGAATGGCTGGGCGGCATGGTGGCCGCCGAGGTCATCGAGACCGACCCCGACGCCGCCACCTACTGGCTACCCGACGAGCGCGCCGCCCTGCTCACCGACCGGGGCGAGGTGAACCTCGCCGTCTATGCCCAGTTTATGCCCTTGCTAGGCAGCGTAGAGGACGAGGTGGTGCGCTGCTTCCACGAGGGCGGCGGCGTGCCCTACTCCCGCTATCCGCGCTTCCAGGAGGTAATGGCCAGCGACAGCGGCCAGACGGTGCTGCCGGCGCTTTTCGAGCATATCCTGCCGCTGGCCCCGGGGCTGGTCGAGCGCCTGGAGGCCGGCATCCGGGTGCTGGACTGCGCCTGCGGCCGTGGCCGGGCCCTGCTGGCCATGGCCGAGCGCTTCCCGGCCAGCCAGTTCGTGGGCTACGACCTCTCCGAGGAAGCCATCGCCTGGGGACGCGAGCAGGCCGCACGGGCCGGGCTCACCAACCTGCGCTTCGAGGCCCGCGACCTCAGCGACTTCGACGTCACCGCCGAGCCCGATGCCTTCGAGCTGGTCACCACCTTCGACGGCATCCACGACCAGGCCCAGCCACGCCGACTGCTGGCGGGCATCCACCGCACCCTCACCGCGGACGGCCTCTACCTGGTGCAGGATATCCACGCCTCCAGCCATCATCACCTCGATCGCGAGCACCCACTAGGCGCCATGCTCTACGCGGTGTCGCTGAGCCACTGCATGACGGTGTCGCTGGCCCAGGGCGGCGAGGGGCTGGGTACCATGTGGGGCCGCGAGCGGGCCCTCGCCTACCTGGAGGAAGCCGGCTTCCACGATATCGAGGTCCATCAGCTGGAGCACGATATCCAGAACGACTACTTCGTCTGCCGGCCCTGAACGGGTGGCGGCCCCTGGCCCAGGGGCCGCCCGAGGCGCCTTGCCCAGCGGGCCAATGGCGCCTACACCTTGAGCATGGACTCGCCCAGTACAGACGGCTTATCGACCCGGCGACCGCTCGCGGTGCTGCGCTTCCTCGGCCTGGTGCTGCTGGGGGGGCTGATCGGCGGCGTGGCGGCTCTGGCCGCCGCCGGCTTCGTCAATGCGGTGGTGTGGCTCAACGACCTGCTGCTGATCTCGCCCCGGGGCCGGATGATGACCGCCGACGCCACCCTGGTGATGCTGGCCACCCTGCTGGTGCCGACCCTGGGCGGCCTGGTCGTCGGCCAGCTGCATCGCGGCCTGCCCGGCGGCCGCCCCCATACCCCCGCCGATGCCATCGCCGCCGTCCAGACCCGCCACGGCCGCCTGCCGGCCAGGGCCGGCGGCCTCTCGGCGCTGAGCGCCCTGGTGTCGCTGGGCGCCGGCGCCTCGGTGGGTCAGTACGGCCCCCTGGTGCACCTGGGGGCCACCCTGGGCTCCCAGGCGGCGCGGCTGCTGCGCCTGGGGCGCTCGGAGGACAATATCACCATCGCCTGCGGGGTGGCGGCGGCCATCGCCGCGGCCTTCAATGCGCCCCTGGCGGGCATCGTCTTCGCCCATGAGGTGGTGCTGCGCCACTATGCCCTGCGCGCCTTCGCCCCGGTGGCCGCCGCGGCCATCGTCGGCCATGTGCTGGCCACGCAATTGCTGGCCCAGGGGGCGCTCTTCCATATCGCCGACCCCGCCGTGCCCCGCCCCTGGGAGTTCGTTCTCTTCCTGGTCCTGGGTGGCCTGGGCGCCCTGGTGGCCGGGGCCTATATGCATGCCATCCTGGGCATGGGGCGGCTGGCCCAGCGCCTGCCGCTGCCCCTCAGCCTGCGCCCGGCCCTGGCCGGGGCCCTGCTCGGCCTGACCGCCCTCTGGGTGCCGGATATCCTCGGCATGGGACAGGAGACCCTGCGCTTCGCCACCCTGGCCGGCGCCTATGGCGGCGGCGAGCTGCTGCTGGTGCTGGGACTCAAGCTGGCCGCCACCGCCCTGTGCCTGGGGCTGGGCTTCGCCGGCGGCGTGTTCAGCCCGGCGCTGGTCATCGGCACCCTCTTCGGCGCCCTGGCCGGCACCCTGGTGGCGGAACTGGGCGGCGCCCAGGAGACCTTTATCTTCTATGCGGTGTGCGGCATGGTGGCGGTCACCGCGCCGGTGATCGGCGCGCCCCTCACCACCCTGCTGATCGTCTTCGAACTCACCGGCAGCTATGCCCTGACCACCGCCGCCCTGGCCAGCGTCACCCTGGCCAGCCCCCTCGCCGCCCAGCTGTTCGGCCGCTCACTGTTCGATATCCAGCTGGCCCGCCGCGGCCTGGACCTCTCCGCGGGCCGCGGCCGCGCCGTGCTCCAGGAGGCGCGGCTGGCCGAGCTGATCAGCCGCGACGCCGTGACCCTGGCCCCGGAAACGCCGCTGGATCACGCCATCTCGCGGCTGAGCCGGGCGGGCCACGGCGAGGCCTATCTGGTGGATGACCAGGGGCGCTACCAGGGTTGCGTGACCCTGGCGGACCTGGAGGCCCAGCGCGAGGGCGGCGAGGCTCCAACCCTGGCCGACTGCCCCGAGGCGCCGCGCCCGGTGCTGGGCCCCGAGGCCTCGCTCTGGGAGGCGATGCATCAGTTGCAGCGGGTCACCGGCGAGGCCATCGCCGTGGTGGATGACGAGAAACGCTTCCTGGGGGTGGCCTATGAGGCGAGCATCGCCCGGGCCTTCCTGCATCACAGCGACGCCCTGCGGCGGGAGGAACACGGTGCCGGCTAGACGCTGGATCCAGGGGGGGCTGGCCGGCCTGATGGCCGGGCTGCTGGCCCTGGCAACACCGGCCTGGGCGCAAGCGCCCGAGGCTTCCGAGCCCCTGACGGTACTCAGTTGGGGCGGTGCCTACGAGCGCGCCCAGCGCCGCGCCCTCTTCGCGCCCTTTACCGAGGCGACCGGCGTGGCGGTGGAAGCGGCCCGCTACAACGGCGGCCTGACGGCCCTGCGCCAGGCCGTGGCGGAGAACGACGTCCCCTGGGACGTGCTCGATATGACCCGCAGCGAGGCCATGGCGGCCTGCGCGGAGGGGCTGCTGGAGCCGCTGCCCCCGGACCTGGCCGCCCCGGCGCCGGACGGCACCCCGGCGGCCGAGGACTTCCTGCCCGGCGCCCTGGGGCGCTGCGCTATCAGCCACTCGATCTTCGCCACCGTGGTGGCCTACCGCCGCGACGCCTTCCCCGGGCGGCGCCCCACCCGCATCGCCGACCTCTTCGATCAGGCGCGCTTCCCCGGCCCCCGGGCCCTGCAGCGCACCCCGGCGGCCAACCTGGAGTGGGCGCTGCTCGCCTACCAGGTGCCCCGGGAGGAGCTCTATCGCCTGCTCAGTACCCGCCGCGGCCTGGACCTCGCCTTCGCCCGGCTGCGAGGCCTCGACGAGATCCACTGGTGGGAGGCCGGCGAGACCCCGGTGGAGTGGCTGGCAGAGGGCAAGGTGGTGATGGCCTCCGGCTACAACGGGCGCTTCTTCGCCGCCATGGTGGAACGCGACCTGCCCATCGAGATCCTCTGGGACGGCCAGCTCCAGGAGCACGAGACCTGGGCGATCCCCCGCGGCGCCCCGAACCCCGAGGCGGCCCGGGCCTTTATCCGCTTCGCCACCAGCAGCGAGCGCCAGGCCGAGCTGGCCCGGCATATCCCCTATGGCCCGGCGCGACGCTCCGCCGCCATGCAGGTCACCACCCACCGCGACAGCGGCCTGGACATGCGCCTGCATATCCCCACCCACCCCCTCAATGCCCAGGGCGCGGTGACCAAGGACGAGACCTGGTATGCCCGCACCCGGGAGCGCATCGAGGCGCTGTTTCGCGAGGCCCTGCTCGAGGAGTAAGCGTGGCGCCGGCTTTGCCTGCCGGGTGCCAGGGGATAACGTAAGGCCATCGCTGCCGTCACGGATGCACGCCATGTTGCTGTCTCGCCGCCTCATTCCCGCCCTGGTCGCCCCCGGCCTGCTCGCCCTGAGCCTGTGCCTCGCCCTCGCCCTCGCCCCGCTCGCCGCCGCCAATGGCAACGCCTGCCCCGACGCCGCCCCGGGACAGTGGCAGGCGACGGATGGTACGCCACTGAGCACGCCGGCCCTGCTGAGCGAGCTGGCCACCCAGCGCGTGGTGCTGCTGGGCGAACAGCACGATCGCCTGGCTCACCACCGCTGGCAGCTGCATACCCTGGCGGGGCTACATGCCCACCAGCCCGACCTGGTGATCGGCCTGGAGATGCTGCCCCGGGAGGCGCAGCCGGCCCTGGACGCCTGGATCGCCGGCGAACTGGACGAGGCGGCCTTCCTGGAGGCCAGCGACTGGCACCGCCACTGGGGTTTCGACCCCGGGCTCTACCTGCCCATCCTGCACTTCGCGCGCATGCACCGGATCCCCCTGCTGGCCCTGAACGTCACCCCGGCGCTGCGCCAGCGCCTGGCCGGCAAGGGCTGGGACGCCGTGCCCAGCGCCGAGCGCCATGCCATCACGCCGCCGGCGGCGCCCCCCGCGGCCTACCGGGAGGCACTGACCGAGGTGTTCCGTGCCCATTCCACCGGCGCCGATAGCGAGGCCAGCCTGGAGAGTTTTATCGCCGCCCAACTGGTCTGGGATCGCGCCATGGCCACGGCCCTGGCCGAGGCCAGCGCCCCGGGGCGCCTGGTGGTGGGGCTGATGGGCCAGGGTCACCTGCGTCATGGCCACGGGGTGCCCCATCAGCTCTACGACCTAGGTATCGCCGCCCAGCTCCGCCTGCTGCCCTGGTCGGCGGCGGACTGCGAGGCGCCGCCCCGGGACCTGGCCGATGCGCTCTTCCTGCTCGGTGACGAGGCCCCCTTCGAGCCCACGGCCCCGCCGCGCCTGGGGCTCTGGGTGGACGGCGCCGACGACGGCGTGCGGGTGCAGGGCATCGGCCGCGACTCGCTGGCCGAGGGCCTGGGGCTGGAGGTGGGCGATATCATCCTGCGCGCCGCCGGCCAGGCACTGCGCCGGCCCAGCGACCTCACCGCCCTGGTCAGTCGCCAACCGCCGGGCAGCCTGATGCCCCTGGAGATCCGCCGCGACGGCAGCGTCTGGGAGCTGCTGGCCCGTTTCCCCAGCGCGTCGGAGTAACGGCGGATGCGCTACCTCGGGCCGAGCCATGAGAAACCAAGATCACTGCGCCTGAATCAATAGATTCCGCGGGGTGAGCGAGCGCTCGCAGAAGGTCCCAAGGCGCACCGACAGGCCCGCCTCCTCCAGGCACAGCAGGCGGTCCAGCACCAGCCATAGCTCCAGGGGGCGGCGGAAGAGGTGACGCACCAGCTCCAGGCGTTCGACCCGGGCCTGGCGGGCCTGACCCGCCGCCTCGAAGCGCGCCCACTCCAGGGTCGACGGCAGGCGTAGCCCCTTCTCGGCGGCGGCCCAGCGGCAGAAGCCGGCGAACTCCTCGGGCAAGCGCCCATAGGCGAGGCTGGGCACCGGCAGGTAGCTATCCTCGCCGCGCCATTCCCGCTGCAACTCGTCGAAGCCCAGCCGCCAGGCATTGGCCCGGGCACGGCTCAGGCGCACCTGGCGCGGCGCGGTCACCGTCTCCTGCACCGCCAGGGCCAGTTGCTCCCGGGGCAGCGCCAGCCCATGCTCGGCCATGGCCCGCTCGCCCTGGCGGGAGAGCGGCCGATAGCTGGCGTCGGCGGTGCGCTGGTAACAGCAGGGCGCCAGGGTCAGCGGCAGGCGCCGCTCGGCGGCCCGCCGAACCAGCCGCCCATGCAGGTCGCCGCAGGCGTGCAGGGCCACCAACTGACGGCCCGGCGTCAGCCAGTCGGCGGCGCCCTCGGCCATTACATCCTGGGGCTGCAACTCGAGATTCGCCCCCTGGGCCTCGGCCAGGGCCTGGCCCGCCTGGCAGAGCGGTGCCTGCCACTCCAGGCCGATCACCCGGGCGTTATCGCGTCGTGCCAGGGCCCGCCCCAGGTGGCCCTTGCCGGCGCACCACTCCAGGTAGTCCGGCGCCGGGGCCAGGCGGGCGGCGAAGGCGGCGATCTGCGCCCATTTGCGCCCGCCCACATGGGTGGCCCAGGCCTCGGGCAGCGGCCGCGCCCCCTCGGCCTCGGGCAGCGGCGCCACCTCGCACAGCGCCGCGAGTTCCGCCACCGGCAGCCAGTCGGCAAGCCTCGAGGCGGCGAAGGGGTCCGCCTCGAGGCGCTCCCGCTCGGCCTCGTCCAGCCCCAGCAACCAGGCCTCGAGGGCGGGGAAGGCTTCCGCCCAGGGCGCCCGGCGATAGCGGAACGGCTCCGGCGCCCAGAGCGGCTGCCACTGGGCCAGCAGTTCCGTGAGGCGAGAAAAGCGTTGGGCATAGAGGGAGGGCATGGCGTGGCTCGCGGGAAACGGGCCGCCGATGATACCCGAGGCGGGCCCGCCGAGGCAGGGGCGACATAGAATCTCCCACGGGGAGTGAGATGGCTATTCCACAAGAACTTGGATGACCACTGGGGTTGTGGGAGTTTGGCTTTGCCGAACGATTGGGCGACGCAGTCGCCCCTGGTGACAGTCAGGATCACCCTGCGGGCGAATCGCGCGGAATCCGCGCTCCCACAGAAACCATGGTGGCGGCTTGAGGGGCAACATAGAATCTCCCACAAGACCGGCGGTCGCCAGGCGATGGCTATTCCCGATGCAGCCAGCAGGCGCTGAGGTGGTTCTTGCCGACGTCGAAGTCCGGGGGATCGTCCCGGTCGCAGAGCCCGGCCATGGCGTGGGGGCAGCGCGGGTGGAAGCGACAGCCCCGGGGCGGCTTGAGCAGGCTAGGCGGCTCGCCGACGGGCAGCTCGCGCTGTCGGCGGGCATTGGCGGCGTCCGGGTCGGCGATGGCCCCCAGCAGGGCCTGGGTGTAGGGGTGGCGGGGGGCATCGAGCAGCTCGTCCACCGGCGCCGACTCCACCAGGCGGCCGGCGTACATCACGAAAATGCGCTCGGCGTAGTGGCGCACCGTGGAGAGGTCGTGGGTGATAAAGGCCAGGGTCAGGCGGCGCTGGCCCTGGATGCGCCGCAACAGCTCGAGGATCTCCACCCGTACCGAGGCGTCGAGCATGGAGACCGGCTCGTCGGCGATCAGCAGCCGCGGCCCGAGGATCAGCGCCCGGGCGATCACCAGGCGCTGCTGCTGGCCGCCACTGAGCATATGCGGGAACTTGCCGAGCAGCTCCTCCACCGGGGTCAGGTGCACCTCCTCCAGGGCGGCGCGGATGCGCGCCTCCCGCTCGGCGCGCGCCACCCCATGGATAATCAGCGGCTCGGCGAGGATGCGTCGCACGTCGAGGAAGGGCGCGGTGGCGCCGAAGGGGTCCTGCTGCACATAGCCGGCGCTGGCCCGGTAGGCCTTCAGCTCACGGCGGCGCAGGCCGCTGAGCTCACGCCCGGCGAAGCGCACCTCGCCCTGGGTGGGACGATGCAGCCCCAGCAGGGTGCGCGCCAGGGTACTCTTGCCGCAGCCGCTCTCGCCGACGATGGCCACCGACTCCCCCTCCGCCAGTGTCAGGGCCACCCGATCCACCGCCTGCACCGCCCCCAGGCGCAGGAAGCCCCACTGGCGTACCTCAAAATGTACCGACAGATCGTCCACCTGAACCAGGGCACTCATCGGGAGGCCTCCTTATATAACCAGCAACGTACCTCCTGGCGCGGCGCCGGGGCGAAGCTGGGCGGCAGCCGGTCGCAGTCGGCGAAGCGGTGCGGGCAGCGCGCGGCGAAGCGGCAGCCCAGGGGCGGGTCGAGCAGGCTGGGGGGCTCGCCGGGGATCGCCCGGGGCCGCTCGCGCTGGCGCAGTTTGGGGACGCTGGCCATCAGCGCCTGGGCATAGGGATGCCCCGGGGCGCTGAAGAAGGTGGCGGCGTCGGCCACCTCCACCAACTGGCCGGCGTACATCAGCGCCACCCGGTCGGCCAGCTCGCTGGAGGTGGCCACGTCATGGGTGATCAGGATAAAGCCGGTACCCAGCTCCGCCTTGACCCGCTTGAGGGCGTTCATGATCCCCGCCTGGGTCAGCACGTCCAAGGCCGAGGTGGGCTCATCGAGGATCACCAGGGCGGGCTCGGCCACCAGCGCCATGGCCAGCACCGCCCGCTGGCGCATGCCGCCGGAGAGCTCGAAGGGGTAGCGGCGCAGGAAGTCGCCGGGCAGCCCCACCAGCTCGAAGACCTCGGCGGCCCGGGCCAGGGCCCGGCGGCGCTCCCAGCCCAGGTGCACCCGCAGCGGCTCGGCGACCTGCTCGCCCACCTTGACCACCGGGTTGAGGGCGTTCATGGAGGCCTGCATCACCAGCGCCAGCCCCTGCCACTGCACCTCGCGGCGAAAGGTCTCGTCATCCAGCAGGTGCAGCTCGCGTCCGGCCAGGCGCACCCGCCCGCCCAGGCCGCCGGCATTGCGCGGCAGTAGCCGCATCAGGGCCCGGGCCAGGGAGCTCTTGCCGCAGCCCGACTCGCCCAGCACCACCAGGGCCTCGCCGCGGCCGACCGCGAAGCCGACGTCGTCCACGGCGCGCATCACCCCGCCGCGGGTATGGTAGTCGAGGGTCAGTCCCTCCACCTCGAGCAGCGCCTCGGGCATCACAGGCTCCTTAGCCGGGGATTGAAGACCCGGTCGAGGGCGAAACCGAGCATGGCGAAGCCGAGCCCGGAGAGCATCAGCAGCGCCGCCGGGGCCAGCACCCAGTAGTAGTAGCCGTTGTAGAGGGCGCTCTGGGCCTGGGCGTCGTTGAGCACCTTGCCCCAGGTGGGCAGCACCGGGTCGCCCAGCCCCAGCACCGCCAGCGACGCCTCGAGGAAGACGAAGGTGGGAATCAGGGTGACGAAGGTAGGAATCAGCACCGGCAGGATGCGCGGCAGCATATAGCGCATCACGATGCGCAGGTGGCTGGCGCCATAGGCCCGGGCCGCCTCGATATAGGGGGCCTCGCGGATCGGCAGCAGCATGGCCCGGTAGGTCTTGATGCCGGCGCTGAAGATGCCCAGCGCCACCACCACCCCCAGCATCAGCCAGATGCTGGTGGAGTAGAGGGTACCCACCATCACCAGGATCGGCAGCAGCGGCAGGATCATATTGACCTCGGTGAGGCGCTGGATCAGGGCATCCACCCAGCCCCGGTACCAGACGCCCACGGCGGCGATCACCAGGGTGCTGAGGGTGGTGCCCACCGCCGCCACCAGGCCGAAGGCCAGGGCGATCGGCGTGCCCCAGCGCAGCGCCAGGCCGAGGTCGCGGCGCTGGTGATCGGTGCCGGCCAGGCCATGCACCCGGCCATAGAGCAACAGCTCGCTGGCCAGCTCGGCGTCGGGGTCGAAGAACACCGCCTCCAGGGTCAGCGTATATCGCCCGGACAGCACCGCCTCGCCGCCCGGTGCGGCCAGCAGGCCGAGGTGCGCCGGCCGCCCCAGGCGCCGCTCCAGGGTACGATCCTGGGAGAGCGCCACCCGGGTCTCGCCGACCAGGCGCCGGTTGCCGAGGTTGATCTCGCGCCCGTCCGGGGTCCGCCAGGTGAGGCGCAGGAAGGCCGCCCGCTCGCTATTCCGCGGGGTGAGGAAGAGCGCCAGCTCGCTGGGGAAGTCGTCGTAGGCGTAGTCGAGGGCGATCCGCTGGGTCAGGCGTCGCCCACCGGGAAAGGCCTCGCTCTCCAGCGTCTCGGCGATCAGGCTCTGGCTGCGCGGCGCCCGGCCGGGGCTTAGCCAGTCGCTCCACAGCGGCCGCGCATTGACCGGCAGGCGAGCCTCGCCGCTGCGCCAGCTGGCCACCGCCTGGTCGTAGGGCACGGTGGCCAGGGTATGCAGGGCCAGGGCGACCAGCAGCAGGATCAGCGCCACCCCGGCCAGGGCCGAGGGATAGCGACGCAGTTCCGCCCAGGTCTCGCGGTGTCCCATACCCAAGTTCATACGCCGCCCCTCCCCTCGCCGAGGAGCCGCACCCGGGGATCGAGCAGCGCATAGAGCAGGTCCAGCAGCAGCACGGTCAGCGCCAGCAGGTAGGCGAAGATCACCACGGCGCCGATGATCACCGGGGTGTCGCGGAAGCCGATGGCCTGGAACAGCAGCGAGCCCAGCCCCGGCCAGTTGAAGACCTGCTCGAGGATGATGGCGCCGCTCCACAGGCCGATCAGCATCAGCAGGAAGTTGGTGATGATCGGCGCCAGGGTCGGGCGCAGGATATAGCGGCGCTCGATCAGCCGCGACGGCAGCCCCTTGGCCCGGGCCATCTCCACATAGTCCTCGCTGGCATGGATCAGGAAGAAGGTGCGCCAGGCGTAGATGGAGACGAAGATCGACGACAGCACCATGGCCGCCACCGGCAGCAGCATATGCCGCGCCAGGCTGACCGCGTAGGCCAGGCCCTGCGGGGGCGGTGCCGCCACCATGCCCCCCGGCGGCAGCAGCGGCACCAGGAAGGCGAAGGCGAGGATCAGGAAGATGCCGTAGAACCAGCCCGGCGCCGCCGAGCTGGGGGCCAGGGCGATCACCAGGCGATCGATGCGGCCGCCGTAGCGCCGCGACAGCCAGAGGGCGCTGCCCACCGCCGAGAAGAACACCAGCAGGTTGGCGGTGCCGAACAGCAGCAGGGTCGCCGGTAGGCGCTCGACGATGATCGCCCGTACCTGGCGCGAGCCGGCGTCGCTGTGCATCTGTTCGGCACGCCCCAGGTCGAGGCGCATGGCGCGCTGCAGGTAGTCGACGCTGCGCAGCAGAAAGGGTTCGTCGAGGCGTAGACGCTCGACCTCCAGCGCCACCCGGCGTTCCACCAGGGCGTTGCGCTCGGCGCTGGCCATCTCCTGGAAGGCGGGGTCGGCACGCACCTGCTCGAAGGCCTCGCTGCGAATCTGCACCCGGCGCAGCTCGTCCACCTGGCCGCCCATATTGGCCACCACGATGGTCAGGTAGACGCCGATCAGCACCGTGACCAGCAGCGCCAGCAGGCGCTTGACCAGGTAGAGGGCGAGGTACCTCAGGTCCCGACCCCAGGCGCGATGCGGCATCATGGACTCACCTCCTCGGCATCGGTCGCCGAGTAGCGGGCCAAGTCGCGCGGGTCCCTTTCCCGAGTGAGTCGCGAGGGGCGTCGCGGCATCATGGGCTCACCTCCTCGGTGTCGGTCGCCGAGTAGCGCAGGTCCCTTTCCCGAGCGGGTCGCGAGGAGCGGCGCGGCATCATGGACTTACCTCCTCGGCGCGGGCCGGCAGGGTAGCGAAGAGGTGGCTGGCGAAGCTGGGCAGGGCCACCCGATGGCTGGTGAGGATGAATTCCAGGCGATGGGCGCCGGCGCCCAGGGCTGCGAGGCGCTCGGCGTCCAGGGTCAGGCCCCACTCGCCCTGGCCCAGTGGCCGGGGCTCGCCGCGCGCGGCGAGCCGCCCCTGCCCATCGAAGAGCAGGTAGCGAATCCCCTCGATGGCGTCCTCCGGGTAGGGCTCGCCCTCCCGGGTCACGGTCAGGCGCACCCGGACCGGCTCGCCGGCGCTCACCACCAGGGGGCCCTCGGTGGTGAGCTCCGGCAGCGCCGCCCGGCTGAGCGAGAGCCACTTGTTGGCCGGGTCGGGGAACTCCTCGAAGCGCCGCAGCACCAGGC
This sequence comes from Halomonas sp. H5, assembly GCF_050613175.1. GTDB lineage: Bacteria > Pseudomonadota > Gammaproteobacteria > Pseudomonadales > Halomonadaceae > Bisbaumannia > Bisbaumannia salifodinae. Next base: position 2,548,787 of record NZ_CP192510.1, read on the forward strand.
TGCCCTCCAGGGGGTAGACCGCCGCCAGCTCGAAGGGCCCATCGCCGATCCAGAAGTGACCACGGGACGCCACCCAGTCGTCGAGGGCGGCATAGCGGGCGGCGATCTCCGCCGCCTCGACCCAGGGCGAGAGGGCCGCGGCGAAGGGCAGGTAGCGCCGCTCCCGGGCCTCCGCCAGGTAGCGCTCGAGGATCGCCAGGCTGGGCCCGGCCACCAGGTTGAGCCAGTCGATGCCGCGACGATCCGCCTGGTGGGAGGAGAAGGCCAGCTCGCCGCGCCGCTCGGCCAGGATACCCAGGGCCAGGGTGTGCCAGGGCAGCGGCAGGGGGGCCCGGGCCGCCACCAGGGTCTCGGCGTCGGGGAAGCCCTGATCGCTGTAGGCCTCGATGATCAACGGCTCGGTACTCAGGATGCGCCAGCCGCGGAAGTGCTGGCGATAGGCCTCGAAGGTGGGCTGGTGGGCGGCGTCGAACAGCGGGCTCGCCTCGTCGGCCCGCTCGAAGGCGAGGAGCCAGGGCAGCAGCAGGTCCGCCACCGAGCGCGGCGAGCCGTCGTGCCAGCGCTGCGCCAGGTAGCCCTCCTCGTAGTGGAGGCGCACCCGGGTACGGGCGGTCAGCGGCCGGTCGGGATGCGCCTCGCCCACCGTGATCAGCCGTCCCTCGCCGGCGTCCCAGCCCAGCCAGGCGTCGTCGGGGACGCGGATTTGCTCCTGCCGATCCAGGCTCAGCCAGTCGAGGCTGCGGGTCAGGGTGACGCCCTCGGCCACCGTCACCTCGGCATGGCTCAGGCGCTGGGGGCGATAGAGACCGGTGTAGGGGTCGGGTAGCAACGGCGGGTCGGCCAGGGCCCGGGTGATCATGCGATCGAAGATCCAGTTGCTGCCGGCGATGGGGTTCCAGGGCTCGGTGAGCAGCCCCGGGGTGCCGAAGACCATCTCGCCCCCCAGGCGCCCGTCGTAGCGCAGGGTATAGGGCCACAGCGCCGAGCCGGCCAGGCCGCCGGCCAAGTCCGAGGCCACCGAGACGTTACTGGCCCGGGCCGAGACGCTGAGGCGGTCCACCAGCCAGAGCCGCACCGAATCCTGCATGGCCAGCTCCAGGGCCCGGGCCATCAGCGCCTGGCGCTCGTCCCAGTCGGCGTAGTCGCGGCGCTCCAGGCGCTCGGCCAGGGCATCGAGCTCGGGGCTCGGCGCATAAGCCTGCCAGAGCGGCTCGGCGCGCCCCCGGGGCGTATAGAAGTCGCTGAAGTTCTGGGCCTGATCGCGCTGGATGACGATGGAGATCCAGCCGCCGGTGTAGAGGTGCCACTGGCCGGCGGCGGGATCACCGGCGATCCACAGCCGCGAGGCCTCCTCGGCGTTGCGGTAGCGACGCTCCACACCGAAGCCGATGTCCTCCAGTTGGTTGGCCAGGTAGTCCCCTACCCGGCGCCGCTCGTCGTCGTTGCGAATCAGCAGGATCAGGGTCACCGGCTCGCCCCTATGGTGCCAGCGCCCGGCCTCGCGGGTGGCGCCGAGGGCGCGCATCTCCCGGGCAATCGTGGCCTCGGCCGCCGCCGGATCATAGGCATAGCGCAGCTCCAGGGCGCGGGCGGTCTCGGCCAGGCGGGCGTAGTCGGGGAAGGCGGTGCTGATCGGCAGCCAGCGCGGCACCGCCAGGCCGCCGTAGAGCTCCTCGGCGATATAGTCGCGATCCACCAACTGGTGCAGGGCCTCGCGGATGGCCGGCACATGGAAGGGATTGAGGCGGCCATCGCGGAACGTCGGCCCTACCGGGTTGAGGGTCAGCTCCACCGAGGAGCCGTAGGAGAGGTCATAGTCGGCCCCCGGGGCGTCGCGCAGGCGGCGGTAGACGGGGATGCTGCCGATGCCCTGCACGAAGGCCTGGTGGCTGCCGGTCTCGAGGAGGCCGGTGACCCGCCCCGGGTCGCTCTCCTGGGTGAACACCAGGCGGTCGATCAGGGCACCGCGGCGCTCGGCCAGGGCCTCGGGCGTCGCCGGTTCGCCCGTCGACAGGGGCGTCCGGGAGGCCGGCAGCAGCGCCAGGCCCACCACCACCAGCAACGAGGCCCCCGCCACGACTGCCCATTTGTTCATCGGCGTCTCCCCGGCCTGCCCTGTTACCACCCTAGCCGGCAACGGGATAACGGGGTTCAACGCAGGCGCCCAACGGGGTCATCCGATGCCACCAAGGGTCATGCTAAGCTTGCCGGCCCACTCTTATTGCGACCCCAGGAAAATGACGACGCCATGAGTGCCCTGATCGAAGTGCTTCCTCTCTCCTTCGCCTTTATTTTCGGCATGCTGGTGCGCCAGATCGGCCTGCCGCCGCTGGTCGGTTTCCTGGCCGCCGGCTTCGCCCTCAACGCCTATGGCCCCGGCCTGGGCCTGCCCGACGAGGCCGGCCCGGTACTGGAACACGTGGCCCATATGGGGGTCCTGCTGCTGCTGTTCACCGTGGGCCTCAAGCTCAAGCTCAAGAGCCTGCTGCAGCCGGTGGTGCTGGGCGGCGCCCTGCTGCACTTCGTCTTTACCACCGGGGTCTTCGCCCTGGGCATCTTGGCGTTGACCCAGCTCGACCGTCAGACCGCCCTGCTGCTGGGAGTGGCCCTGGCCTTCTCCAGCACGGTGCTGGCGGCCAAGGTGCTGGAATCCAAGCGCGAGCTGCGCGCCTTCCATGGCCGGGTGGCCATCGGCATCCTGATCATCCAGGACCTGATCGCCCTGGCGGTGCTGAGCCTGGCCGGCGGCCATACCCCCTCCGTCTGGGCGCTGGGAGTCTTCGCCCTGCCGCTGCTCAAGCCGGTGCTCTACTGGCTGATGGACGTGGCCGGCCACGAGGAGCTGCTGGTGCTGATGGGGGTGATCCTGGCGGTGGCCCTGGGCGGCCTGGGCTTCGAATTGGTGGGGCTGAGCCCCGAGCTGGGCGCCCTGGTCATGGGCGTGCTGCTGGCCGAGCATCCCCGCGCCCAGGAGCTTTCCCAGGCCCTGTGGGGCCTCAAGGAGATCCTGCTGATCGGCTTCTTCCTGCAGATCGGCATGGCCGGCCTGCCCGACGCCGAGGCGCTGACCTTCGCCCTGGTGATGGCGCTGATCCTGCCCCTCAAGGGGCTGGTGTTCTTCTTCCTGCTGACCCTGTTCCGGCTGCGTGCCCGTAACGCCTTCCTCGGCGCGCTGAGCCTCACCTGCTACAGCGAGTTCGGGCTGATCGTCGCCGCCGGCGTGCTGGAAGAGTGGCTGGTGCCCCTGGCCATCACGGTGGCGGTCTCCTTCGTGGTGGCCGCGCCGCTGAATCGCCTGGCCCACCCGCTCTTCGATCGCCTGGAGACCGTCCTCAGGCGCTTCGAGAGCCACACCAAGCACCCCGACGAGCAGCCGGTCTCCCTGGGCCGCTCGGATCTGCTGATCATGGGCATGGGGCGCACCGGCAGCGCCGCCTACGACTTCCTCGCCGAACGCAAGGCGCGGGTGGTGGGCCTGGATGCCGACCCCAACAAGGTTGGCAAGCATCAGAAGGCGGGGCGCCGGGTGGTCTATGCCGATGCCGAGGATATCGGCTTCTGGCATGCCATCGATATCAGCCGCATCAAGGCGGTGATCCTGGCCATGCCGGAGATGGAGGGCAAGGTGATGGCGGCGCGTCAGTTGCGCCGCCTGGGCTTCGGCGGCCCCATCGTCGCCAATACGCTCTATGACGACGAGGCGGAGATCCTGCGCGAGGCCGGCGCCGACGAGACCTACCTGACCATGACCGGCGCCGGCATCGGCCTGGCGGAGAAGACCTGGGAGGCCTTCCACCCGGGGAAGGCCTAAGCCCTCGGCCCAGGATAGCGCCGTCAGCTGAGGAAAAAGCGCCCTTAGCCCAGAATAAAAAGCACGCAGGCGGCGGTGAGCGCCCCCATCAGGGCGTTGAAGACCCGCCAGGCCCGGGGGCTGTCGAGCCAGCGGCCGATGGCGGTACCGAAGCCGGCCCAGACCGCGATGCAGGGCAGCGCCACCAGCTCGGCGAAGGCCGCCAGCAGCAGGGCATTGAGCCAGGTGTCGCCGCCCTCGGGCAAAAAGCCCGCCATCAGCGCCAGGCCCATCACCCAGGCCTTGGGGTTGGCGAACTGGAAGGCCGCGGCCTGCCAGAAGGTCAGCGGGCGCCCCTCGCCGCGGCGACGCAGGTCCGGCGGCGGCGCGGTGGCGATGCGCCAGGCCAGGTAGAGCAGGTAGGCGCTGCCGATCAGACGCAGCGCGGTCTGCACCAGGGGGAAACGTTCGAAGAGCAGCCCCAGGCCCAGGGCGATACCGGCGAAGAGCAGGAAACAGCCCCCCAGGATGCCGAAGATATGCGGCAGGGTGCGCAGGAAGCCGTAGTTGGCCCCGGAGGCGGTGAGCATCACATTGTTGGGGCCGGGAGTGATGGTCATGGAGATCATATAGAGGGCCGCCGGGCCCAGGAATGCCAAGGCTTCCATAAAATTGAATCCATACAATTATGCGATTATTGGGCGGAACAGCGCGATATTTGCGCCTAAACTCAGCATAATAGGCACAATTATCCCGTCAAAGGTTTTATTGTCACCATGACAATCTGGATTCCTCGCCTCACCGCGGAAGGGCCCCGCTACCGCGCCATCGGTGAGGCCATCGTTCGGGCCATCCACGACGGCGAGCTGGCCCCGGGGCAGCGCCTGCCGCCCCAGCGGCGCCTGGCCGACGCCCTGGGCGTGACCGTGGGCACCGTGACCCGCGCCTATGCCGAGGCCGAACGCCAGGGCTGGGTCACCGCCCGGGTCGGCAGCGGCACCTATGTGTGCGATGCCGAGGCCCCGGCCACCCCGCCCTTCCTGGCCGCGCCGCCGGAGGACGAAACGGTGGATGACGGCATCATCGATCTGAGCATGAGCCTGCCGCCGCCCCACCCGCTGCGCGCCGGTGCCCTGGGACGCATCCTGGGTGAGCTGGCCGGCGACGAGGCGGTGCTGCGGCGCGCCGTGGAGTACCAATCGGAGCGCGGCGTGCCGGCCCATCGCCGCCAGCTGGCGGCCTGGCTGCAACGCCTGCTGGGCATCGACGCCGACCCGCGACGGCTGCTGGTGACCCAGGGCGGCCAGCACGGCATCGACCTGGCGCTGCGCGCCCTGACCCGCCCCGGCGAGCGCATCGCCGCCGACGCCCTCACCTACCCCGGGCTGATCGCCGCCGCCCAGCAGGCCCACCTCAAAGTGCTGGGGGTGCCCCTGGACGAGGACGGCATGGATACCCGGGCCCTGGCACGACTCTGTGCCCAACAGCCGCCGCGGCTGGTCTACGTGACCCCGGACCAGAACAACCCCACCGGCCGCCCCCTCAGCGAGGCGCGCCGCGAGCACCTGGCCGAGCTGGCGCGCCGGCACGACTTCTGGATCGTCGAGGATGGGGTCCAGTACCTGCCCGACGCGGAGCGCGGCACCCCGCTGCTGGCCCTGGCCCCGGAGCGCACCCTGTTTATCTTCAGCACCGCCAAGGTGCTGGCCGGGGGGCTGCGCATCGGCACCCTCTGCGTGCCGGAGGCCCTGCGCGAGCGTGTCGGCGCCACCCTGCGCGCCCAGAGCTGGATGGTGCCGCCGCTGATGGTGGAGGCGGTGTGCCGCTGGGTGGCAAGCGAAGACGCCGAGCGCCTGCTGGCCTGGCAGACCGAGGAGCTGGGGGCCCGCCAGGCCCTGGCCCGGGAGCGCCTGGCCGGGTTCCCGGTGGAGGGGCGGCCCCATGGCTCGAACCTCTGGCTGCCGCTGCCCAATGGCCTGCGCGGCGCCGCCCTGCAGGAGACGCTGACCCAGCGCGGCCTCAAGCTGACCAGCGCCGAGCCCTTCTGCGTGGGCAGCGAGCCGGCGCCCCAGGCGCTGCGTTTGTGCCTGAGCGCCGCCGCCGGCCGCGACCAGCTCGAGCGGGCCCTGGGCCTGGTGCGCGAGGCCCTGGAGTCTCCGCCGCCGCTGCCCTGGGAGACGCTCTGAAGGCTCAATGGACGCGCATCGGCGTCAACGCCGTGGGCACCAGGCTCACCAACCAGGCCGGATCCCAGACCACCACCAGGCCGACCAGGATCAGGGCGACCCCCGTGGGGCCGACGATGCGCCGGCCGTGACGCCAGACCTTCTCGGCGAGCGTCAGTGCGGCCAGCGGCCACACTCCAGCGATAGTGGTTTTGCAGAAAGGCGTGTAGCTGGCGGCACTTGCCCAGGCAGCGCGCCTTGAGCGAGGAAGGAGCCCTTCGACGTGTCGGTCGCCTGCAGCAATTTCTAGGCTAGGGTGAAGTAGGCGCAGGCGGCAGTGAGCACCCCCATCAGGCCATTGAAGACTCGCCAGGCCCTCATACCCAGGCCTTGAGGCTAGGGAACTGAAAGGCCGCCACCATGGTGCTGGGAGCCACTGTCAAGGCCGAGCCCCTTACGCCACGCATCTCACGGCTAAGGATTTTTTTCTTGTAGAGTGCCACTACTCCATAGGTCACTAACAATGGACAAGGTAATGGGCCTCAACCCCGAAATGGAAAGCCACCTTCTGGAGCAGATCATCGACTTCCTCGATGCGGCTGGCGGGCAGCCCCTCCCCCCCTTGCAGGAGGAGCACCGCACCCTGCACGGCCTCACCGAACATCTCCGCGAGCACCTTGATAAGCACCGCTCGACCGGCCTGGAGACGCCTCCCCATCGAATCCTGAGCCTGATCCATGACCTTTTCGATCAGGCCCCCATCATGATCGATGGCTTCGACAAGACCGGGCGCTGCATCCTCTGGAACCAGGAGTGCGTCCGGGTATTTGGCTGGTCAGCCGAGGAGGTCAAGGCGCACCCCGACCCGCCGCGTCTCTTCTATCCTGACCAAGCCCATTACCAGAAGCTCATTAGCGGCTTGAACGCGGACAGTGGCTCCAAGTTCCAGGAGTGGAATCCCACCACTCGCGACGGCCGGCAGCTGACGACCCTGTGGGCCAATATCACCTTGCCAAGCGGCGAGATGATCTGCATCGGTATCGATATCACCGAGCAGCGCCAGGCCGAAAATCAGCTGCGACTGGCCGCCAGTGTCTTCGAATCATGTTATGAAGGCATCATGGTCATGGACGCCAGCATCCGAATCCAGGATATCAACCCCGCCTTCACCCGTATCACGGGCTTTTCCCGAGAAGATGCCATCGGCCAGGATCCGACCTTCCTGATGTCACGGCAACATGGCAGGGATTTTCGCACCGCCATCTGGCAGCACCTGAAGGAAAGCGACAGCTGGAAAGGCGAGCTGTGGGGTTGTCACAAGAGCGGCAAGGCCTACCCGCTGCTTTTCTCGCTTTCTATGGTCAGAGACAGTGCAGGGCAGGTGCTGCATTATGTCGGCAACTTCTCGGACATCACCCACCTGAAGCGCCACGAGGAGGAGTTGCGATACCTGGCGCACCATGACGCCCTGACCAATGCTGCGAATCGTCCCTATTTCTCCGAGCGCCTCGAGGAGGCCCTGAAGCGTGCCCGAGATACTCAGGAGGTGCTGGCGGTCTGCCACCTCGACCTGGATGGCTTCAAGGCCATCAACGACCGTTTCGGTCATGCCGCGGGGGATCAGTTACTGATCGTAGTGAGTGAGCGGTTGCGTCATGTCATCCGCTCTAGCGACCTGCTGGCCCGCCTCGGTGGGGACGAGTTCGCCATTCTGCTCACGGAACTCCACGATACGGACGAATGCCTCGGCGTCATCGAGCGTATGTTGCAGGCCATCAACCGCCCGGTCACCATCGATGATGCCTTGGTCAGGGTCTCCGGGAGCCTCGGCGTCACCCTCTTCCCCCACGACGATGAGGAAGCGGAGATCCTACTTCGCCACGCGGATCAGGCAATGTATCAGGCCAAGCGCAGTGGCAAGAACCGCTATCATCTCTTCAACCCACTGCAGCCACCGGTCGAACTCCAAAGCCCCCAGGCCATCGCACGTATCGAACAGGCACTGTCGAGGGGTGAATTCCTTCTGCACTACCAACCCAAGGTCAACCTGCTCACCCGTGAGGTGCTTGGATTCGAAGCCCTGCTGCGCTGGCAACACCCGAAGCATGGTCTCCTCAAACCTTCTCGTTTCCTCTCAACGATCCTGGGTACCCGCCTGGAGCACCTGATGGGCGAATGGGTGATCGATGGCGTCCTAGGACAGGTTCACCAATGGCTGCGCCACGGCCAGCAAGTGCCGGTCAGCTTCAACGTCAGTGCCAATCACCTGGCGTGCCCCGAGTTCACCGACAGATTACGCACCCTGCTCTCCCGATATCCCGGTATTCCCGGTAACCTGCTGGAGCTGGAGTTTCAGGAAAACGTGGCGATCGAGGATGTTGACACCATCTCACACACCCTGAGCCGCTGCCGAGAATGGGGCCTCTCCGTCGCCCTCGATGACTTCGGAACCGGCTACTCATCACTATCACACCTGCGCGAGCTACCGATCGACACCCTCAAGATCGACAAGAGCCTCATCACCAACATGCTGAATGATCCCCGTGATGCGCCCCTGGTTCACGGCATCCTGCAGATGACCCGGCGACTGGGGCTCCAGGTGATTGCCGAAGGGGCCGAGTCCACTACGCATTGTGAGGCACTGCTGAAACTGGACTGTCCTCTCGTGCAGGGCTACACGATCGCCAGGCCCATGCCCGCCGAGGCGGTATTGCCCTGGCTGGCTCGGTATTCATCAGGGGATACCCACCACGACTGCAGCGGGCAGACGAGCGGCTAAAGGGTGCCGCCGAAGGCGAGGCGATAACCCAGGTCGATGGTGTCCTGCTCGATGGGCCGGCCCTCCAGGCGGCTCAAGAGTTCCCTGGCGGCGCGTTCGCCGATGGCCCGGCGCGGGGTGATCACGCTGGCCAGGGGCGGCGCCATCACCTGGCCGACGTCGTGGCCGTGGAAGCCGGCGATGGCCAGGCGCTCCGGCACCGGGATGCCCCGGCGCAGGCACTCGAAGTAGGCGCCGAGGGCCACGTCATCGTTGGTGCAGAAGAGGCCGTCGGTCTCCGGGTACTTGTCCAGCACCTCGCCCATCAGCTCGGCGCCGACGCTGTAGGAGGAGCGCTGGCCGCTCTGCAGGGTAACCGGCGCCAGGCCCTGGGCCGCCATGGCCGCCGCGTAGCCCTCGCCACGCTGGCGAGTGCGGGCATCCAGGCGCACCGCCAGGTAGACCACATGGCGCCGGCCCCGGGCAAGCATCGCCTCCACCATGGCCCGGGCCGCCGCCACGTTGTCGTAGCCCACCGCCTGGTGCAGCGGCGGAGTGCGGCTGTCCATGATCTCCACCGTGGGGATGCCGGCGGTCTCCAGCATGCGCAGGCTGCGCGGGCTGTGCTGGCTGTCGGAGAGGATCACCCCATCCACGTTGTAGGAGAGCAGCGAGGCCAGGCTGCGCTCCTCCAGGGCCTCGTCGTAGCCGTAGTGGGAGAGCATCAGGTGGTAACCCGCCGGCTCGGTGACCTCCTCGATGCCGACGATCACCTCGGCGAACACCTGGTTGGTCAGCGAGGGCACCAGCACGCCGATGGCGTGGCTGCGTGCCTTGGAGAGGATATCCGGGGCCCGGTTGGGGATATAGCCGAGCTGTTCGGCCACCTCGAAGATGCGCTCACGCAGCCCCTCCGAGACCGTGGCGGGGTCGCGCAGGCAGCGACTCACGGTCATCTTGGTGGCGCCGACCTTGTCGGCGATATCCTGGAGGGTGGGACGCTTCTTCTTCACCATGGCTCGCCCGTCGCTGAAATCAGGGCCACACCTTAGCGGAGTTGCCCGGGTAAATCATGCCTCGCCTCCGCCCTGCCCCAGCGCCGCGACAAAGGCCTCGACGATGGCCTCGGGGGCCTCGGCGATGGTCGCCACCGTGGCCTCCGCCGGGGTCGGCGGCTCCAGGTCGGCGAGTTGGCTGGCGAGCATGGCATCGCCCTTGAAGAAGTGCCCCCGGCGGGAACCGAGGCGCTCGCGCAGCAAGGCCCGCTCGCCGTCCAGATAGAGGATGCGCAGCTCGGGATCGCCGCGGCGCAGCCGCCCGCGATAGCGCGCCTTGAGCGCCGAGCAGGCGATCACCACCGAAGCATCGCGGCGGCGATAGTCGGCGAAGCGCCCCGCCAGGGTGTCGAGCCAGCCGCGCCGGTCGTCGTCGGTGAGCGGGGTGCCGCGGGCCATCTTGGCCACGTTGGCGGCGCTATGGTGGTCATCGCCGTCGATGAAATCGGCGCCAAGGCGCCGCGCCAGGAGGCGGCCGACATGGGACTTGCCCGAGCCGGAGACGCCCATCACCAGGATGCGGTAGGAAGCCGTGGGGTAGGAAGCCTGAGTCACGCTCACTCCTCGTCTCGGTTGCCGCCAAAGGCGGCCGGGATACGGCAAGAATGCCGGGGCATATTCGCCATCACGCTCACTCCTCGTCTCAGTTGCCGCGTATGGCGGTCAGGGCGGCCAGACCAGATAGCCAGGTGGCCGGGATAGGGTAAGACGCCGTCATGCTCGCCCTCCCTCTCAGTTGCCGCGCACGGCGGTCAGATCGGGCAACCAGGTGACCAGGCCGGGGAAGGCCACCAGCACCAGCAGCATCACCAGCAGGGCCGCGTAGTAGGGCAGCATCGCCTTGACCAGGGACTCCATGGAGACCTTGCCGACGCCACAGCCCACATAGAGGCAGGTACCCACCGGCGGAGTCAGCAGGCCGATGCCGAGGATAAAGGCCATCAGCACCCCGAAGTAGGCGGGATCGACGCCCACCGAGGTGACGATGGGGGCCAGCATCGGCGCCATGATCACCATGGCCGGGGTCAGGTCCATCACGAAGCCGATCAGCAGCAGCAGCGCCGCCACGATCAACAGCAACAGGAAGGGCTCCTGGGTGATCGCCTGGACCTGCTGCACCAGGGTCTGGGGCACCAGATTGATGGTCAAAAACCAGGCGATCACGGTGGCGAAGGCCAGCAGCAGCATCACCATGCCGGTGAGCCGCGCGGTGCGGATGCACATGCCCCAGAGGTCGCCGAGGCGGATCTCCCGGTAGCAGACCACCGAGATAAACAGCGAGTAGAGCAGCGCCGCCACCGCCGCCTCGGTGGCGGTGAAGACCCCGGCGATGATGCCGCCGACCACGATCACCGGCAGCACCAGGGCCAGCCAGGCGGCCTTGAAGGCCTGCCACAGCGGCGCCAGGCGGAACTTGCGGGTCTGCCCGGCGTGCTCGAGGCTGGCCATGATAAAGGTGGTGACCATCAAGGCCAGGCCGATCAGCAGCCCCGGCACGATGCCGGCGATAAACAGCCGGCTGATGGAGGTCTCGGTGACGATGCCGTAGAGGATCAGCGGGATCGACGGCGGAATGATGATGCCGATCACCGAGGAGACGGTGTTGATGGCGGTGGCCTGGGGCGCCGTATAGCCCTGGCGGGTCATGGAGGGAATCATCATCGCCCCGGTGGCGGCGGTATCCGCCACCGCCGAGCCGCTGATGCCGCCAAAGAACATCGAGCCGGTGATCGCCACTTGGCCCAGGCCGCCGCGGATAAAGCCCACCAGGGCGCCGGCCAGGTCCATCAGGCGACGGGCGATGCCGCCGGCGCTCATCACCTCCCCCACCAGGATAAAGAAGGGAATCGCCAGCAGCGGAAAACTATTGACCCCGCGGATCGACTGCTCGATCAGGATCGACAGGGGAATATCGGAGAGCACGGCCATGACCACGGCCGCCACCCCGAGCCCGAAGGCGATGGGCAGGCCCAGGGCGATGGAGGCGAAGAGGATCGCCAGGAAGATCCACAACATGACATCAGCTCCCGGAGGTGGGGGAAAGGAGGCGCACCAGGCTCTGCCAGGCGCGCCACAGGGCTACCGCGCCGATAAAGGCGGCACACAGGATCAGCGAGGCATTGATCAGGTTCCAGGGCACCCCGAGCAGGGCGGTGCTGGCCGTGGAGCGGCTGACCACCAGCGCCCCGCCCCACAGGATCACCCCCATCAGGGCGGCGATGATCAGGTGCTGGATCAGATAGAGCAGGTAGGCCCCCCGGGGCGGCAGGCGGCGCACCAGGAAATCCACGGCGATATGCTCATAGCGGGCGAAGGCCGCCGCGGCGCCCACGAACACCAGCCAGATAAACAGCATGCGGGCCAGCTCGTCGGCCCAGGGCAGGGCATGGTTGAACAGGGAACGGCCCACCACATTGGCGGAGACCGCCAGGATCAGCGCCACCAGCAGGGCCGCGATCAGCTGCTCCATGATCACGGTGAGCCAGCGGAACGGCGCCGGCCCGCGGCGCTGCTCGATATCCAGCTCCAGGGGGCGGCGGTTGGGATCCTCCACGTAGGCGTGGGGATCAGGGGTGGCTTGGGTGTCCATCGCGGGACTCCTGAGGCGAGTGGCGGGGCCATCGAGGCCCCGCCGGGTCGAACATCGGGGTAAGGCTGGGCTTGGTCGGCGTAGACCGGTCTTATTGGTCGTCGGCGACGGAAGCGGCGATCCGCTGGATCTCGGCGATCAGCTCCTCGCCGATCTCCGGCGCCCACTCTTCATAGACCGGCTGCACGGCCTCCTGGAAGGCGGCGATCTGCGCGTCGTCCAGGCGGGTGATCTGCATGCCGCGCTCCTCGAGCTGCTCCCGGGCCCAGTCGTCATACTCGGCGCTGATCTGGATCTCGTAGGCCGCCGACTGGCGGGCCGCCTCCTGCACCAGGGCCTGGTAGTCGGGATGCAGGCGGTCCCAGGTGCGCTCCGACATCATCATCACGAAGGGCGTGTAGACGTGGCGGGTCTCGGAGCCGTAGTCCTGCACTTCCTGGAAGTTGGAGGTAAGGATGGTGCTCCAGGGGTTCTCCTGGCCGTCCACCACGCCCTGCTCCATGGCCGAGAAGAGCTCACCGAAGGCCATCGGCGTGGGGTTGGCGCCCAGCGCCTCCCAGATCGCCAGGTGCACCGGGTTCTCCATGGTACGCACGGTCAGGCCGCGCACGTCCAGGCCGGCCACATCTTCCGGGCTGGCCACCGGACGGGCGCTGTTGGAGAGCTGGCGATAGCCGTTCTCGGAGAAGGTCAGGGCCTTGATGCCGCTGCCTTCGAAGGCGTCCAGCATCGATTGGGCCGCCTCGCTCTGCAGCACCTCGATGGCCGCCTCGCGGCTGGGCAGCAGGAAGGGCAGGTCGAAGACCGCCAGCTCGGAGACATAGGAGGTGGCCGCCGAGCTGGAGGGGTAGGTCATGTCCAGGGTGCCGGTCTGCAGCATCTCCATCATCTGCACATCGTCCCCCAACTGGCTGTTGGGGAAGACCTGCACCGTCAGGCGGCCCTCGCTGCGCTGCTCGAGGATATCGGCGAAGTAGCGGCTGGAGAGGTACTGGGGCGAGCCCTCCGAGAGGCCAAAGCCCATGCGGATGGTATGGCTGCCGTGATCCCCTACCACCTCGCCGTCGATGGCGGGGGGCGCGGAGAGCTCGGGGGACTGGGCCTGGGCGATGCCAAGGGAGAGGATGGCGGCCCCGGTCAGGGCGACGGCGTGGCTCCAACGAGGTGTCATGGCGTGACTCCGTGATCGGCGTTGTTGTTGGTCGATGCCGCCGGCAGGGCGGCATTCGGGGTCGGGTAACGGGTCTCTGGTAACCAACCCGATGTTACCGGTAACTTTCGCCGTTGAGCCTAGTCGTCGCCGCGCGGGGGTGTCAACGAATGAGCGAAAAACGAGGCTTAGACCATGGTCTAACTGCCGCCCGGGGCACGGGATCGCGCCGGACTCGCGGCCAGGGCAACGGCAGCGTCGGCCGCCCTCGCCAGCACTGCTGGAGCCATCGGGGAACGGCCCCGGAGGTCGAGGCGACAACAAGGGTGATACAGATCAAGAAGGGGCCGGGCGTTGTGCACTATGGTAAGGGCATCACTCCCGCGAGGATTGACCAGCATGGTGAACTCCGGCCCGACGCCTCAACCGAGCAAGCTCTCCCCCCTGCCCAGGCTGCCCGGCTGCCTGCTGGTGATACTCCTGCTCGTGCTGCTGGCCTCGACCACGGCGAGCGCCCATGACCGGCTCTCCGACCAGGTTCCGGCGCCCATCGCCACGTCCGACGATCCCCACTGCCACCATGGACACCCCCAGGAGCGCCCCACCCTGGCGGCGCTGCGGGCCCACACGGCGGATGCCGAGCCCGTCGCGCTCGCCCCCCTCTCCCAGCCCACCGCCGCCGCCCCCCGGACGAGATTGCCACGGCTGTCCTCCCCGGGGCAGGTGATGGCCCCGCCTCCCCCGCTCTATTTGCTGACCCAGCGCTTTCGCTCCTGAGTCCGGTCCGGCTCGCCTCGCCGCCATCACCTCGACGAGGCGGCTAGGCCCTGACCGGCGCCTCGGACAAGCGGCACCCTCTTCGGCCCTCGCGGCCAGACAGTTCGCAGTGGGCCTATGGCCCCAGGAGTCAGATCATGAAACTTCGTCGACGCACTATGGCCTTGGGCCTCTCTCTAGCGCTGGGACTCGCCGGCAGCGGCATGGTCGTCGCCCAGGGAATGGACCCCGGGATGATGCCGGGCATGATAAGCGGCCAGGGTATGGGACCCGGCATGATGAGCGGCCAGGGCATGGGGCCCGGCATGATGATGCCCTGCCCGATGATGGGCGAGCCCCCGATGCCCCAGTTGAACGACGAGCAGCGTCTCCAGCTGCGCGAGCTGAGGCAGGCACACCGCCCCGCCCAGTTCGAGCGCATGGCGCGATTGATGAATCTGAGCGACGACCTGATGACCGAGATGCAGGGTGAGCGCCCCGATCCCGAAGCGGTGCAGGCCCTGCATGGGCAGATGGCGGAGGTGCATGGCGAGATGCTGGCGGAGCGGGTGCGCCTGCGCAATGCCATGCACGAGCTGCTCACCGACGAACAGCGCCAGCAGATGCAAGAGGCGCTTCCTGGCGTCGTCGGTCCCGACGACCACGACACTCACCAGTGAACGTGGCACTCGCCCACCCCGAGGCGAACGATCGCCCCGCCATGCCATCGAGAGCCATGCCATTGAGAGCCGTGCCATGACCGAGACCACCGCGACGACCATTACCCTGACCGTGCCCGGGATGGGCAGCGACCACTGCGCCGGCATCGTGCGCACCACCCTGACCCGCCTGGAGGGCGTGGGCGAGATCCATACCAATATCGCCAACCATCGGGTCGCGGTGGCGGTGCGCGACGGTGGCCCGGATGGCGAGAGGCTTCGCAGCGCCGTGGAAGGCGCCGGCTATGAGGTGGCCGCCGTCGAGGGCGAGGCGGCACAGGACGCCGAGGCCGGGGCCGCGATCGAGGAGGCCTATCTGACCCGGGCCCGCCGGCGGCTATGGATCGCCGCCGTACCTACCACCCTGATCATGCTGCTGATGATACCGCAGATGTTCTGGCGGCCGATTCCCGGCTACCTGGCCATCGTCGCGCTGCTGGCCTTCCCGGTGGTGTTTCTCTACGGCGGTATCGCCACCCACAAGTCGACCTGGCGCTCGCTGAGGAACGGCACCTTCAACATGGACGTGCTGATCTCCATGGGCAGCCTGCCGCCCTACCTGATCGGCCTGGTCGGCTTCGTGACCCCGATGACCTCCTTCGTCGAGATGGCCGCCACCATTATGACCTTCCACCTGCTGGGCCGTTACCTGGAGGCCCTGGCCAAGGGGCGCGCCTCCCAGGCCATCCGCCGCTTGCTGACCCTGGGCGCCAAGACGGCGCGGGTGGAGCGCGACGGTGAGGAAATCGAGGTGCCGGTTAAAGAGCTGGCACCGGGTGACATCATGATCGTGCGTCCCGGCGACAAGATCCCCACCGACGGCGAGGTCATCGAGGGCGAGAGCCATCTCGACGAATCCCTCGCCACCGGCGAGTCGATCCCGGTCTACAAGAGCACCGGCGACAGCGTGATCGGCGCCACCCTCAACAAGGAGGGTCGCCTGCGGGTCAAGGCGACCCGCGTCGGTGGCGACACCTTCCTCGCCCAGGTGGTCCGCCTGATCGATCAGGCCCAGGGCTCCCGGGTGCCGATCCAGGAGTTCGCCGACCGCATGACCGGGCGCTTCGTGCCGGCGGTACTGGTCATCGCCCTGGTCAGCCTGGCGGCCTGGCTGCTGATGCCGGAGACGCTGCGCCCGATCCTCGACTGGGGCGCCACCTTCCTGCCCTGGGTCGATCCCACCGCAACCACACCGATCCTTGCCATCCTCGCCGCCATCGCCGTGCTGGTCATCGCCTGCCCCTGCGCCTTGGGCCTGGCCACCCCCACGGCGCTGATGGTGGGTTCCGGCATCGGCGCCGAACGCGGTATCCTGATCCGCTCCGGCGAGGCGATCCAGACCTTCAAGGACGTCAAGGTGATGGTGCTCGACAAGACCGGCACCATCACCCGCGGCGAGCCCCGCCTCACCGAGGTGGTCGCCGCCGAGGGCGTCGCGGAGGCGCGCCTGCTGCGGCTCGCCGCCAGCGTCGAGCACGCCTCCGAGCACCCCATCGCCCGGGCCATCGTCGACGGCGCCGGGGAGCGCGGCGTGACGCCCGGCGAGGTCAGCGAATTCCGCTCCACCGGGGCCCGTGGCGTCTCTGGCAAGGTGGACGAGGCCCGTGTACTGATCGGCAACCGCCGGCTGCTGGAGGAGAATGGAATTCATGGCCTGGAGGCGCTGGACAAAGAACTGAGCCGCCTGGAATCCCTCGGGCGCAGCGTGGTGATCGTGGCCGCCGATGGCCAGGCCCTGGGGCTGGTGGCCGTGGCCGATACCCTCAAGGCGGAATCGGTGGAGGCCATCCGCGGCATGCACGCCCTCGGCCTGCACGTGGTGATGGTCACCGGCGACAACGAGCGGGCCGCCCGGGCCATCGCCGAGGAGGTGGGCATCGACGAGGTCCAGGCCGGGGTCCTGCCCGAGGGCAAGGTCGAGGCCATCCGCGCCCTGCAGGCCCGCTACGGCGATCATGTGGCCATGGTCGGCGACGGCATCAACGACGCCCCGGCCCTGACCCAGGCCAATGTGGGCATCGCCATCGGCGCCGGGGCCGACGTGGCCATCGAGGCCGCCGACGTGACCCTGGTGAGCGGCGAACTGACCGGCGTGGTGGACGCCATGCACCTCTCCCGCGCCACCTTCGGCAAGATCGTCCAGAACCTGATCTGGGCCAGCGGCTACAACCTGGCGGCGATCCCCGTCGCCGCCCTGGGGTTGCTGCATCCGATGATCGGGGTCATCGCCATGACCGCCAGCTCCCTGTCGGTGATCGGCAACTCCCTGCTGCTCAAGCGACGCTTCGCCCGCCGGCCCATGATCGAAGGAGGCTCCCGATGAACCGCTATCACCACGCCATGATGTTCGCCTGCCTGGCGGTGATGGGTGGCGCCATGCTGCTGCTGATATCGCGCAGCGACGCCCCCGGGAACGGCGCCTGGCTGCTGCTGCCCATGGTGCTCTGTCTGGGTGCCCACCTGCTGCTGCATCGTCATGGCCCCCACGGCGCCGCCCGGGGCGAGTCGCCGGAGTCGCCGAACAAGCGGCACTGAGCGGCAGCGCGGCAACCGCGAGTTGACCGCCCCCGCGGGATGCCTAATCCTGGCGGCACACCCTGCCGAGGAGTCGCCATGGATGCCGCCCTGCCCACCACGGATGCCGCCGCCATCGCCCGCCTGGAGCGGCTCTTCGCGGCCCAGCGACAGGCCTTCGCCGGCGACCCGATGCCGAGTGCGGAACGCCGCCGCGACGACCTGGCCCGCCTGGAGGCCGCCCTGGTGCGCCACCAGGAGGCCCTCTGTGAGGCCATCGCCCGCGACTTCGGCCACCGCAGCCATGACGAGACGCGGCTGGCGGAGCTGCTGCCGGCCCTGGAGGGGATTCGCTTCAATCGCCGCCGACTGAAAGGCTGGATGCGCCCCTCCCGGCGGCGGGTCGGCCTGCCCTTCCAGCCGGCCCGGGCCCGGGTGACCTACCAGCCGCTGGGGGTGGTGGGCATCATGGTGCCCTGGAACTACCCCCTCTACCTGGCCATCGGGCCGCTGATCTCGGCGCTGGCCGCCGGCAATCGGGCGCTGATCAAGGTCAGCGAGGCGACCCCGGCCAGCGGCGAGGCCCTGCGCCGGGTCCTCGCCGAGGCCTTCGACGAGGCCCGGGTCGCGGTGGTGGGCGGCGAGGTGGCGGTGGCCGAGGCCTTCGCCGCCCTGCCCTTCGATCATCTGCTGTTCACCGGCAGCACCGCCGTGGGCCGCCGGGTGATGCAAGCCGCCGCGGCGAACCTGACCCCGGTGACCCTGGAGCTGGGCGGCAAGTCGCCGGCATTGATCGGCGACGGGGTATCGATGCCCCGCACCGCCGAGCGCCTGGCCTTCGGCAAGGGACTCAACGCCGGCCAGACCTGCGTGGCCCCGGACTATGTGCTCTGCCCCCGCCATCGGGTGGCGGAGCTGGTCGAGGCGCTGACCACCCGGGTGCGGCGCCAGCTGCCGGGCCTGGCCGACAACCCGGATGCCACCTGGATCATCAATGACCACCACCATGAGCGCCTGCGGGCGCTGCTTGCCGATGCCGAGGCCAAGGGCGCCAGGGCGGTGCCCTTGGTGGGTGACGAGGGGCTTGCGGCGGGCAGCCGCCTGATGGCGCCGACCCTGCTGCTGGAGGTCAGCGAGGCGATGCGGGTGATGCAGGAGGAGATCTTCGGGCCCTTGCTGCCGATCGTGCCCTACGACACCCTGGACCAGGCGCTGGCCTATATCGCCGCGCGCCCCCGGCCCCTGGCGCTCTACTACTTCGGCGTCGAGCGCGCCGAGCAACAGCGGGTGCTGGAGAGGAGCCATGCCGGCGGCATGTGCCTCAACGACTGCGTGATGCAGGTCGCCCAGGATGACCTGCCCTTCGGCGGCGTCGGCGCCTCCGGCATGGGCCGCTACCACGGCCACGAGGGCTTTCTCACCTTCAGCCATGCCAAGGGCATCTACCATAAGGGGCGCCTCAATGCCGCGCGCCTGATCTACCCGCCCTATGGCGGCCGCCTACTGGCGTGGCTCTACCGCTGGTGGCTGCGCTGATCCGGCTCCCCTCTGCTGGATCGTCTCCATCACCCATTGGAAGAGCTCCTCGACGCGATGGGTGGAGTCCAGGGCACCGCGTTCCCGGGCCTCTTGCTTATGCTCGGGTCGGCTCGAGCCGGCATAGATGATCACCGGGGTCGAGTCGCCCCTGGCGCGCAGCGCCTCCAGCAGCACATAGCCCTCCCGGGGACCCTCCCGGCGCCCCATATCCGAGATGATCACCGCGAAGCGCTGCGAACTCAGCAAGGCCAGGGCCTCATCGGTGGAGCGCGCCAGCACGACCTCGATGCCCTGGGCGGCGAAGGCCTGGCGCTCGAAGGTGTTGCTCTCCGGATGATCGTCTACCCATAGCAGGCGCCGACGCCATGGTTCCACCCTGGTGCGGGGCATCACCGAGACGGTATCGACGATGGAGCGCAACTGGGTCTCGCCGCCATCCCCCTCGCCTCCCGGGTGCTTGATCGAGGCCGCCGCCAGGGAGGCGGCGGTGGCCATCTGCGCCTTGAGGAAGTTCTCCTCGTCCTGAAAGTCGGCGGGGCCATAGAGCTTGTTGTGGTGCCGGGCGACCAGCCACAGGAAACCGAAGAACACCACCACCGGAAACCCCACCATAAAGTAGATCAGCGGCACGACATGCTCGGCGAGGTTGTTGCCGAGCCCCACCACCAGGGAGGCGAAGCCGTATACCAGGACGATAAAGAGCGCGATGATGCCCAGGGGGCTGCGGGTGAAGCCGATGGCCGACTCGGCGAAGCGTGGGATATCCATGATGACCTGCCCGAGGCGCGGTTGGGCGCCTACCGCTTGGCGGCTGGGCCGGGCCGGCGCCCGCCGGTCATCGAGCCGGCCAGGGGTGGCCCGGCTCTCGGCCCCTGTGCTTTCAAGCTAGTCCATTCCCGCGAGGGGGGCCCCGCTCTCCGCACCCCTGCCGATCACCGGCGGTTCAGCGGTAGCGGCCCTAGGCCGGCGTACCGATCCTCCGAGGCGAAGGCGGGACGGGGGCGGCGGACGGTGCCAGCAGGTCCTTCCCGACCCGGAAGTGGCCGACCCGCGCGGCCAGGTCGGCGGCCTGGTCGTCCAGGGCCCGAGTGCCGGCGGCGGATTGCTCCACCAGGCTGGCATTGTGCTGGGTCACCGTCTCCAGTTGGGCGATGGCCCGATGAATCTGCTCGATGCCCGCCGACTGCTCCCCGGCGGCGGCGGCGATCTCCTCCACGAAATGGGCCACCCGGCCGACGCCCGAGGTAATGGTGTCGAGCCGCTGAGCGGAATCGTCGACCAGGCGTTCGCCTTCTTCGGTGCGCAGGACACTGGCATCGACCAGGGCACGGATCTGATTCGCCTCTTCGGCACAGCGACCGGCCAGTTGGCGTACCTCGCCGGCCACCACCGCGAAGCCGCGCCCCTGCTCCCCGGCCCGGGCCGCCTCCACCGAGGCATTGAGCGCCAGCAGGTTGGTCTGGAAGGCGATGGCATCGATGGCCTCGACGATGGTGGTGACCCGCTGGTTGGCGTCCTTGATGGCCACCATCGCCTCGCGGGCCTCGCCGGCGACCCGACTGGCCTCCCGGGCCTGGCCATCCACCTCGCCGGTCAGACGACTGGCCTGGGCGGCATAATCGGCGGTCTGCTTCACGGTGACGGTGATCTGCTCCATGCTGCTGGCGGTCTCCACCAGGGAGCTGGACTGTTCCTCGGTGCGTTCGGCCAACGCCTGGTTACCCTGGGCGATCTCGCCACTGGCGCCATGGATCGAGGCGGCGCCCCGCTGGATACTGGCGACCAGGCGTTCGGTGGTCTCGGTGGCGGCATTGTTGGCACGATTGAGCGCCGCCAGCTCGTCGCTGCCCAGCACCTCCAGGCGTCGACTCAGATCACCCTCGCTGGCGGCGATCTGGGCCAGGGTACGGCGCAGCGGGATGACGATGCTGCGGCTGACCAACAGGGCCAGGCCGATCGCCACCGCCCAGACCAGCAAGGCCAGCCCCAGGTAGGCCAGCAGGGCGTGCCGGGCCTCTCGATAGCGTGCCTGACTGGCGGCCACCAGGTCGGCGCTCAGGGCGGTCTCCAGATCATGTAGCAGGTCGATCTTGGCGGTCTGGCGCTCGAACCAGTGCCCGGGCGCCACCCCGAAGCCTCCCTGACCGGCGCCGGCCATGGCCCGCTCGCGCAGGGCCGCCACCTCGGCTACCACCGGCCGTGCCATCGCCTCGGCATAGCGGTCCCGCACCGCGGCGCTGGCGAAGCGCTGGAAGCCATTCAGGTAGGCGGCCTCTTCCCCCACCAGGCTCATGAAACGACGATGCAGGGCCGGCGTGAAGCGATCGGCGGCGAAGGCATTGGCGAGCACGGCACGCTCGATACCGGCCAGCTCCTTGGCATTGAGCAGTTGGGTGTAGGCGGCCAGCCGGCGTACCAGCCCGCCATCCTCGACGCCCGCCCCCAGGGCACCGACGCCGTCGATCAGGGCGCTGGTGATGGCGGTGTAGTGGCGGATGGCCTGTTCGGCACTGGGCTCCAGGGCATCGACGCCCTGACGATAACGCCCCAGGTCGGCCAGGCCGGCCCGGACCTCGTCGAGCCGGGTACTCGCCTGTTCGCCGAGCAGCCCGGAGTCGAGGGCAGGCACGAGCGCCACCAGGGCCTCGCCGGCGCGATCACTGGCCCGGCGCTGCTCCTCCAGGGCGGCGGCGAATTCCCGCCCTTCGCTGCCCAGGTAGCCGGCACTCATGCCGCGCTCCCGCTGCAATTGATGCACCAGGCGACCGCTCTCCTCGGCCAGGTGCATCAGGCGCTCCAGACGAGCCATCTCATGGGTCACGGCCTGACGTTCGACGACGCCCACCGCGGCGAGGCCGGTTATCGCGAGGAGGGGAACCAGCAGGGTCAGGGCAAACTTCTTGCCCATGGTGAGTCGGTGCAACAGCTTCATCGAGCACTTCCTTAAGAACGAGTCTAGGAGTCCCCGGGGCGTCGGGCGCCCGAGGCAGACGGCAGTGAAGGGTTCTTATGGTTATGGGTAGCGATGAAGCTGGCGTGAGATCACTGCTCCCTATCCTATCGGCGGCGGGCGCCAATACTTGAGGCCACGGACACTCAGCGGCGCCGCGCCTCCTGGATCGCCACCACCGCCAGGGTCAGGACGGTGATCGGCACCACGAAGTAAAGCATCACGGTGGCGAAGGCCGGCAGCGCCGCGTGGTGGGCCGAGGCGAGGATCAGGTAGAGGGTATAGGCCAGGTAGTAGCCGAACAGCACCGCGCCCTCCCAGCGCACGATGGTGCCGCCGGTGAAGCCCAGGGGCAGGCAGGCCAGGGCCACCGCCAGCATGACCGGCAAGTCGAAGGCGATCATCGCCGGGGGGACCTGGATGCCCGCGGGTGCCAACGCCACGGTCAGGCCCAGTACCCCCAGCAGGTTGAAGACGTTGCTGCCCACCACATTGCCCACGGCGATATCGCGTTCGCCACGCAGGGCCGCGACCAGCGAAGTGACCACCTCCGGCAGCGAGGTCCCGGCGGCGACCAGGGTCAGGCCGATCACCTGCTCGCCGACGCCCAGGGCCTGGGCCAGGCTCACGGCGCCATCCACCAGCCAGCGCGAGCCCAGCACCAGTAGCGCCAGGCCACCCACCACCAGTGCCACCTGCCAGGCCCAGTGCCCCGACACCACCCGCGACGCGTCTGACTCGGGGACCGCCTCGCGCCGGGCCTGGCGCCACAGGACACCGAGATAACCCACCAGCCCCGCCACCAGCAGCAGGCCCTCCAGGCGCCCCAACTGGCCGTTGGCGGCCAGCAGCCAGACCAGCAGGGAGAGGCCGATCATCACCGGAATATCCAGGCGGATCAACTGCCGGGCGACCACCAGGGGCACGACCAGGGCGGAGAGCCCGAGAATAAAGAGCACATTGAAGATATTGCTGCCCACCACGTTGCCCAGGGCGATGGCGGCCTGGTCATCGAAGGCCGCCTTGACGCTCACCGCCAGCTCGGGGGAACTGGTGCCGAAGGCCACCACGGTGAGGCCGATGATCAGCGGCGGAATCCCCGCCCGGGCGGCCAGCCGGGAGGCGCCGCGCACCAGCGCCTCGGCCCCGAGAATCAAACAGACCAGTCCCGCCACCAGCGCCACGACCATGCCCGGCCCTCCCTTGCGCAATGTGTTCGCCTCGCCATTCATGCCACGGCCGGCGCGTCCCGTCCATCCGGCGGTCGCGCCGGGAATCGAGGCGTCGCCGCCGGCATGGTGCCCTTGCCCCGGTGCCGTGAAGCCGCCACAGTAAGCCCCCTACCGCCACCACAGGAGACGCCCCTTGTCGGCCCCCGAGGATCCCCGCCGCATCCTGATCACCGGCTGTTCCAGCGGCATCGGCCACGCCGCCGCCCATGCCCTCAAGGCGCGGGGCTGGCGGGTGTTCGCCACGGCTCGCCGCGCGGCCGACGTGGCCCGGTTGGGTAACGAAGGCCTGGAGGCCCTGGCGCTGGACCTGGACGACAGCGACAGCATCACCGCCGCGGTGGATGAGGTGCTGGCCCGCACCGGCGGACGCCTGGACGCCCTCTTCAATAACGGCGCCTATGGGCAGCCCGGGGCGGTGGAGGACCTCAGCCGGGAGACCCTGCGTGCCCAGTTGGAGACCAACCTGCTGGGCACCCACGAGCTGACCTGCCGGGTCATTCCCGCGATGCGCGCCCAGGGCCATGGACGTATCGTCCAGAACAGCTCGGTGCTGGGCTTCGCCGCCCTGCCCTATCGCGGCGCCTATGTCTGCTCCAAGTTCGCCCTGGAAGGGCTCACCGACACCCTGCGCCAGGAGCTCACCGGCAGCGGCATCCATGTCAGCCTGATCCAGCCCGGCCCCATCACCAGCCGCTTCCGGGAGAACGCCCAGCGCGCCTTCCATGCCCATATCGAGGTGGCACACAGCGCCCATGCCGAGACCTATCGCCATGTGGAGGCGCGCCTGGCCAACCAGACCGGCAAGGCGCCCTTCACCCTGGGCCCCGAGGCGGTCATCGCCAAGCTGGTGCATGCCCTGGAGAGCCGCCGCCCCCGGCCGCGCTATGCGGTGACCCTGCCAACCCACCTGTTCGCCGGCTTGAAGCGCCTGCTGAGCAGCCGCGGCCTGGATCGGGTGCTGCTGCGCTCGACCCGCGACGAGCGCCAGTAACCGCGAACCGGACACCGGGCCTAGAACTCGACCCGCTCCGCCTCGGTCTCGAAACGCACATCGATGGCGATGCCCTCCTCCAGGCTGGGGGGCTCACCCAGCACCCGCTGCAGGGCCAGGGTGCCCACCACTCGGCCGGCCACCCGGGCCACCGGGCCCCGCACCTCGAAGGCCTCCAGGGTCAGGGTGATCTCCGCCGCCTCGGAGGTGTAGACCGGCGGCAGCGCCGAATGGCCGATCAGGTGCACCACGTCGAACTCGGTGACCTCCTCGCCCATCAGGGTGAGGCTGATGCTCAGCGCCTCCCGGGTGCCCCAGGCGTCGGGCTCGACGAAGCCCACCAGGTCGACGGCATAGAGGCCGCCCAGGTCGGTGAAGCTGGCATTGGAGTCGTCGCCGTGGCGCAGGATATACCACTGGCGTGCCTCGCCATCCAGGCTGCCTCGTATGCCCTCCTCGGCCAGGGCCAGCGGGGCCATGCCCAGGCTCACGCCCAGACTCATGCCCAGACCCAGGGCCATCGCCAGCCGCCCCGCGCCCTCTCGAATCGTCCGCCTGTCCATGCTCCCTCCCTGAATGCTGGCCGGCCGGAAACGGCCTGCCCTCAAGATAGCGTGGAATCGCGCGACATATTGGCCCGACGGGACAGCGCATCCAAGCGACGCACCGGCTCGAGGAACGCCATCATGGCCTGGCTGGTTTCGGAAGGCGGGCGTGCGATAACCCTCGGATCATGGAGTCCCGATCGCCATGTGCTGCCCGGGAATGGCTGGCGACCCTCCACGCCCCCCCGACGCAAGCGCACACCGCCGAC